>NZ_JANIBK010000004.1 GCF_024505165.1 Methylomonas rivi
CGGGGCGACCGTCTGGTTGCCCCGGCCTGCTCGGACGCCATTCAAACCCACTGGCGCCTGCCATTAAAGTCGCATCCCTGGGCTGGCCATGATCTGACGCTCGACGACCCGGACTGGGCGGTCAAACATCTAAAAGACTGGGTGGAGCAGCTTGGCATGCAGCCGAAGATTACTTAATCTCGAACTCGGCCTTATTACGCCCGGCGGCCAATAAATCCTGCATCCATTTCGGTGCCAGGCCGCGGCCGGTCCAGGTTTGCGATGCATCCGCCGGATTGCGGTACTTGGCGGCCACTTTACCGGTTTTTCTCTCGACTTTTTTATCGCCTTCGACCAATTCCACGGCAACCCCAATAGAGGCCGCCAATTCCTTGATTTTTGCAATCACTTCCTTGCGCTTGCTGGATTGCTTTTCTTTTAAAGCTTTTTCGGCATTGTCAATAAGTGCTTGTATTTCAGTCTCGGATAAATTATTAAAGTCAGTCATGTGTTCCTCGTTAAATCAAAAAATGCATTTTAATTGTAACTTCAAATCAATTAATAATAAACACCTAATTTTAATGATTAACCGAGTAATTAACCTCGCTGAGCTTCTTGCCTTTCTTATCCAATAAGGCCACCCGCCATTCTCCCGCTTCCCGCGCGGTTAGCTTTCTGCTGGAAACAAGCCTGGCATTGTTGCTTTTTACCTCAAACTGCTTTTTATTAATCAATTGCCCATCTTTATACCAGGCATGAAATAGAGTATGCCCCATCAGGTTTTTAATTTGGCTAAAATAAAATAATTCCGTCGATTCGTTTGGACCCAGAATTACCGGCTGTTTAACAGGGTTACCCGGCTCATCGTTTTTAGGCGCGGTGCTTAGCGAAGCCCTGACCACCCTTCTATCGTAAATAATAGCCTGCGGACGTTTGACAACCTCTACATTCCCGGTATTACTTAGATCACCGGGAACCGGCGGCGGTTTCGGCAATTCCGCTTCGAGTATGGCGGGTGTTTGGGGCGGAGTAACTCCGGCAGGGGTAATACTTTCGTTAGCCTGGGCGGGATTCTCATCGGCATCCTTGCCGGAGAACATATAAATTGCTCCAAGTATCAAAACCAGTAAAATAAAAACCGCCGATAATATGCGCCCAGTATGCCAAACGGTCACCATTTTAGGATCGATGAGCGCCTTTCTTTGTTTGTCTTTGTCATAATTTATTTTAATCACAACTCGATTATCCGCCATGCTGGTTCTCTTTTTACTGACTAAGGTAGCGACGCGTGGGATGCACCGCGAGCGCGCGTTTTTGCTGCATTTTTCCCTTGGTAATATACCATTTTAGCTCTACCATAATGCGCATCACTTGCTGAAAACCCGGATGTTGTATGAGCAACCTGCTTAAACTGTTTGAAGAAACCTCGGCGTATTACGGCGGCAACGCCAACTACATCGAATACCTCTACGAGCAGTATTTGAGCGACCCCGACTCGGTCTCCGGCAACTGGCGCCAACGTTTCGACGCTATCCATTGCGGTTCCACGGACGACACGCCCCACAGCGCGATCGTGGACCGTTTCGAAAAACTGGCCATTTCCGAACCCGGCAAACTGGCCAAAATGCAGGGCTTTACCGAACAAAGCGTTAAAAAACAATCCGCCGTCGCCAGACTGATCAATCATTACCGGGTCAAGGGACATCAAATCGCCAATAACAATCCCTTGGGCAACCAGACGGCCATGCCGGCCGATCTGGAACCCGTCTATTACGGCTTGACCGACGCCGACATGAAAACCCTGTTCGATACCGGCGGTTTGTGCGGCATAGATCGCCTGCCTTTGCACGCCATCATCGGCACCTTGAAGGAAATCTACTGCGGCAGTATCGGCAGCGAATTTATGCATATCGTCGATGCCGAACCTAAAAACTGGATACGCAAGAAACTGGAAGGCGCCAAACCCGATTATGCCAGCCATCCGGAAAAGCGCCTGGGCTTGCTGAAATTGTTGACCGCCGCGGAAGGCCTGGAAAAATACCTGCACCGTAAATATGTCGGCCAAAAGCGTTTTTCCTTGGAAGGCGGCGAATCGTTGATTCCGATCCTGGACGAATTGATTCAACGGGCCGGCGAAAACAAAGCCACCGAAATCGTGATCGGCATGGCGCACCGCGGCCGCCTGAATGTACTGGTCAACGTTCTGGGCAAAAGCCCGGCGGCTCTATTCGGCGAATTCGAGGGCACCCACACCTCGTCTCCCGGCGTATTGACCGGCGACGTCAAATACCACATGGGATTTTCCTCCAACATTGCCACGCCCGGCGGCCCCATCCATTTAACATTGGCTTTCAACCCGTCCCATCTGGAGATCATCAATCCGGTGGTGGAAGGCTCGGTCAAAGCCCGGCAAGACCGGCACGGCGTCGGCGGCACCGATGTGATCATCCCGGTACTGATACACGGCGACGCCGCGTTTGCCGGCCAAGGCATCATCATGGAAACCTTGAACATGTCGGAAACCCGCGCCTTCCATACCGGCGGCACCGTGCATATCGTCATTAATAATCAGATCGGCTTTACCACCAGCAATCCGTTCGACGCCCGTTCCACCTTATATTGCACCGACGTGGCCAACATGATCCAGGCCCCGGTTTTTCACGTCAACGGAGACGATCCCGAAGCCGTGGCCTTCATTACCCAACTGGCGCTGGACTATCGCATGACATTTCATAAGGATGTCGTCATCGACTTGATCTGCTATCGCCGCCTGGGACATAACGAAGCCGACGAGCCAGCGGCCACCCAGCCCATGATGTACGCAAAAATCCGCAATTTACCCTCCACCCGCCAACTGTACGCCCAAAAACTGGTCAATGAAGGCGTACTGAGCGAGGAAGCGGTGAACGCCATGGAAGAGGACTATTATCAAAAACTCAGCGAAGGCCAGGTGGTCTCCCGCCCCATAGTAGTCAACAACAATTACGGCTATTCGGCCCGCTGGGACAAATACCTGAATAAGGATTGGGACCAGCCGGCCGACACCTCGGTGCCGTTGGAACGCATTCGGTTTTGCAACGAGCGGCTGCAGGACCTGCCGGCGGATTTCGAACTGCATTCCCGCGTTGCCAAGGTCATGGAAGAACGTAACAAAATGGCCAACGGCGAGATAGCGATGGATTGGGGGTTTGCGGAAAACATGGCCTACGCCACGCTGTTGGTCGAAGGCTATCAGGTCCGCTTGACCGGCCAGGATATCGGCCGCGGCACTTTTTCGCACCGGCATGCCATTTTACTGAACCAGAAGAACGGCGAAAACTATATTCCGCTCAAGCACTTGAGCGAAAACCAGGGCCGCCCGCAAATATTCAATTCCCTACTGTCGGAAGCCGGGGTGCTGGGCTTCGAATACGGTTACAGTTCCACCGAACCCGACAAGCTGGTGATTTGGGAAGCCCAATTCGGCGACTTCGCCAACGGCGCCCAAGTGGTCATCGATCAATTCATCACCTCCGGCGAAACCAAATGGGGCAAGCTCAGCGGTTTGGTGATGCTGCTGCCGCACGGCTTCGAAGGCCAGGGGCCGGAACATTCTTCCGCTCGCCTGGAGCGCTACCTGCAACTGTGCGCCGACCATAACATTCAAGTGTGTTACCCCACCACGCCGGCGCAAATTTTTCATTTGCTGCGCCGGCAATTGATTCGGCAATTCCGCAAGCCTCTGATAGTCATGAGCCCTAAAAGTCTGCTCAGGCACAAGCTGGCGGTTTCCACGCTGGCCGATTTGACCGGCGGCGGCTTTTTACCGGTGATCGGCGAAATCGACGATATCGATCCCTACCATGTCACCCGGCTGATACTCTGCAGCGGCAAAGTATATTACGATTTATTGGAAGCCCGCCGCGAGGACGATCTGAAACATATCGCCATTATCCGCATCGAGCAACTCTACCCTTTTCCCAACGACAGCTTTAAAGCGGAAATCGATAAGTTTCCCAATTTGGAGCTGGTGGTCTGGTGCCAGGAAGAACCGAAAAACCAGGGCGCCTGGTATCAAAGCAAACACCATATCTACGACTTGGTTGACGACAGCACGCCGGTTATATATGCTGGCCGCCCGCCGTCGGCGGCACCGGCGGTCGGCAGTTACAAAACCCATTTAAGCGAACAAAAAAACGTGGTTCACACCGCCCTATACGGCAGCAAAGAAGGAATAAAACATGAGTTTTGACATTCTGGTTCCCAGTCTCCCCGAATCCGTGTCCGACGCCACGCTGGTGGCCTGGCACAAACAGCCCGGCGACTGGGTGGAGGCCGGAGACAATCTGGCCGACCTTGAAACCGATAAAGTAATCCTGGAAGTGCCCGCGCCTTCCAGCGGTGTTATCCAGGAAATCGTCCGCGCCGCCGGAGAAACCGTGGTCGGCGGCGAACTGCTGGCCCGGCTGGATTTGCAAAAACCGAACGCGGCGCCAGATTCGTCCGCCAAAGCAGCCAACAAGGATGAACCGCCACTGAGTCCCTCGGTGCGCAAACTGGTGGCCGAAAACGACATCGACCCCGCCAGCATTAGCGGCTCCGGTAAACACGGCCGAATTCTGAAAACCGACGTGCTGGAGTTTTTAAACGAGCAACAAACGGAACCGGAACAACCGGCGCCGGCCGCCGAAGCCAGCCACGTACCGTTATCCGCAACCGCGGTAGCCAGCTTGCGCCCGGAACAGCGCGTGCCCATGACCCGCTTGCGGGCCAAGATTGCCGAGCGTTTGCTGCAAGCGCAACAAAATGCCGCCATGCTGACCACATTCAACGAGGTCGACCTGTCTGCGGTGATTGAATTACGCAACCAGTACAAGGAACGTTTCGAGACCAAGCATAATGTCAAACTCGGTTTCATGTCGTTTTTCGTCAAGGCCTCCATCGAAGCGTTGAAACGCTTCCCGGCCATCAACGCCTCGATCGACGGCAACGACATCATTTACCACGGTTATTACGACATCGGTATCGCTGTCACCACCCCTCGCGGTCTGATTGTGCCTATTTTGCGCGATGCCGACCAATTGGACTTTGCCGGCATTGAAAAAGGCATACACGATTTCGGCAGCAAGGCCCGTAACGGCTCGATCAGCGTGGAAGATTTGAGCGGCGGCACCTTTACCATTACCAACGGCGGCATTTTCGGCTCCATGCTGTCCACCCCCATCCTCAATCCGCCGCAATGCGCCATCCTGGGCATGCATGCCATCAAGGACAGGCCGGTGGTCGAAGACGGCCAAATCGTGATTCGCCCCATCATGTATCTGGCCTTGTCATACGATCATCGCCTGGTGGACGGCAAGGAAGCGGTGCAATTTTTAGGCATTGTCAAAGAATGCCTGGAATCGCCGGCCCACCTGCTGCTGAATATTTAATTCATACCGGCGCGCCGGCCTGCCGCGCGCCGCCTACACTTTAAGCCCACTCATGCGCTATACCATCATTCCGGTCACCGACTATCAACAAAACTGCACGCTGCTGGTGTGCGAAAAAACCAACAAAGCCGCGCTAGTCGATCCCGGCGGCGATTTGGATATTCTGTTGCGGGAAGTGACCGAACAAGGCGTCGAGCTGGAAGCTATCCTAGTCACCCACGGCCATATGGACCATATCGGCGGCGTGGCCGAATTATCCAAGCGATTGAATTTGCCGATTATCGGCCCGCATCGGGACGACGAGTTCTGGATACAAAGCCTGGCGGAACAATGCCGGATGTTCGGCTTTTCCCCGGCCGAGCCGTTTATCCCTTCCCGCTGGCTGGAAGACGGCGACACCGTATGGGTAGGCGCCGAAGAGTTTCGCGTCATCCATTGCCCCGGCCACACGCCCGGCCATGTGGTGTTTTACAACCCGGCCGAACGCTTGGCCATCGTCGGCGACGTGTTGTTCAAAGGCTCGATTGGGCGTACCGACTTTCCGCGCGGCGACTACCAAACCCTGATCGACTCCATTCAGCTCAAATTGTGGCCGCTGGGCGGCGATATCGCCTTCATCCCCGGCCACGGCCCCATGTCCACCTTTGCCGCCGAAATGCGCGGCAACCCCTTCGTGGCGGTAAGGTAGCAAATACCGTTTTCTTCAAGGCATTGGAATTTTACCGGCGAAAAAAACCTTTATTTTAGCCGCCAGTTTATCAACGCCCCGCTGCGTAACAATACCGTTATTCCCTTTTAACTCGATGCTGTAGCGTGCCGCCAAGGTTCGGCTTTCGACGTCAATCAGATGCATCATCAGATCCGAATACAGAAAGCTGGGTTTACCGTGCTGGCCAACCAGCACCCAATCGGCGCCGAACCGCCGCCCCAGTTTCGCGGCCGCATCGTGGTGAGCGAACAAATAGCCGAAACCGACGTTAGCGGCGGCCTGCGAATCCGCATCGATACCGACGATTTCGTATTCGCCGTTTTGCGCTAGCGACTGTTCCAGCAACGGCCGCATGCCGGCGGTACGTTGCCGTTCCCGCTCGGTATTCGGCAGTATGGTCATATCGTTAAGTTCGACATTCAATACCGCAATACGCGGCTTGGCGGCAGCATTAAAAACGGCCGCCAGACAGAGTAAGGCGCCGAACGCTCTCAGCCGTTGCCGCATGCGTCCTCCTTGCCGGCCTGAAGTTGCGCCTGATAAAGATCGACGAAATCTTGCCAGTGCAGCTCGCCGATCCGCTGCATATCGTCATCGAGAATCTCGTACAAAACCCCGTCTCCACCGCGAATGCTGAACAGCACGATGGCATCCTGTCCGCCGCCGCCTTCCCTATGCGGTTTTTCCGTGGCTTCGCTGCTGGTATAGCGGCCGGCCGGCCTGGCTTCCATCAGCGTACCGTCCGCCTCGTACAGGCGGTGTTCGCCTTGAACGACAAAGGTTTTGTTCAACACTTTATGCCGATGCAACACAATCCGCCGGCCGGCGGCAAATTTAAACAACACATCGATGATGCGGTGGCGCGGATCGATATCCAAAATCGAATACTGTAAATGGGCAATCTCCGGCAGAGCTTGCCAGTGAATGCGGCTATCGTCGAAACTGAAGTGATTCATGGGCGTCCTCGTTAGTGAATGGATAAAACCGGCCCCAGCGGGCTTGCGGTGGTCGATAGCTTATGCGTTGCCCATCCGCCTGTAAGCCGATATTCGCCCGGAAACCCCGGGCAATATGCCCGCGATTGCCGCGCCGGCTGTTAAGTTGGGCCGGCAACTCTTACAATGCGGCATCATCCGATGCGACACACAGGCAACCCATGAATCTACAATTGCATTTGTTGAGCAGGATCGCGGCCATTGCCTTGGCATGCTTGCTGGCGATCTCGGCTTACGCCCTGTTTAAAAGCCACCGGCAGGCTATGCAAGCCGCTTGGCGAATCGCCGATTCGCAAGGCAAACTGCTGGAGTCGCAGCTATTGCTGAACAAGGCCGGCATCGGTCTGGCCAGACCCTTCCCGGATTTCGAGTTTTGGAAACAGTCCGGCAGCCAACCGGGCGTTTGTCTGAGCTATGCCGATGCCGGCGGCCCGATGGCGCGCAGCCTTTGTACCGGAACAAAACCGGGCGCGGCGGACTGGCCCGAATTCTTCGATAGCGGCTACCGTTGGACTTTCAATCCCGGCCAGCCGGCCGTGAGGCCCATTGAATTGCAAGGCCGGATCCACGGATCGCTGACGGTTACCCCCAGCGCCGAACTGGAAATTGCCGAAGCCTGGCATACTGCGCTGAGCTTGACGGCTTTGTCTTGCGTCACTCTTTTTGCTGTGTGCATGCTGGTTTATCTGAGTCTACGCCGCGCCTTAAACCCGGCAAAAACCATCGTTCAAGGCATTGCAGCCATGGAAGCGGGCCGGCTGGATTTCCGTTTGCCCGCCTTCGAATTGAACGAATGGCAACGTATCGCGGCGGCCATTAACCAACTGGCGGCCAGCCAGCAGCAATTACTGGACGAACGCCGGAAACTGGTCGCGAAGTTAATCACGCTGCAGGAAGCGGAGCGCCGCCACTTGACCCGGGAACTGCACGATGAATTCGGCCAATGCTTGGCGGCCATTCAGGCGGTAACCGCTTCCATCCGGCAAACGGCCGCGCGGCAATGCCCGCAATTGCTGGAGGAAACGGACCGTATCGGCCGGATTACCGCGCACATGATGGATAGCGTGCGCCAACTTCTGGGCCGACTGCGGCCGGCCGAGTTCGACGAATTGGGCTTGGCCGCCAGTCTCGGCAGCCTGATTGCCGGCTGGAATGGGCGCAGCCAAGGCAAAACCCGTTTTCAGTTGCATATCAGCGGTGATTGCGGTGTATTGTCGGACGCCCAAGCCATCGGCCTGTTCAGAATTACCCAAGAATGTTTGACCAATATCGCCAAGCATGCCGAAGCATCCGCAGCCCGGATCGACTTAACCATCCGCGCCGATACCGCCGGTTTGCGCATCCGGGACGACGGCAAGGCTAACCGGTTGCCGTTTGCCGATAGCGGCGGCATCGGTTTGTCCGGCATGCGCGAACGCGTGGCGGCCCTGCACGGGCAACTCGAGTTGGCGATAGCCGAGCCTCGGGGCTTGATCGTTGCCATACAACTGCCCCTCGGCGTTACCGGCATGCGGGCATGACGGCCATCCGAATTTTATTGGTCGATGACCATGCTATCGTCCGCGAAGGCTATCGGGCATTATTGGCCAAACAGCCTGATTTGGCCGTAATCGCGGAGGCCGGCAATACCGTTCAGGCCTACCGGCAGTTCAAAAATCTCCAGCCCGATCTGGTGATTACCGACATTTCCCTGCCCGGCGGCAGCGGCCTGGAACTAATCGCCCGCATCAAGCAGCATACCGAGAGTGCCGCAATACTGGTGTTCAGCATGCATCAAAATCCGGGGTTCGCCCTGCGGGCGCTACGCGCCGGCGCCTTGGGCTATGTGACTAAAAGCAGCGAACCCGAGGTTTTGTTGCATGCCATCCGGGACGTTTATGCCGGCCGGCATGTATTGAGTGCCGATATTGCCCAAATACTGGCGCTTGAAAAATTGGGCGGCCAACAGCTGGCCCTGGAGTCTCTCACGCTAAGAGAGTTTGAAATTTTACGTTTGCTGGTGGCGGGGAAAAGCCATGCCGACATTGCCGGCATACTCAACATCAGCGCCAAAACCGCCTGCAACTGCCATTATCTGATCAAACGCAAACTGGGGGCGAACAGCGATATCGAGCTGACGAAACTGGCCATTAAACTGCATGTACTCGAACTGTTGGCATAAGCCGAAACCTTAATGCCACGGCATCCCGCGCCTTAACGTTTCCAGTATTCGTTCGCTTGCCATTTGCTTACCCAGTCCGGCAACTCGGCCGCCAGCATGGGATGGGCGATACCGTATCCTTGCGCCAACTGGCAACCCATGGCCACCAGTTTTTTGGCATGGTTCATGGTTTCCACGCCCTCCGCTATCACCTGGCGGGAAAAGGTATTGGCCAGGCCGATCACGCCATTGACTATCGCCAGATCGTCCTGGTCGACCAGCATGTCCCGCACAAAGCTTTGGTCTATCTTAAGAATGTCGACCGGCAAATGCCTCAGATAGGTCAGCGAGGAAAATCCGGTGCCGAAATCGTCGAGCGCAAAACGAACCCCCATCTCCCGGCAGGCCTTGATTTTTTTAGATACCGCGGCCAGATCCTCCAGCGCGCTGGTTTCCAGCACCTCCAGCTCCAGCCGGGAAGGCTGCACATCCGGGTGCGCCGATAACAGCCGGGCAATGCGATCGACGAAGTCGGTTTGCTGAAACTGCTTGGCACCGATATTGACGCTGACGACGATGTCTATACCCTGCGCATACCAGTCGCGCATCTGGGCCAAGGCCGAATCTATCACCCATTCGCCGAGGCTTACGCTTAACGGGTGGGTCTCGATAAACGGCAAAAACTCGGCCGGCGTCAATAACCCCCGCTGCGGATGTTGCCAACGAATCAGCGCTTCCGCGCCGATGACTTCACCGGTGATGACGTTGATTTTCGGTTGATAATACAGCACGAATTCCCGGTTACCCAGGGCGCCTCGTATGTCCTCCAAGCGCTCTTGCTGGGTCTTGATCGCGGCATCGTGCGCTATATCGAACAGATGGTAACGGTTCTTGCCCTCCTGCTTGGCAATATACATGGCCTGATCCGCATGGCGTATCAACTGGTCCGCGTCGACATTATCCTGGGGATGCAGCGTGACGCCGATACTGGCGGAAAGCTGTAGCTCGGTATCCGCCAACCGAATCGGACTGGAAGCGGCTTGCAACAGTCTGGCCAAAACCGGTTCGCAATCGGTAATCTGTTGCAGGTCGACTAAAATCGCCACAAACTCGTCGCCGCCGATTCGCGCCAGCGTATCGCCTTCTCTAAGAGCCTCCTTCATGCGCCTGGATATGGCGATTAATAGTTCGTCGCCGACTTGGTGGTCGTAATTGTCGTTGACTGCCTTGAACCCATCCAAGTCGAGATACACCAACGCCAGCGATTGATTGCGCCTTTCGTTCTGCAGCATGGCCTGCTGCAGCCGATCGGTCAGCAATACCCGGTTCGGCAAGCCGGTTAAGGCGTCATAATGCGCGATATGCTCGAGCTGTTGCTGATGCTCCTTCATTGCGGTGATGTCGGTGAACAGGGCGACATAGTTTTGCGCCTGTCCCGAGGTATCGTTCACGGCGCTGATAGTGATCATCTCGGCAAACACTTTACCGTTTTTATGCCGATTCCAGATCTCGCCATACCAGTGTCCCTTCTCAAGCAATGCTTTCCACATAGCGGCATAGAAATCCGCGCCTTGCCGGCCGGATTGAAGTATGCGCGGGTTTTGCCCGACCGCTTCCTCCCGGCTATAACCGGTAATCCGGGTAAAGGTCTCGTTGACGTCGATGATGGTGCCCGTAGCATCAGCTATCATGATGCCTTCGCGGGCGTGGGTAAAAACCCTGGCCGCCAACTGCAGCTTGACATCGGCTTTCTTGCGCTCGGTGATATTGCGGGCCACCCCGATCAATCCCAAGGTTTTCCGGTGTTCATCCCTAAAAGGTATTTTTAAGGTTTCAAGGCAAAATCGTCTGCCGTCCGGATAGCTGATCCATTCTTCATGAAGATTGGCTTTATTGGCGGCCAGCGTTTCCTTGTCTCTTTGCCGGAACAATGCCGCCGTTTCGGCATCGACAAAATCGAAATCGGTTTTACCGATAATTTCGCTTTCGGGCGCCCCGAAATAGTTTTCTACCGCCTTATTGCAGGCCATATAGGTGCCATCGGTGTTTTTAATAAAAATGTAGTCCGGAATGTTGTCTATCAGGCCGCGCAACAGGGCTTTTTCGGTTTGCAAACGTTCATGCAGCGCGGTCATTTCGCTTAAAGTGGCGTGAAGTTGTTTGTTGGAGTCCGCCAGCGCTTCCGTCCTTTCCCGTACGCGTTTTTCCAGCTCGGCATTCAATATTTCCAGTGCGGACTTGGCCTGCTCCACTTGCTGCACGGACGGGGCAAGTAAAGCCTGGGGCATTTTCAGCCAGATGATAACCGCGGTTCCAAAAGAGAGGCCGGCTGTAAGCACCTTGGCCAGCGCATTCGCCCAGTAATTGGGCCGCCAGATGGTTACCACATCCAGCAGGTGCGTAATCCCGCAGGCCACGATGAACAAACCGAACAATATGAATAACCAGCGGTTGTGAATATCGGCTCTTTTTTGGGTGAAATACCAAAGCGCAAAGGGAATGGAGAAATACGATACCGCGATGACGGAGTCCGAACCCACCAAGGTCCAGAGCAGAAGCGGGTTCCATTTCAGACAGAAACCGTGGGGAACCAGGCCTGTCAGGTTCAAAGCTTCATTAAAAAACGCCCACATATCTCCCCCATTAACAGACAGAGTGAGTATGTTAACCAAAATAGGCTATAAACCATACTTATTCCGTAACTATGCATAGCATTTAGTGGCCGGACCCAGTCCCGCAAAATCAGGCCGGGTTTACATCGGAATTGGCGGCGGTTTCCGAATCGGAACACTGGGCGGTTTTGAGGTCGGCATCAATGGCCGTTTTGATCCGAATACGCAGTTTTTGGTTAACTGCGTCTTCATACCCGGACAAGGCCAGGGCTATTCCGGCTTTTTCCCTGCCAGCAAGGCTTGGGCTTGGGCATAGGCCTCCCTGCGCCTTTGCCCTTCCGGCGAATTATCGCGGCGGGAATGAAACTCGTCCATCAGGGTGGAACCGCAGACACAGTTTCTGAACACTTCCAAAATCACCCGCCCATCGTCGTCTTCAAAGGCTTTAAACGGCGAACGGCCGTTCCTGAGGTCTTGGGTTTGTTCGAGAAATTCGGCCTCGGTTTGGTACACCCGGCCGCAATTGCCGCATGTTCTGGGGAATTTAAACGGTAAAGCTTTTAAACCTTGAAAAGATTCGTCACTCATACGGCTATTCCTGGTTAATCGAATCGCTTGGCATCCGCCGGCAGCTTAGCAAACACGGCGTGTCCGGCGATCCCATACCGTTCGGGATAAAACACCCCCCCCAGATGCAAACCGTACGGCGGAGCGGTGGCGGCGGCTTGCGACCGGTCCTTGACCGCCAGCAATTGCGCAGTCCAATCGACGGGCGCCTTACCCATGCCTATGTGCATCAATACGCCGGCGATATTTCTGACCATGTGATGCAAAAAAGCGTTGGCGCAGATGTCGATGATAACCCTGTCCTCCCGCCGGTACACGTCGATAAAATGCATATAACGGTTCGGGCTATGCGACTGGCAGCCTTGAGCACGAAACGAGGAAAAGTCGTGTTCGCCGATCAAATATTGGGCGGCAGCATGCATTTTACCGGCGTCCAAGGGGTGATAACACCAAGTCGCCTGGGTGCGCAGCAAGGCTGATTTCATGGGCCGGTTTAATATCACATAACGGTAAAAACGCGCAATAGCGCTGTAGCGGGCATGAAAATCGGCCACGGCCGGTTTGGCCCAGGTGATGCGAATATCGTCCGGGAGTTGGCTATTGCCGCCCATCAGCCAGGCCTGCAAATCGCGTTGCACGGCGCAATCGAAATGCACCACCTGCTCCAGCGCATGCACGCCGGCATCGGTGCGGCCGGCGCAGTGCACGGTAATCGGCCGGTCGGCGATTTTGCTCAGGGCGGATTGCAATTCGGCTTGCAGCGTAGGTTTACCGGCTTGCCATTGCCAGCCGGCATAGGCCGTACCGTCGTATTCCATGCCTAAAACGATGCGGGCCACGCCGTCACTCATGAATGAAAACCGGGCAACCGGCGTCGATACTATCGAATAATTCGATCACATCGGCATTATGCATACGAATGCAGCCGTGAGAAGCAGGCATGCCCAGCATCAAGTGGTCCGGACAGCCGTGAATGTAGATATAGCGCCAGGCCGTGTCGACTTCGCCGTATCGGTTAAAGCCCGGCTCCAAGCCGCTCAGCCAGAGTATGCGGCTGAGTATCCAGTCGCGTTTCGGCTCTGCCGCGGCCAGTTGCGGAGTATAGATTTCGCCGGTGAAGCGGCGGCCTATGAATACGCTGTTGATCGCCGCGCCGGCACCGATTTTGGCGCGTATTTTGTGTCTGCCGGTGGGGGTGCATTCGCTACCTTTTAACTGGCCGGGGCCTTTCTTGGCGGTGGAGACCGGGTAACGCTTTATAACCCGCTCGTTTTCCAGTACGGTCAATTGCTGGCTGGCGATGCAAATATCCAACGAACGGCTCATTTTTTCACGAACAGGGCTATCGATTCGACATGCGCGGTTTGCGGAAACATATCCATGACGCCGGCCTTGACCAGCTTATAGCCCCGTTCGTTCACCAGAATGCCGGCGTCGCGCGCCAGCGTGGAGGGATTGCAGGATACATAGACTATGCGTTCGGGTTGCCAATGTTTGAAATTGTGCAACACTTCGGCGGCACCGGCACGGGACGGATCCAGCAGCACTTTACTGAATTTCTGCTTGCACCAGGGCAGTTCCTTGACATCCTTGCTTAAATCGGCGACATGAAATTCGACATTGTCCAGCTGGTTCAAGCGGGCGTTTTCCCGGGCATGTTTCACCAACGGCAAATCCCCTTCCACGCCGACCACCTGTCCGGCCAGCGTGGCTAGCGGCAGGGTAAAATTGCCCAGGCCGCAGAACAAATCCAGTACCCGGTCGTCCTTGGTCAACTCCAGCGCGGCCAAGGCGCGGCTGACCATTTTTTGGTTGATGTCGTAATTAACCTGGGTAAACATGGCCGGGCGGAAGTTGAAGGTCACCCCCTGATCAGCCAATGCATAACTTGGAACCACTTCGGGTTCGCCGTCAAGCGGGACTATGGTATCCGGTCCCTTGGGCTGCAAACAGATACTGAGATTGTGTTGGCGGCCGAATTCGCGCATCCGCTGTTTGTCGGCATCGGTGGGCGGCTCCAGCACCCGAAACGCCAGCACGACGTCGCGGTCGCCGATCGCCACTTCGATTTGCGGAATTTTGTCCTTGATACTCAGGCCGGCGATCATCTCGCCCAAAGCCGGCAGATTTTCGCCAACCAGCGGATACATGACTTTACAGCTATCGATTTCCGCTAAAAAAGGATTGCGCCTTTCCCGGAATCCGACCAATACCCTGCCCTTCTTGGCCACCCATTTCACCCCCATGCGGGCTTTGCGGCGATAACCCCAATGCGGGCCGGTCAGCGCTTCCCAAATTTGCGGAATCTCCAGTTTGCCGATGCGGCGAAATTGATCCTGCAGCAAAGCCTCCTTGAACTTGATTTGCTCCGCGTCATCGACGTGTTGAAAGCTGCAGCCGCCGCAAACGCCGAAATGCGGGCAGGCGGGATCGACCCGATGTTCGGAACGGGTCAGCAATGTTGCCACCTTGCCTTCGGCATAGTCCTTGCGGCTATCGGTGTAGATAAACTCCAGGGTTTCGCCGGGCAAGGCCTCGTCTATGAACACCACTTTGCCGTTGACGTGGGTAACGCCGCGGCCGTCGTGCGACAGCGATTCTATGGTAACTGTAACGGGGTCTAGGGGTAATTTTTTCTTATGGGCCATTATTGCGAGAATGTAAAAAGCACGTAGGCCGGAATAAGCGCAAGCGTTTCCGGCAATCGGGTTAAGCCGGAAACGCCTATCGGCTTATTCCGGCCTACATGAATCAGGTTGGAAACACGCCAGTGGACAGGTAGCGGTCGCCGCGGTCGCAAATAATGGCCACGATGACGGCATTTTCCACCTGTTTGGCCAATTGCAAGGCGGCGAAAACGGCACCGCCCGAGGAGACGCCGGCAAAGATGCCTTCTTGCGCGGCCAGGGCGCGGGTGGTGTTTTCGGCGTCGGTTTGATTGACTTCGATAATACGGTCGACCCGGTCGGCATGGTAAATTTTAGGCAGATATTCTTGCGGCCAACGGCGAATGCCGGGTATTTTCGAGGCGCCTTCCGGCTGCACGCCGACGATTTCCACCGCTGCGTTTTGTTCCTTCAAATAGCGGGAAGTACCCATAATGGTGCCGGTGGTGCCCATGGCACTGACGAAATGGGTAATGCTGCCTTGGGTGTCGCGCCAGATTTCCGGGCCCGTGCCTTCGTAGTGCGCGCGCGGATTGTCCGGATTGGCGAATTGGTCCAATATGCGGCCCTGGCCATCGGCTTCCATGCTACGGGCCAAATCGATCGCCGCCTCCATGCTGCCTTGAGCCGGGGTCAGTATGATTTCGGCGCCGTAGGCCTTCATGGAGGCGATGCGTTCGGCGCTCATGTTATCCGGCATGATCAGGGTCATTTTATAGCCTTTAATCGCGGCGGCCATCGCCAGCGCAATGCCGGTATTGCCGCTGGTGGCTTCGATCAGACGGTCGCCGGGCTTGATTTCGCCGCGCGCTTCGGCATGCTTGATCATGCTCAACGCAGGCCTATCCTTGACCGAACCGGCCGGATTGTTGCCTTCCAACTTGGCCAAAATGATGTTGCCGGTCTCGCCCGGCAGACGCTGCAGGCGCACCAGCGGCGTGTTACCGACTTGGGACTCGATAGTAGGAAAAATCATGTTTTTTGAGGGGAACGATGGACGATGGTTAATTATAACAAATACGCATTATCCGCGGCGCGCCCGCTAACCGTAACAGTACGCATCGCCTAATTGCTCTATAATCCCGATGTCGTCATACTCAACCCATATTGCACATGGATACCCCGGAATTTAGCATCCCATCATTGAACAGCCCCGAGCTTTATATCAACCGCGAACAAAGTTTATTGGAATTTAACATCCGCGTACTGGCGCAGGCGCTGGATGAACATCTACCGTTATTGGAACGGCTGAATTATTTATGTATTTCCTGCTCCAATCTGGACGAATTTTACGAGGTGCGCGTCGCCAGTTTGATACAGATGGGGGAGATGGATTCCACGGCCATCAGTGTGGACGGCCTGAGTATTCAGGAGCAATTCGAAAAAATCTCCGCCAAGGCTCATGAGCTGGTTGCCGAACAGTACCGGGTTTTAAACGACGTCTTGATTCCCAGTCTGGAATCGCAAAATATCCGCTTTTTAAAACGCGAAAGTTGGAGCGAGGCGCAAAAAATCTGGCTGGAAAAATATTTCAATGAAGAATTATTGCCGATTCTAACCCCGGTGGGGTTGGATTCCGCGCACCCTTTCCCGCGGATATTGAATAAAAGTTTAAATTTCATTATTTCGCTGACCGGCAAGGATGCCTTCGGCCGCAATAGCGGACGCGCGGTATTGCAAGCGCCCCGAGCCTTGCCGCGCATCGTGCAGATTCCAGCCGGCGAAACCGATAGCGGTCCGCATGATTTCGTATTTTTATCCTCCATAATTCATGAATTCGTTTCCGAGTTGTTCAACGGCATGACGGTTAAAGGTTGCTATCAATTTCGGGTGACGCGGAACAGCGACTTTTTTGTCGACGACGATGCCATCGACGACTTGATGCTGGCCGTGGAAGGCGAACTGGCCATGCGCAACTACGGCGATGAAGTGCGGCTGGAGATCGACGCCAACTGTCCCGAAGAAACCGTCAGCTTTTTATTGGCCCGTTTTGAGTTGACTCCCGACCGTCTGTTTCTGGCCAACGGCCCGGTCAATTTGAGCCGCATCCAAGCCATTTACAGCATGGTCGACCGTCCCGATCTGAAATTTATGCCGTTTAAACCGGGCTTGCCAAGCATATTAAAGAAACACAAGGATATTTTCGCCTGCATCAAAAAACAGGATATTTTGTTGCACCACCCCTACGAATCCTTCAATCCCGTGGTGGATTTCGTGCGGCAGGCCGCTGCCGATCCCGATGTCCTGGCCATCAAGCAAACGTTATATCGCACCGGCGTCGATTCGCCCATCGTGGCCGCCTTGATCAAGGCGGCGCGCGCCGGCAAGGAAGTTACCGTGGTGATCGAGTTGCGGGCCCGCTTCGACGAGAAGGACAATATCGGCTTGGCCGCCAAGCTGCAGGAAGCGGCGGCGCATGTGGTGTATGGCGTCGTAGGCTACAAAACCCACGCCAAAATGTGCATGGTGCTGCGCAAGGAAGGCAATACTTTCCGCAATTACGTACACCTGGGGACAGGCAATTATCACCCTAAAACCGCGCGGCTATACACCGATTACGGTTTGTTTACCTGCGAAAAAGAATTGAGCGAAGACGTGCGCCGGGTCTTCATGCAGCTCACCAGCCTCGGCAAGGTAAGCAAGCTTAACAAGCTGTTGCAATCGCCTTTTACCTTGCACCAGGGCTTGATGAAAATGATAGAGCGCGAAATCGAACAGGCCAGAAAAGGCAAACCGGCCAAGATCATCATCAAAGTCAATGCAGTGGTTGAGGAACAAGCGATACAGGCTTTGTACCGCGCTTCGCAGGCGGGCGTGGAAATCAAATTGATTGTGCGCGGCATGTGCTGCTTGCGGCCCGGCGTGCCCGGCGTGTCGGAAAACATCGAAGTACGCTCCATTGTAGGCCGGTTTTTGGAACACACCCGGATTTATGCGTTCATGAACAGTGGCGACTGGGCCATATACGCCTCCAGCGCCGATTTAATGAACCGGAATTTATTCCGACGCGTGGAGGTTTGCTTCCCGCTGGAAGATAAAAAAGCCAGCGGTCGGGTTTTAAACGATTTACACGCCAATTTAAACGATAATTCGCAAGCCTGGCTGTTGCAAAGCAACGGTCAATACCTGCGGGCAACGCCCGGCGGCGAACCGCTGTATCAGGTGCAAACCGAATTGCTGAAGGCTTTCGCCCAATGACGGCCGCCTCGTCCATGCCCTCCAAACATCACAGACAAGTGGTTTTGGATACCGAAACCACCGGCATCAACCCCAAGGAAGGCCACAAAATCATAGAGATCGGCTGCGTGGAACTCGTCAACCGCCGGCTAACGCAAAACCGTTTCCATGTCTATCTGAATCCTAACCGGGAAATCGATGCCGGTGCGATTGAGGTGCACGGCATAACCAACGAGTTTTTGCGCGATAAACCCAGTTTTGCGGATATCGTGGATGATTTTATGCGCTTTACCCAGGGCGCGGAACTGATTATTCATAACGCGCCGTTTGACGTGGGTTTTTTGAACCACGAACTTGCGCAGTTGCCCAACGAAACCCGTTCGGTGGAAAGCAATAGCACGGTATTCGATACCCTGGCTTATGCGCGCAAGAAGCACCCGGGCGCGCGTAATAGTTTGGATGCGTTATGTAAACGCTATGGTATAGACAACAGCCACAGGGATTTGCACGGCGCCTTGCTGGACGCGGAAATCCTTGCCGACGTGTATTTAATCATGACCGGCGGTCAGGCGTCGTTACTGGATGAAAACGAGGAAATGCGCACCGCGGAGCAACACCAGTTGGTGCGCTTGTCGGCCGACCGTCCCAAATTAAAGGTAATCGGTTGTTCAGAGGAAGAATTGGCCAGCCACCGGCAGCGTCTGGAAAAGATCGCCAAGGTCAGCGGCGATTGTCTTTGGTTGCGGGAGTGACCGTCTAAACGTTAATTGAAAATCGATTCGAACGAATACCCCGTATCTTCCAGAATTTCTTTCAAGCGTTTCAGACCATCCATTTGAATCTGTCTGACCCGTTCGCGGGTAACGCCCAGTTCCATGGCCACTTGTTCCAAGGTAGCGCTCTCGAAGCCGCACAAGCCGTAACGGCGGCAAATGACTTCGCGTTGTTTATCGGCAAGTTGATAAACCCATTGCGTGACATTGGTTTGAATCAGATTATCTTGCAGAATTTCAGCCGGCGAACGGCTTTCTTCTTCGGTGATGGTTTCCAGCAAGGGTTTGTCGAATTCCTTGCCGTAGGAGACGTCGACCGAAGTCACGCGTTCGTTAAGTTTCAACATCTTGTTGACGGTTTTGACCGGCTTGTCCAGATGTCTGGCAATGTCGTCCGCAGTGGGTTCATGGTCCAGCTGTTGGGCCAAATTGCGCTGGGCCTTCAGATAAACATTCATTTCCTTGACGATGTGTATCGGCAGGCGAATGGTGCGGGTTTGGTTCATGATGGCCCGCTCGATGGTTTGCCTGATCCACCAAGTGGCATAGGTTGAAAAGCGAAAGCCGCGTTCGGGATCGAATTTTTCCACCGCCCGGATCAAGCCCAGATTGCCCTCTTCTATCAAATCCAGTAAGGGTAATCCTCTATTGAGATAACGGCGGGAAATTTTAACCACTAAGCGCAAATTGCTTTCTATCATGATTTTGCGGGCATCGGGATCGCCCGCCAGTGCGCGCTTGCCGTGGATTTTTTCTTCGTCCGCGGTAAGAAGTTGAGATTTACTGAGCTCGTTCAGATAGGCGCGAGTGGCGTCGAAGTTGCTTTCATTATGCGCCTCGCCGATATCCGTATCGGTAAATTTCAATTGTTCCGGAGCATCCAAGTCAGGATTGTCGTCGTCGATATCATCAAAAGATATGATGTCGGGAATCTCCATTTCCAAGTCTTTGCTTATATCAATCGCTTCTTCCATCATGACTCATCTCCAGGTTTGAGGCTTAAGTTTAGTCGGCATTCATACTGCTAAAAACACGCCGGATTGCCATTATTTTTGGTTAAATCGTCCTTCTTTCGACATTCTTGAATTGCTACGACCCTTTAGCGCAACCGCAAGAGCTTGGTCCGAATCAAGCCGGTTACCCTAAACCTTGCTGATGATAAGCACGGTAAAAATTTTTCCGGCTTGTGTCATTTCAACAACATACGGGCCATCTAAATCGGAATTTAGCATACCGCTATTCATTACCGAGTGCCAGTATAACTTTAAAACAATTTTGTTATCAATTGATTTTGTTCACATATTTTACAAATTTTAATGCACAAAAAAAGTGCATTTTCCGTTGTAAAAACACAACAAAAATATATAAACAATTGTTTTAATTAAGAAAATGTGAATTGACTCACAGCTTTATTCACCATTCGCCAACAAGATTTTTTTCGCCAAATTTATTTGGGCCGCCAAATAATCCGAACCGCCGCGGTCGGGATGCAGCTTGGAAATTAATTTGCGATGCGCCTCAATTATGTCCTTTTGGCTGGCGCCGGGCCTTAGCCCCAATATTTCCAGCGCCTCGGCCTTGCTGATGCCTCCGCGGGCCGGCCTGCGTTTATATTGCCGACTTTCTTGCGCGTTGCCGTGATTCAAGTTTTGCCATAACCGGTGCAATTGCGGCGCGTATTGCAAAATAACCGGCATTAATCGAACCATGAACGCAATCGCCACACCCAACGCGGCGAACAATACATTCAGTTTTCCGCTGCCCGCCAGCACCAAAAGCAGTAGAATAGCGATTATCCAACCGGTTTTTTTAATCCGCCTACCCGCTTCTTCGGCAGGTGTTTTTTGAAACCAGCGAATGGCCAAATAAATCGCTATCACCGGTACCAACAGCAATAAGATGCGTATCACCTTTACTCCAAATCCACCTGCAAAACCAAACTCATAATACCCTAGAATACCGGTACATTCACTTTCACTCGGCATGTCGATGACTCATCCAACCATTCTAGGTTTTGCCGCTTTTAGCGGTACGGGTAAAACCAGCCTGCTAACGCGGTTGATCCCGTTACTGAAGCAACGCGGTTTAAACGTCGGGGTGATAAAACACAGCCATCACGATTTCGAAATCGATTATCCCGGTAAGGACAGCTACCGGTTGCGTTCCGCCGGCGCTAGCCCCGTGATGATCGTGTCGCCATACCGCCGCGCATTGATTACCGAATTTTATCCGCACCGGGACGCGGGCCTGCAGGAGCAACTCGCCGCATTCCCGACGGCGGGACTGGATCTGATTCTGGTCGAGGGCTTTCGCCATGACCGTTTCGCCAAAATCGAATTACACCGTCCCAGCCTGGGCAAGGCGCTGCTTTATCCCGCCGATACGGATATTATCGCCATTGCCAGCGACCAGCCCATGGACACGCCGGCGGGCCTGCCCTGCCTGGATTTGAACAACCCCTTGGCCATCGCCGATTTTATTTTGCATTATTTTTTCAACGCCCAAAATGACTGATATCTGTTATCCCCACACCGCCGAGTTGCTGTCCGTGGAGCAAGCCCGGCAAAATATCCGCCTCGCCGTGCGTCCCGTTGACGGGCAGGAGCGCGTTCCGCTCCTGGGTGCCTTGGGGCGTGTATTGGCCGATACCGTTTGCTCCCCTATCGACATTCCGCCCCAACGTAATGCGGCGATGGACGGCTATGCGTTTGCCAGCGCGGACATTGCTAAAAACCAAGAATTTACCTTGCATGTCGCGGGTACATCCTGGGCTGGAAAGCCGTATTCCGGCCCCATCGAAAAAAATCAATGCGTGCGGATCTTTACCGGGGCCGTGGTGCCCGATTTTGCCGACAGCGTCATTGCTCAAGAACAGGTTACCGGCACCGGAGCCGGCGTCCGCCTGCCTAACGACACCAAACCCTATAAAAACATCAGAGCGGCCGGCAGCGACGCGCGGCGGGGCGAAACGCTGATCGCCTCTACCCAAAAATTAACCGCCAGAGACCTAGGGCTGCTGGCCGCGGCAGGCATTGCCGCGGTAAAGGTAAAAAACCGGGTGAAAATTGGATTTTTCTCTACCGGCGACGAATTAACCGGCTTGGGGCAACCCCTGGAGTCCGGACAAATATACGATAGCAATCGTTACATGCTGGCCGGACTATTGGACGATCCCAATCACTCGATTACGGATTTGGGCGTCATCAAGGACGATCCGGACTTGCTGGAACAAACCTTAGTGTCGGCCGCGGAAACTTTTGATGTCTTGATTTCCAGCGGCGGCGCATCGGTCGGCGATGCCGATTTCGTTAACCGAACCCTGCAAAAATGCGGGCAGGTCAATTTTTGGAAATTGGCGATTAAACCCGGTAAACCTCTGGCGTTCGGCCGCGTCAAAAATTGCTGGTTTTTCGGCTTGCCCGGCAATCCGATAGCCGTACTGGTTACCTACCGGCAATTTGTCGAGCCCGCGCTTCGACAACTGGCCGGTGCCCCATGCGCAACGCCTTTGCAACTCAAGGCATGTTGCGAAACGGCACTCCGCAAGTCCCCCGGCCGTCAGGAGTATCAACGCGGGGTTTTCAGGCAAACCGCGCCCGGCGAATTCACTGTCAAACCCGCCGAGCAACAGGACTCTCATCAGCTTAAGGCCGCCAGCTTGGCGAATTGTTTTATCGTCCTGGATAGCGATTCCAGCGGCGTGTCCGCCGGGGACATGGTAACCGTGGAACCCTTCGAGGTATGGAACCCAGGCTGAAACAAGGCATGTCAGTCTTGCCGATGCGTTAAAAAATAAAACGCTTTCACAACGGCAATTCGGCCGTCAAATTTCCCAAAACGAATTGTCCTCAAAATAGAATAACTCGGGATCCGCCCTTGGCTGAACGATCAATTCAGCTAACGGCATGGGTTTATGAATAAAATACCCTTGCCCGTAATCGACCCCGACTTCCCTAAGAATATCTTTTATTTCAGCCGATTCGACATATTCCGCAATCGTCTTTAAATTTAATGAATGGGCGATCTCGTTCATGGATTTAACGATGGCTAAATCGGCTTTATTATCGGCGAGGTCTTTTACAAATGCGCCATCGATTTTCAGATAATCGACATTCAAATTCTTTAAATAAGCATAAGAAGAGTAGCCAGAACCGAAATCGTCCAAGGAAAACTTGCATCCGAACGCTTTAATGGTTTTGATAAACTTTTTGGTAAATGCCAAGTTTTCGGATGCAACCGTCTCGGTTATTTCGAACACTAATTTCTCAAGCGGGAAATCGGAAACCTTTAAAATCGCTTGGAGAAACTGTAAAAACTCTTCACTATTTAGAGATTCGCCCGACAGGTTAATGGAAAATCCGTCCATATTGTCAAAGCTATGCCTGCTTTTTTCAATCCAGTCGAACACGGTGGAAATTACCCATTTATCGATTTCATGCATCCTTTTACAACGTTCGACAGCCGGTATGAAATGGTCAGGCGGAATAATTTTGCCATCCTCATCTCTTATGCCAAGTAAAATTTCATAATGTACATGGCTATCCTGACTCGGCTCAATCGGAGCAATCATCTGGCAACGGGCAAATAATCTATCCTCGGAAAAAACGGTATCGATTCGTCCTATCCACTCAAGCAATTTATTTTGATATTGTAAACTCTCGTTATCGCCCGCAAACAGCAGCACATTATTGCTGCCGGAATGTTCGGCGGACAAACTCGCGGCATCGGCTTGTTGCAGCAATTGATAAATATCGATGCAGTTATTTTCAAATGCGGCTAATCCCATGCTTAGCGTGATCGGAAAGCTTTTTTCCTGCCATTTAAAATGCGAATTACTAACTGATTTTATTAACTGATTCGACAAATCAAAAGCTTCATCAGTCAAACAATTTTTATATAAAACCGCAAAAGAGCTGTCGCCCAGTCTAGCCATTAAGTCGGACGACCTAAGCTGGTCCGACATTAGTTGAGTGACGGATTTTAACATTTGCGTACCGCCGGAGAGACCGCAAATATTTTTAATTACACGAAAATCCAACACCTCGATGTGGCAAAGCATGTGCTGAGTATCGCCGAGCTTTGGAAGTTCATTTTTTAATTGCTTAATAAACTCATCGCGCGTTATCAGATTTGTCTCCGGATCATGTGTAGCATTAAAGACAAATTTGTCATGCATATCCTGTAGCATGGAATTGGTGGTTCTTTCCGTTAAAGGCGTATCCAAATTGTCCGATATTTCCGCGCAGCCATGGCGAAAAAGCGCTACTAACTCTTTTTTATTAAACTGAAGGCTTTTTAAGCCCTCGGTATCCACAAATACATAAACAAGAGGAATACCCCCGACCCATATTAATTTCATAGCCAAAAACAAACCGGAGTCCTGCTTTATTTTTAACCATTCGCCGACGGCCAACTGATCTATCAATAACGTCCAATACTCATCGGTTTCGTCCGACAACTGGATGACATCCGGTTTTTGTTCGGCAATTTTAATGGTTTGAATGGTTTTTCTAACCCTAGGATTGCCAACGCCTAACAACAATGCGGTCAATTCTTCAATCACTTGCCTGCGTTCAAAAACAGGTGTGCCGGTTGAGCTCAGTTGGTCTTCAATAAAGGTAATGGTTGTTTGAATACTGCTGGTTTGAATTTTCAGAACCGAATCTTGCTCATAAAGCCAAAACATCAGGTCATCGATAACATTCAAATATGCCGATTTTCTATCGTTTAATTTTTCTTTATTCAGCTCGGTAAAAACCAGCAAATGTTGCCAGCCGGCATCCAGCAGCATTGGAATTACCGTCGGTATCGCCCGTCCCCCGATGCGTTTGTCGATTTCTTCTTGAATCGCCTGGCGCGCCATTGCCAGTTTTTGCTGCCCTTCATGAATATCGACGACATGTTTAATTCTGGCGTCAATGGTTTTGGTGATCTGCTTTGTGAAACTATTTAACTCATTTTCGATTTCTAATAATACATTCGGATTGGCCGGCACTTCCCTGGCAATCCGGGCGGTAATATGATGTAAAAATTGTTTGATACTGTCTTTTTTGGCGGTTCTGTTGCCTTGCATGGCCTGATCCAGAACAGCGAGTTGATTAAGTATGGTTTTGGCGGGATGGGAATCGGCTTCTAAAAACTCGTTACCTTGTAACGGCAAACCGATTAAGGGCAGAAATATAGTTTCCAAATAAGGCTGTAACGCTGTGGAAATATTAGGATCTTTGAATAAAGTATTAAAAAAATTTCCGTACACGTCCAAAAGGCTGCCATCGCGATGAGAAAATACCTTGGGTTTATCGGTAAGGTTTTTTAAGGTTTCTTGCAGACGCTCTTGCAGTTGCGCATAATCTTGGCGGATGAATTTGGCCGCGGCGTCGTTCTGTAATTGAGAAATAGCCGCCGTAATTTCATTTTCGTCAAAATAATCAACCGGCCTATCGATCAGTCCTGCATTATCTTGCGACTCGGACTTGGAAAACCCGGCATTCGGTAAATCGGCTTCCTTTAAAATATCAAGCAATTTTCCGGCAATATGCGTTAATGAAGGGGCGGCATGGTTTTGCCCGCTTTCCGCCGCGCCGCTATCCCGCGAGAATGGGGGTTTTTGCGCGCCGTGTAAAACGTCTTGGCTACCGGGGGCGGCCGCAATCGAATCCCGCCGATATTCGACTGCCGCATCAATAGTCTTTTTCTCGGCCGATTTTCGAGCCTCTAAAACAGCAACAGTTTGCCGGTAGAAATCGGGCAATAATTCGAACAACGTTTTACCGAAACAAATGTAAAGCACTTTGTTGGTTTTATTGTCCAGTTTGAAGTGTAGAATAATTTCCCTGAAGCAATCGCAAAGTACCGCCGGACAAATCGGGTTGTTGATAGTCGTTTTGGAACGCCCCAATATTCTACTCAACTCGCGGGTCACTTGGTTAATCGGCTCTTCGAAATGATTGCTCAGCTTTCTTATGATTGCCGACATATTCAACCAATCTTCAAAATCCTCTTTTTCGACCAATGAAAGAGGTCTGTCGAAATGCGTAATGTCTTCTTTTTTTTGATTATGTTCGCTAATCCAATCGACCTGGTCGATAACGGAATGGCAAAATTCGCTGGTACAGATCCCGATATTTAATTTTAAAGTCGTCACTAAATCGTCTAATTCGGAACGGCTGGAAAAGTAATCTGAATGCGTATTGGCCTTTTCCAGGTTATTGCCGATTTCTTCAAAAAAGTGAGTCGCTAATTTAGCTAAAGACTCAACCAGGCTTTGTTTCAAAAACAGTTTAAAGTTTTCATACATCAACGGCCTGTCGCCGCTCTCCGCATCCGAGGTGTTGCTTATAGCTTGAGTTGCCTGTGTCTTTAGCGCATTAAAGGCCGCAAGCGGCATGTTATCGACCATAACCCCGACACCGTTAGGGGAGCTATGCATCAATTGCGCATCGATTTCGAACGATTGCCCGCCCCGTTCGGCGGGAACGTTGAACTGGATTTTGAGTTGTGTGGGCAAGGCAATATCGATATTGGCGGCAAGCCGCAAAAACAAGCCGTGCGAGCAAAAATCCAGAATCAGGCAATCGAAACGCCCCGCTTCGCCCGCTTTGAGTACAGCTTGCAGTTCTGTCGCGTATCGAATATGTCTGCGCTGTTTGGGTTTTTTGCTATTGATTAGCATGCCTGGATAAAATCGGATGACGTACGGAAGAAAAGCAATTGCTAATAATAGCGCAACTTTGAAAACCTTTACGGTTATTATTGGGCCGTTTAGCTAGTTGGAAACCGAATCCAATGCCGCGCGTTTTCGGCTCGTAAACGCGCGGCAGATACTACGGCGCAAGACGTAACAATTGCCGCCCAATCGCAGGCTATATATCCGGCTAAGAAACTAACATTAAAAACGCATCGCGATCGATGCGGACAGGTTATCTGTCCACCAGCTCGGCCAAATAACCGTTTTTTCGCGCCAGATAATCGTCCACAAAGGCCTGCATCGGCAAGGCCTCGTAAGCGCGCAAACCGCTGACGGCCAGTTTTTTAAAGCCCGACCCGACAATCTCGTCACCGGACTTGATTTGAAAATACAGATAAGCCGTGGCACGCTTGCCGTTGACTTCCATTTTCGGCTCCAGCATCTCGAGCGTGGGATTCAATACATCCAGCTTCCGCATCTTTAAGGTCATACTTTCGTAGATAACCAAAGGGCGGTCGATATTAAACATGACATTTTCTTTTTCCAGCAATGGGACCAAGACATAGGGAAAATTTTGCCCGGAAAACGCCACATAATCCCTTATCAAGGTTTCGATCATGGCGTGGTCGTGGCTGACGTTACCGGAACGCTCAATCTGTAGGTAGGTTTTGCCTTGATTGTCCGTAACTTCGATATGCTCGGCATCGCTGTCCGGGAAATTCAGTAAAACGCCGTCGCCCACCATGCCGGAAAAAATAAAGTGCATTTGCTCGCTAAGGCCGTATTTTTCCAGCACCAGGGAAAACAACAAGTCGCCCGGGACGCAAAAACGCTTGGCGTCCACATCGTGCAAGGGATTGAAATCGTGAGCAATTTCCTTGGCAAACATACTGGCCTGCTGGGCGGCGATACGAATGCTGCTGTCGTGGGTATCGTAAAATTCTTTCAGAAACATGATTATTATTTTTTTAATAACGTGGGACAGTGGGATCGCAGCTTACGGACCAGGCATCTATACCGCCCTTCAGGTTGTATAGCCGGTCAAAACCGTATTGCTCCAAAAACAAACAAGCTTGCTGGCTGCGCATGCCATGATGGCATATCGCCACAATGTCTTGTTCGTTATTCAGTTCCTGTATCCTTTCCGGGATTCGGTTTAACGGAATGTGTATGCTGCCGTCGACATGGGCGAAAGCATATTCATGCGCTTCGCGTACATCAAGAAGCAGGAGCTTGTCGCCTCGTTGCAGGCGTTCCTGTAACTGTTGAGCGGTACATTGTGTTATCGGCATATAAATCGTTCCAATCTGGTTAAAGCGGCGGCCATTCTATCCATAGATGCGGTATATGCAAAACGGATATGTTTATCCGCCAAATATTGTCCGAAATCCCGGCCCGGCGTTACCGCCACGCCTTCCTGTTCCAATAAATCGCGGGCAAAGCCGAAACTGTTGTCCGTGAAAGCGCTGCAATCGGCGTAAATATAAAATGCGCCTTCGGGCTTGCAGGCAATTTTGAAGCCTAGTTTCAACAAACTGTCATATAAAAAATCGCGCCGGGCTTTAAATTCCAGGCGCCGCCGCTCCAGTTCGGCCAAATTTTCTTCGGTAAACGAGGCCAACGCCGCGTACTGCGAATGGGTGGGCGTGGAGATGAAAATATTCTGCGCCAACTTTTCCGCCGCCTCGACAAAATCCTCCGGCACCACCAGCCAGCCGACCCGCCAGCCGGTCATGCCGAAAAACTTGGAAAAACTATTGATCACAAAGGCATCATCGCTGTAAGCCAATGCACTCATGGCGGGTTGATCGTAAACCAAGCCGTGGTAAATTTCATCGGAATAGAAACAGCCGCCCAGTTCATGCACCTGATCTATGGCGCGCTTTAAGTCTTCACCGCTCAACAGGGTGCCGGTCGGATTGGATGGCGACGCCACCAAGACGCCTTTACTGTTCGGCCGCCAGTTTTTGGCAATCAGATCGGCCGTAAGTTGGTATTCGCTACCTGCGTCGACATCGACAAAATGGGTCTGGCCGTTAAACAGGCGCACAAAGTTATCGTTACAGGGATAACACGGGTCGGCCATCATCACTTGTTCGCCGGGATTCAAACTAATCCCGAATGCCAGTAAAAAGGCGCCCGAAGCGCCAGGCGTGACAAAGACCCGGCCAGGATCGAGTTGAACGCCGTATTGCCGGCGATAATGCTCGGCTATACTGCCGCGCAATTCGGGCAATCCGGCCGCCGCCGTATATTTAACATCACCTGTTTTCAGTAAGGCACGGCCGGCGGCTATCACACCTTGCGGGGTTGGAAAATCCGGCTCGCCGATTTCCATGTGAATAATATCCCTGCCTTCGCGCTCCAATTGTTTGGCGTGTTGTAATAATTCCATGACATAAAAAGCAGAAATACCCTGCATTCTGTCCGCGACTTGCTGTTTCATAATGGGCTTACCAATGGGCTAATGCGCGGGCATGATAACAAACTTCTTGCTTGCCCCTGCTCATTCTGATAAAAAGCCCCGATTTTTTTAAAAGATAGCCAGGAGTCAATGGATGAATAGTTCCACGTCAGAATTCACTTTCAAACCTTACCAAGAGTCTGAAGGTGAAGAATACATGAACGAGGCCCAGTTACAGCATTTCACCAATATCCTGAACAAATGGAAATCCGAGTTGATGGAAGAAGTGGATCGCACTGTACATCACATGCAGGACGATGCGGCCAATTTTCCCGATCCTAACGACAGAGCCACCCAGGAATCCGAGTTTAGTCTGGAGCTGCGCACCCGCGACCGCGAACGCAAGCTGATCAAGAAAATCGAGGAGTCGCTGAAAAACATCGAAGCCGGCGATTACGGCTACTGCGAAACCTGCGGCGTCGAAATCGGCATCCGCCGTCTGGAAGCGCGCCCGACCGCGACATTGTGCATCGACTGTAAAACCCTGGATGAAATTCGCGAAAAACAAATGGGTTAACCCTGCCGCAACATTCCCCACCCTATATCGGCCGGTTTGCGCCCTCGCCTACCGGCCCGCTGCATTTAGGCTCGCTCTATACCGCCCTGGCCAGCTATCTCGATGCCCGCCGGCATCGCGGTCTCTGGCTGTTGCGTATCGACGATTTGGATACGCCTCGCAATGCGCCGGGCGCCAGCGACGCCATTTTACGCTGCCTTAGCCGGTTTGAGTTGCACTGGGACGGCAGCGTGTATTATCAAAGCCGGCAACAGGAAAGCTACGCGCTAGCCTTCGAACAATTACGGCAACAGCAATGGATATACGCTTGCCGTTGCAGCCGCAAGGATTTGGCCGGCATACCGGTTTATCCGGGCCGCTGCCGAGAGGCCGGCTTCCCTCTCGATGGTTCGTCGGCTTGGCGCCTGCGAGTGTCGGATGTGTCGATACGCTTTCATGACGCCCTGCAGGGCTGGATCGATGAAAATCCGGCCCTCGAACACGGCGATTTCATCGTGCGCCGTAAGGACGGTATTGTGGCCTATCAATTTGCGGTGGTCATAGACGACTTCCGGCAGCGGGTCAGTCACGTGGTACGCGGTGCGGATCTGCTCGATTCGACAACCAGACAGCGCTATTTGCAAACCTTGTTGGGCTATCCTGAACCCGCCTACATGCACCTGCCAGTGCTCGTCGATCCCCTGGGCAACAAACTCAGCAAGCAAACCCTGGCCGCGCCGGTAGACGACACGCGGCCGGCCTATACCTTGTTTCTGCTATTGCAACTGTTACGGCAAAACCCACCCTTATGCTTGCGCAAGGCGCCGGTTGCCGAACAATTGGCTTGGGGCGTTGCGCACTGGCGGCCGCAAACACTGGAGAAAATACGTACAATGCATACGTCGGAACAGCAAGATTAGATTTTGACGCCACTTAAGCCTCTCGATCCGCGGCGTATCGATGAAACTTACTCGATAAACAAAACGCCGACCCATCTATAATAGGGCCACGAAACCTTTCCGATTACCAAAACCTCTTAAACAACAAAATCCAATACGCTACGATGACAGCCGAATTCGTAATTTATAGTACCGTACAGTGTCTGGGAACGGCGGCGACCCTGTTCTTCGCCTACCGTTCCTTCCAAAAACGCCGAATACAGCTGGGCGATGCGCCGACGCTGCCGCAGTATTTCAGCCGCAGAAGCACTTACTGGACAGGTATCGCGCTGTATTGCGCATTGATGGCTTCGATTTATTGGCTACTGACGTGGCAGTGGCTGTCCCTGGAACCCTTGTTTACCCTGATCGTCAGCAACCTACGTTCCGGCGAATGGCTGGATCTGCTGGAAGGGCTGGACGGCGGCACCTTGATTCCGCTGATCGTTGCGGGTTTGTTTCTGTTTTTTATCGACTGGGAAAACCGCTTCAACCCTCTGCTGATTCTCAGGGACAGTATTCATGACGCCTTCGCCATTCCGACCAAGGCCGCGCAGGTTTATAACGCGCTGATGGCGTCGAGGTTATCGGCGGTGGACGATCGGATCAAGGCTCAAATCGCCGACCGTTTATTGGTGCAGAGCATAGACTCGGGCGATTTCGACAAATCCGGCGCCACGGTCGAATATAAATGGGCTCATAACTGCCTGCTCTTCGACCGCATACAGCACTATGCCGACCAGTCGTCTTATCGGCGCTTTTTCAACGAGCCGTCGCTAAAATGGGGGGAAATCTGTATCAGCTATAACTCAATGTCGGAAAAAGTCGCCATTTGGAAGGATGCGGAACCGCACTACACCAAGACGGTGCTGTTAATCAAGGACTTGGACAATCTTACCGGCCTGCTGTGCCGCCTGCTGGCTTCGCTTATCGTCTTCGGCAGCCCCAGCGAAGACGACATGTGGGCGACGGTTAAACAGCTTGGCGGCAAGGTGAATGAGTCCCGCCTGCAACATACCTACAAATATGTGCTGATTTTTACCGCTGTCACCAGCATCGGCGTCATGCTGGGCCGGGAAATATCGGTGTCGCTGCATAACAGCATCCTGTTTCCGGACAAACCGCTACCGCATTTCAGCTACACCACATTGCGCTGGATTGCGTATGCCATACCGATGTATGTGTTGCCGATAGTGTTGGTGTTTGTGGTCCGGGCGCTCACGTTCGGACAGCAGCACGAACAGTCCGAGCGTAATTACGGTTTTTACATGGCCATGATGCTCCTGGGGGGCGCGGTCAGCACCACGACGGCGACAGTAGTGTTGGAGCTGACTTTTTACCATAGGCCGCAGTTCGAATTTCTGGACAGCTTTATCCAACACCTGCGCTGGGGAATTCTGCCGGCGCTTATCAGCGGCTATGTCGCCTACCGCATGGACATGCCGGCCGCCGCGACGGAAACGCCGGTCAAGCAGTTCCTGTCCGGCGTCTTGCGGTTTTTCGGCTGGGGGGCGGTAGCGGTCATTTTCATGCTTTACGCCACCGACGATTTACCTATAGACGTTTCCAACCTGCGCTTCACGCTGGTCGGTACCGCTTTTTTCGTGGTGGGCCTATTGGCGGCATTCGCCTGTTTCAAAACGTCTCGCTCGTGAGACCAGCGCTTGCCGGGCGCGGCAAGCGTTCAGAATATAAAAAAGGGTTGCCGCAAATATCGGCATTGTTGGATGATTTATCAGGCTAAGTTACGCTAACCCAAAAACGCTATCGGCCAGTGCTGTGCCGACAAGCCAAAAAACCGGAACCGGACCCAAGGACTTACCATGTCGGAACATCACCTTTATCCTGTCAAACCCGAAATTGCCGCCATGGCGCATATCGATGCGGATCAATACCATCGCCTGTATCGGCAATCGATAAGCGATCCGGAAGGTTTTTGGGCCGAGCAAGCCCGGCAATTTCTGGACTGGGAGCAACCCTGGCAACAGGTGCTGCAATGCGATTTTCTTAACGGCGATATTCACTGGTTCATGGGCGGCAAATTGAATGCCAGCGTCAACTGCCTGGACAGGCATCTGGATACGCGCGGCGACCAGATCGCCATCATTTGGGAAGGCGATCACCCGGATTATGACGCCAAACTGACCTATCGCGAATTACACCGCGAAGTCTGCAAATTCGCCAATGTATTGAAAGCCCAAGGCGTGAGAAAAGGCGACCGGGTGTGCATTTATTTACCGATGATCAGCGAAGCGGCGGTGGCGATTCTAGCCTGCGCCCGCATCGGCGCGGTGCATTCCATCGTCTTCGGCGGCTTTTCCGCCGACGCCCTGCGCGACCGGATTCTGGACGCCGATTGCCGGCTTTTGATCTGCGCCGACGAAAGCTACCGGGGCGGCAAAATCGTCCCCGCCAAGATCAATGCCGACAAGGCCGCCGCCCAGTGCCCCAACTTGACCACCGTTATCGTCATCAAACATACCGGACACGCCATACCCTGGCATCCCGAGCGCGATATTTGCTACCGCGCGGCCATGGCGGAAGCCTCGGCGGATTGTCCACCGGAAACAATGGACGCGGAAGATCCCTTGTTCATTCTGTATACTTCCGGCTCCACCGGCAAACCCAAGGGCGTGTTGCATACCACCGGCGGTTACCTGTTGTACGCCGCCATGACCCACAAATACGTATTCGATTATCACGACGGCGACGTGTATTGGTGTACCGCCGATATCGGCTGGATCACCGGCCACTCGTACGTACTTTACGGCCCGTTATGCAACGGCGCCACCACCTTGATGTTCGAAGGCGTGCCCACCTACCCGGCCGCCGATCGTTTTTGGCAGGTGGTGGACAAACACCAGGTCAATATTTTTTATACCGCGCCGACGGCGATACGCGCGCTGATGGCGCAAGGCGACGGCTACGTGACCCGCACCGACCGCGGCAGCCTGCGCATACTGGGCAGCGTTGGCGAGCCGATCAACCCGGAAGCCTGGGAATGGTATTACCACGTGGTGGGCGGCGCGCGTTGCCCCATTGTCGATACCTGGTGGCAAACCGAAACCGGCGGCATTCTGATTACGCCGCTGCCCGGCGCCACCGATTTAAAACCCGGTTCGGCCACGTTGCCGTTTTTCGGCATCAAACCGGCGATTGTCGATAACGACGGCCATATCCTGGACGGCGTGGCCGAAGGCAATTTGGTCATCACCGACTCCTGGCCGGGACAAATGCGCTCGGTTTACGGCGACCATGACCGTTTCATCGAAACTTATTTCAAAAAATTCCCCGGCTTGTATTTCGCCGGCGACGGCGCCAAGCGCGACGAACACGGCTATTACTGGATCACAGGCCGGGTGGACGATGTGATCAACGTTTCCGGCCACCGTCTAGGCACTGCGGAAATCGAAAGCGCGCTGGTATTGCATCACGACGTCGCCGAAGCGGCCGTGGTGGGGTTTCCGCATGCCATTAAAGGCCAAGGCATTTACGCGTATGTGACGCTAAATGCCGGCGTGCAGCCCAACGACGAGCTAAAAAAACAACTGAAGGAACTGGTCAAGGAAGAAATCAGCGCCATTGCGCTGCCGGATTTCATTCAATGGGCGCCCGGCCTGCCCAAAACCCGCTCCGGCAAAATCATGCGCCGCATCTTGCGGAAAATTGCCGCCAACGATATCGGTAATTTAGGCGACACCTCCACGCTGGCCGATCCGGCGGTGGTGGACGACCTGCTGGCGCAACGCGCCAGACAATAATCCGCGTGCGTATCTTTTTGGCTTACCTGGGCGTGGTGTTGATATGGTCCACCACGCCCTTGGCCATCAAATGGAGTTCGGTGGACGTCAGTTTTGTGTTCGGCGTCACCGCCCGCATGTGCATAGGCGCGGTCTGCCTGTTTTTGTTGATGCTGTTGGCCCGCCAGCCGTTACGATTAAACCGCAAGGCGCTGCAAACCTATTTGGCGGTGGCCCTGCAACTCTATCTGAGCATGCTGATCACTTACTGGGGCGCGCAATATATTCCCTCCGGCTGGGTATCGGTGATATTCGGCTTAAGCCCTTTCATGACCGCATTTTTGGCGGCGGCTTTTTTAAAGGAACGCAGCTTGGGCCTCGGCAAGCTGATTTCCTATGTCATGGGCATAATCGGCTTGTTGGTGATGTTCAACTCCGCGCTGGAGATCAATGAACTGGCCATACAAGGCATGCTGGCCATGCTGATGGCGACCTTTTTATATTCGGTCAGCTCGGTGTGGGTGAAACAGATTCGCGCCGAACTACCCGCCTTGACCCAAATCAGCGGCGGCATGTTATTCGCGCTGCCGGCTTATTTAGTCACCTGGTATTGGCTGGACGCAGCGGCGTTACCGGTTGCGGTGTCGCAACAAACCCAACTAGCCATCCTGTATCTGGGCATGATCGCCACGCCCATCGGTTTTGCGCTGTTCTACTATCTGCTGATTTACCTGCCGGCCACCTCGGTCGCCATGATTACCTTGATCACGCCGGTGTTTTCGCTGCTGCTCGGTTATTTCGTCAACCAGGAACCCTTGACGCTGAAAATCGCCTTCGGCAGCGGTTTGATCGTCCTGGCCTTGGCGATCCATGCCTCTACGGACCGCCGACAAAACCCGGTCTAGCGGCCGGAAAACCGCTATTCCCCGGGTTCGACGCCGGTGCCGGCCTGAATTCCGGTCAAACTGCCCGCCGACAGCAAGTCGGATAGCACCGCGCCGTCCAACACCTGTAAAAACTGTTCGACCGCGCGCGCCAGCAAACCCGTTAGTCCGCAATGAGGCTGAATCGCGCACTGGCCTTGCTTGCCGGGATTGAAACATTCGGCCATTTGAAAATGGCCTTCCAACTCTCTGACGACGCGACCCACGCTGATTTGCTCCGCGGGGCCGGCCAGGCAAATGCCGCCGCCCTTGCCGCGCACGGTACGCACAAAACCTTTCAGTCCCAAATTGTGCACCACCTTGACCAAATGATTTTTGGATATGGCGAAAAACTCCGCCAGCTCGTTGATGGTAACCAGTCTGTCCGGATGTAAAGTCAAATAAATCAAAACCCGTAATCCGTAATCCGTGTGCGCGGTCAGCTGCATAAGTTAATTGTTGTTTAATAATGTATTTGAAATAAATCTTTAGAGGTTTTACACTCTTATAAGATGCATATATGATGAATGTTTATAAGAAACGTTCCCTATTATCGGAGAATTCTAATGTTGGTCGAACCCGTAGCCCTATCCGATTTCTTTTTGAGCTTTTTCAGCGCGGCCATGATCATACTCAGCGCCGCCTTGTATGCCGCGCTTTACGCATGGGCCAAAATCAAAACCCGCCCGCGGTTTTACTGGGGCGCATGGCTTGCCTATGCCGCTTTATTGGTTTGCATCGGCATCTTCAGCACGGTTAATCATTTTACCGGTTACTGGCTGTGGCTGTCGCTAAGCTTGGCGGTGGGGTACGCCTTTATGCCCCGTTTCATCTGGCGGCTATGCGTTGCGACCCATGCCGAAGAACCCGAACATTCTCATCAATCTGGAGGTCGTCATGACTGAGCAAGTCCCGCGCTGGGCATCCGAAACGTTTTGGAAAAAAACCGCCATCTGGGTAACCGGCGGTTCCTTCGTGTTGCTGGTAATTTTAACCTTCGATTCCCTATCCCAAATCACGGCGGGCGGTTCCCGCGTGCAGGCGTACGGCGTCATCAATAAAGACGTTAGTTACCGCTTCGACAAAGCCAAACAGCGTTATCAGCCGGTCATCGGCGGCAATGCGCCCTTATTCGGCAAGACCTTGAGCGAAGAGGAAGCGGAAAAACTGGTCGACCTCGGCAAAAAAACCGTGCAAGCCAAAAACTGCATGAATTGCCATACCCTGCTCGGCAACGGCGCCTATTATGCGCCGGACTTGACCAAGGCCTGGCTGGACCAAGGCTGGATCGCCAAGGAATCGCGCGAACAAATGATGGTGGATTTCCTGCTCGACCCGGAAAAAAACGCCCGTACCTTCGGTTCCAACCGCAAGATGCCCAATCTGGACATCACCCAGCCGGAAGCGGAAGCCATCGTGGCCTTCCTGAAATGGATGTCCACCATCGATACCAACGGTTTTCCGCATAATTTCAAAGCCATCGGCGAAGAGGAATAACAGATGACGCTACAAGCCTATCAAGAAAAAGCCGCCGTCTGCTGGGCGGACTGCAAGCAACGTTACGCTGTATTCATGGCCAACCCGCATTTGAGCGGCGGACAAAAATTGGCGGTACATTATTTCACGGTCGCCATGGTGTTGTTCATGGCGCAACTGCTGTTCGGTTTATTGGCCGGCCTGCAATTTCTGTTTCCGAGCTTTTTATACGAAATCCTGGATTTCAACGTTAACCGCATGGTGCACATCAATGCCATGGTGGTCTGGATGCTGTACGGCTTCATCGGCTCGGTGTACTGGTTTCTGGAAGACGAAAGCGGCGTCGAAATCGTCGGCCTGAAATGGGGACGACTGGCATTCTGGGTGTTGACCGGCGCGGTCGCCATCGTGGTGCTGGTGTATCTGTTCATCCAGTTCGGCGCCGGCAACGACACGTCGCTGTGGCTGATCAACGAAGGCCGCGAATATATCGAAGCCCCGCGCTGGGCCGACATCGGTATCGTCGCCGTGGTGTTGACCTTCTTTTATAACGTCGCCGCCACCTTTGCCAAGGGCAAATGGTCCGGTATTGCCGGCGTGTTGACCTTGGATCTGGTCGCCTTGGCCGGCCTGTATCTGGCCGGTATGTTTTATGTTACCAACATTTCGGTCGACCAATATTGGTGGTGGTGGGTGATCCACTTATGGGTGGAAGCCACCTGGGAAGTATTGGTAGGCTGTATCATGGCCTGGAGCTTGATGAAACTGCTTGGCGTGCGCCGGCAAGTGGTGCAAACCTGGCTGTATATCGAAGTAGCCTTGATGTTCGGCTCCGGCATTTTGGGCTTGGGCCATCATTATTTCTGGATCGGCACGCCCGAATACTGGTTCACCATCGGCGGTTTTTTCTCCGCGCTGGAACCGATTCCGTTGGTGGCGATGGTGGTGCATTCTATTTACGACTCTGGCGTGCACCGGTTTAAAAACAGCAATCATCCGGCCTTGGCCTGGGTGATCGCGCACGCTTTCGGCAACTTTTTAGGCGCCGGCGTCTGGGGCTTCATGCATACCTTGCCGCAGATCAATCTCTACACCCACGGCACCCAGTGGTCGGCCTCGCATGGCCATCTGGCCTTCTTCGGCGCCTACGCCACCATCAACATCGCCTTCTTTTATCTGGCGGTGCAACAAGCCCGCGGCAATGTCTGGATGGGCGGCGACTTGGTCAACGGCTGGCGCTGGAAAACCGCCGCGGTGTTGTTAAATCTGGGCGTTTTGGGCATGACGGTAGCGCTGCTGATCGCCGGTTACGAACAATCGTTTATCGAACGCGCCGTGGAAGGTTCCACTTGGGCCGGCTATTTCGCCGCCCAAAACCATCCCTGGTTCATGCAGGCCATGGTCTGGCGCATGGTGTTCGGATTGATGACGGCGGCGGGCGGCGGCCTGCTGTTCTGGGACTTGCTGGAAATCGGCAAGGGCGAGCAGAGGCCGGCGGCAATAATTGGCGATGCGGCAACTGCTGAATGAGTCTGTTTTTATCATGGAAAGAACCTGGATGGGTTGCCTAAACAATCCATCCAATTCGACACATGAGCGCTGAAAATCAACAAGGAAAAGCGTTTTGGATATGCCGCTTGAAAAAGCGGTTTTTTGAGCGAGCATTAATAAATGCTTCAAAGGTCTGTTCAGGCACATGGCAAAATTCTTGCGGTTTGTCGTTACGGAATGACACCCGCAATTTATGGGTTTTCTCGTCGTATCCCACAACGTCGATAGTGCTGGATTTGACCGTTTGTATTTTCATGGGACACCCCGCATACCTGCTAAAGCCGGTTAGGTATTGGGGGATAGTCAATAGTTCCGAAGCGAAAGCGGAAACGTCGCACCTGCTTTGGACGCCCCCTATCCGCTGGCCGACCATGCCGTTTCGGCCGTGCCTGATAACCGCATCATTTATCGGCGAAAGCCGACTGTTCCGCAACAGGCCCGAACTGCAATTCAAATACCTCTACCGGCAGCGCCCGGCTATATAAAAAACCCTGGTAAAGGCGGCAACCGTGCGCTTCCAGGAACGAACGCTGAGCTTCCGTCTCCACCCCCTCGGCAATACTTTCTATTTTCAAATTATTAGCCATGCCGATAATGGTTTGCACGATAACTGCGTCGCTTTGGGTCAGCCCGATATTACGGACGAAGGATTGGTCTATTTTCAACTGGTCTATCGGCAGTTTGGTGAGGTAGTACAAGGATGAGTAACCGGTGCCGAAATCGTCCAAGGAAAAGCTGACGCCGATTTTTTTCAGTTGGTGCATCTTGACGATAGTATCGTCGATATCATTCAGCACCAGCGTCTCGGTAAGTTCGAGTTTCAACCGGTTGGGGTTGACCGAATACTTGCTTAGCGAATCCAGGACTTGCGCGACAAAGTTTGCTTGATGGAATTGCCGGGCGCTGACGTTGACGGCAAGTTGCAACGCGGCATGATCGGGGTCGGATTCCCAGCGCCGCAGCTGAGCGCATGCGGCGTCCAATACCCATTGCCCCATGGGCAAGATCAACCCGGTTTCCTCGGCCAACGGAATAAAGTCCAGCGGCGGAACCATGCCGAGCCGCGGGTGTATCCAGCGTATCAATACTTCCGCGCTCAATATTTGCCCGGCTTGGTTTACCTGCATCTGATAAAAAAGCCTGAATTGGTCTCCGGTCAAGGCCGCGCGCAAGTCGCGTTCCGTCTCGCTGCGTTTCTCCAATGCCGCCTGCATGGCCGGATCGTAAAAAAGCAGACTGTTGCGTCCGCAGCGCTTGGCTTGATACAAGGCGGTATCCGCGCAGCGTAACAATTCCTCGGCGCTAGTGTCCTGGTGGCGGAATAATATAACCCCCATGCTGGCCGAACAATGGTGCTCGAATCCTTGCAATAAATAGGGCCGGCCAATCGCCGCGAGCATCTTGTTTCCCACGATTTTGGTATGGTTGGACGCTTGCGAGTAATCCTTGCTCAAGCCGTTAAGAATCACCACAAATTCGTCGCCGCCCAATCTGGCTACCGTATCGCCTTCCCGCACACAGGCCTGCACGCGCTGCGCCACCTCCACCAATAACAAATCGCCCGCGTTATGGCCTTTGGTGTCGTTAAGCGTTTTGAAGTTATCCAGGTCGATAAACAAGGCCGCGCCGTGATTTGCATGCCGGGCATTGCCGGCGATGGATTGTTGCAAACGGTCGTACAACAGGCGCCGATTCGGTAAGTTGGTGAGCGGGTCATAGAAAGCCAGGCGTTCAATTTCGGCTTCGGCCCGTTTTTGAGCCATCACTCTGCTAAAATTTTCCAGCGCGAAATTGATATCCATCGACATCTCAAGCAAAAGATCGCGCGCGGCTTCGTCGAAGGCGTTAGCTTGATCGGCATACAGAATGAACGCACCGATTGCGGTATCGTTTCGGTACAGCGGTAACGAAGCCGATGCCGCCCAACCAGCCTTCACGCCGAGCGCTTTCCAAGGCGCGGTGACCGGGTCGTTGATAAAATCCTGGCACCAATAAGGCCGCTGTTCCCGAATGGCCGTTCCGGTTGGACCGTGCCCGTACGGGCTGTCGGCATCTACCGATGCCTCAAGGTATTGCAAATCATCGGCTCCTTCGCCGAAACTGGCGACCGGCTTAATCAATTTGGTTTCGGCATCGATCATGCCGACCCAGGCCATCTTCATGCCGCCAAATTGCACGGCGGCCCGGCATATCTCCAAAAACAGCTCCGCTTCGCCGCTACAATGCGCTATGGCTTTGTTGCAACGGCTCAAGGCGGCATACAAGCGCATATGCCGTTGGATTTTTTCTTCGGCCGCTTTACGCTCGGTAATGTCGCGCGCGATACCCAAGACGCCGATTAACTTGCCGTCCCGGTCCAGCATCGGTGTCTTGAGGGTTTCGAACAGCCCCCGGTAACCGTTATCGGCAAAGGTCAGCCACTCCTCGTTGGTGTTCACGTTGCCCGCGGCCATGGCCTTCAAATCGTTTTCCCGAAAAAGATCGGCCAACTCGCGGCCGACAAAATCGTAATCCGTTTTACCGACGATTTGCGCTTCCTTGGCGCCGAAAAAACGTTCGAACTGCCGATTACAGGCCAGATAAACGCCTTCCGGATCCTTTAACCAAACCGGCTCGGGGATGGTATACAACAGCGTTTGCAATTGCGTATTCGCCAGCATCAGCTCATCCAGACTTGTCCTCAGCTTGGCTTCGCTTTCGGCCAGCCGCCGGCTACGTTCCGTTACCAGCTCCTCAAGATGGTTGCGGAGTCTATCGATTTCCAGATGGGTACGCACCCGGCTCAACAATTCCTCGCGCTGATAGGGTTTGGTCACAAAATCGACCGCACCCAAACCAAAGCCTTGCACCTTTTCATCGGTGTCGGACAGCGCGCTAATGAAGATCACGGGCACGTTTCGGGTATCGGGATTAGCCTTGAGTCTGCGGCAAACCTCGAAACCGTCCATGCCGGGCATCAGGATATCCAGCAATACCAAGTCGGGCGGGTTACCGATAGTCGATTCTATGGCCAACTCCCCATTAATAGCGGCGCGAACTTCGTAGCCTTCCGCCTTCAGCAAGTCGCTCAACAACTTCAGAGAAGCCGCCGTGTCGTCTACTACCAATATGTTATTTTTCTTTGACATGCCAATCCTAAACGGTCCGCAGCGCCTTCAGAATCGCCGGATAATCGAAATTATAAACAAGCCGGCTTAATATGTTCTGTAATTGCGGATCGTAATCCGCAATCCGTTCAATAATCAGTTCCATACGCTCGCTTTCCAGGCTGACCACCGCGCTCTCCAGGTCGCGGCGCAATTGCTCCGGCAACACGGCCAGCATATCCGCCGTCAATGCTACGGATTCATTTGCGGCTGTTTCGGTTTCCGCGTAGACGAACTTTGCGCCCAGCAGGCTGGACATACATTCATAGATATCGCCGGCTTGAAACGGTTTGCTTATAAGGCTATCCATACCGGCAATCAACATTTCGGTGCGCTGCTCGGAAAACGCGGATGCGGTGACCGCAACGATTTTTACCCGCCGGCCTTCGGGACTTTGACGGATGACTTTTGTCGCTTCCACGCCGTCCATGACCGGCATTTGTCTGTCCATCAATATTAAATGCGGGTGCCATTTATGGAATAATTCCACCGCTTCCCGGCCGTTTTCCGCCTGTTTGACCTGAAAACCGAGCGGTTCCAGCAGGTTGACCAGCAACAGCCGATTGTCTTGCTGATCTTCCGCCACGAGTATCCGAAACGTGGGTTGACCGGGCGCCAAGCTCAAGACATCCCGTTCTTCCGTGCCATGCAACCTGCCGATATCGACGGCGTCGGCAATGCCCAACGGTAAATCGATGCGAAACAGCGAGCCCTTGCCCGGCGTGCTTTCCAGGCTAAGATGCCCCTTCATCAGCTGCACGAATTGCCGGGTGATGCTTAAGCCGAGTCCGGTGCCTTTGTTATCCGCCGTTTTACCCAATTGCACGAAGGGTTCGAAGATACGTTGTTGATCTTCCGGGGCGATACCGGGACCCGTATCTTCAACTTCGATCAATAAGTGCGAAACGGCGTTGTTTTTGGTGCCCAGGCGTATGGTTACACCGCCATGCTCGGTAAATTTCAGGGCATTGCCCACCAAGTTGATTAACACTTGGCGTAAGCGGGCTTGGTCGCCAACAATGTAACGCGGAAAATCGGAAGACTGATCAATGGTGAGCTCCAGCTGTTTTTCCTTGGCCCGCCCCTGCATCATATCCATTACATCGCATAACATACCCCCCAAATCGAAGGCCTCCTCTTCCAGTTGGATCCGACCCGCTTCGATCTTGGCCATTTCCAAGACGTCATTGATCAGCGTCAACAAATGTTCGCCGCTACGGTTAATGATATCGACGTTGCGCCTGTCCGCCTCCGGCAACAGAGGGTTTTTGCGCATAATCGAGGAAAAACCCAGAATGGCGTTCAACGGCGTGCGCAGCTCATGACTCATGTTGGCCAAAAACACGCTTTTGGCTTTGTTGGCCGCCTCGGCGGCGTCCCGGGTTAACATGAGTTCTTGCGTCCGTTGCCGCACGGTTTCTTCCAGTTGGTCCCGGTAGCGCCTGAGTTCGACTTCCGCTCGTTTTTGCTCGGTTATATCGCGCGCAATCTTGGAGGCACCTATAATTTCGCCTTGCTGGTTTTTCAACGGAGACACTGTCACCGAAACATCGATTAGCCGACCATCCTTGCGGCGGCGCACGGTTTCATAGTGCCGAATAAACTCGCCGCGGCGGATCTTCTCCTGTATCTCTCGCTCTTCGTTCAACCGGTCGCCGGGAATCAACTCGGTAACCCTATGCCCAATAATTTCGTCTGCCCGGTATCCCAGCATGCGTTCCGCGCCCTTATTCCAGTTGATGATGACGCCGTCCAGCGTTTTGCCTACGATGGCATCGTCGGAGGATTCGACAATCGCGGCGTATTCCGTCAACAGTTTCTCGGTTTGCTTGCGTTCGGTAATATCCCGGCAGATTGCCAGATTGTATTTCCGGCCATCGAACTCAAAATAGTTCGCCGTCAATTCCACCGGAAAAATACGCCCGTCCCGGGTACGGTGTCTGGTTTCGAACTGCATTTGGCGGCGGATGGACAACTCCCGCCAAAAGTTCTCCCAAACCTCCGGCGACCAGTCGGGATCGATATCGAATACGCCCATACCGCCGGTAAGCTCTTCACGGCTATATCCCAAGGTGGTAACGGCGCTCTGGTTGACATAGAGAAAATGAGGGTCGTTGTCGCCCATCAGCGTAATAGTTTCCTTTACCTGATCCATGGCGTGGGTCAGCAATTGCAATTGGTGCTGGGCGTGTTTACGTTCGGTGAGATCATAGGCCAGGCCGACAAAACCGGCGGTCCGGCCGCTTTCTTCCCGCAGACGGGTAACTGACAGATTAACCGGGATCCGCTTGCCGTCCTTACGAATGAAAGTCCATTCGTTTTCCTCCGGCAAATCATGCATCGGCCGGATCGTAAACGCTTCGAATCCCGGCGCTATTGTTGTACCCAGCTGTGCGGATAAACGAGTGGCGTACCTGCTTATCTCATCGGGATCGTGCCATAGTGTGGGCGTCTGTTTACCTATCACCTCCTTTGCCGCGTACCCCAGCAAACGTTCGGCGGCGGGATTGAAGCTATTGATTATGCCGCCGCAATCGCTGGAGATAATAGCGTAGGCCGCGTCGTCTAGAATGGTACGCTGAAAAATGCTGAGCCGCTGTAGATGTTCTTCCCGTTCCTGAATGGCTTGCATCATGCTATTGAAATTTTGACCTAGGCGGCCTATCTCATCCGTACTGGTAGCAGGCACGCGCTGCTTGTAGTCGGCGGTAACCCGGACCCGCTCGGTCGCTTCGGTCAATAATGCAATCGGACGCACGATAGTCCGGCGCAAGATAGTCAGTTGCCCGAACGTGGTCGTCAACAACACAGCTATGCCGGCGCCGAAGATCCAAAGCGCCAAATGAGTTTGCTTGCCGAGTTGCTCCAAGCGCATGGTCATGCGGAGGCGTCCGCCGTTCGGTAAGGCTTGCCATAATTCAGCCGAACCATCCTCGATGCGGATCCCGTCCGATTTGAGGCTCGAAATTTGCAGCGGTGAATCGGATGCGAGATTGATGCCCGCCAGCACTCGGCCGTTTTCCAAAAAAATTTGCGCTTCACGTATCTGCGAATAAGCCCTTAGAGTATCCAGAACTTCCTGCGCGCGCGCGGGGTCCTCGAAGGCCACCGCCGCGTCCGTTCCGACGGAGATAAGCCGCGCATAGGGTTCCATGATCTGCCGCACCCGGGTTTCCAGCGTGAAGCGATCGACGAGTATGAATGCGACACCTCCGACTATGAATGCCAGCAGCGCCGCCCCCCAAAGCACTCGCGCCAGCCTGTTGTAAATATTGTGCTGGAAAGACATCGCCTTATCTCACCTTACGGATCACACCGTGCTCCAAAATGCCGCTGGATACCTCCAGCATCTTGGTCTGAATAGTCAATGCAACCGCTCGCGCTTGGTCCAAATTGATATTCATATGCACTCTGTCATCGACGTTGAATTGTATTATCCCGCCTTCCCGCAAAAATTCCGGCGCATCGCCGACTGTCAGTACCGGTTTATTTTTAATTTGATCCAGCGCCCAACGGCGGCGGCCGGCACTTTTATAGGCAATAAACACGATGTGGCAGTCGGGCATTTCATCCAGGCTATCGGCACGTAACACCTTGAACGCACGCCCCTTTTCAGTACGATTGCTAAATGTGGTTTCCATAATATCGCCGAAAGGGTCGTCGCCCAGAATACCGATAACCCAAGACGATCGATCGTCGGCGAATGCATGGGACGGCCATTCGACATAATGGGCGAAGTTGCGCAGAAAAGCCGCTTCCACTTCATTTGGGTGCTTTCTGTCTTGGCTCGCCCCTATGCCGGGTAACACCAGCAGGCATGTTATCAATCCGATACCAATTGTTCTTAGTATGCCGTTGAGTTTGCAGCAGTCAACAGACTTTGAGGGCAAGCTGGATACCCAGGGACTCTTTACTGTCATCCGGGATATTCCACCGACAGAGGGGCGGCAACGGTGTTTTGGCGCGGCATGGGGGCTGACTCAGTAATTAACCGAGAAGGTAAGCATAAACTCGCGGGGCCTGCCCCGCGTACTTTGCGAGGGACGATATTGTTCGTTCGCCAGATTTTTGCCCATCAGGTCCAAACTCATGCGGTGGCCGCCCGCTTCCCAGGCATAACCCACCGTGGCGTTGAACAACGCGTACGTCTGGCGGGACGACGCCGGGCTGCTGGGTAGCAGCGTCTGGTCGTAAACAAAATTGACGCCGCCCGCCAGGTAAAGCCCTTCCAGCCCGTTTTGCGCAAAGTCGTAACGCGTCCACAAGTTAGCGATGTGCGGCGCGCTCATCTGCAAGGGCGCGTTGTGAAATAAACTGACATTCTTGTAGTTAGCCTGTCCGGCCGCGTCGAGCGTATTCGGATCCTGGGCGAGTATGGCGGCGTCGCTGCCGCTGAATTCGGTGATACGGGCGTCCATGTAACTGTAAGATGTATATAACTGCCAGTTATCCGTCAGCTTTATCGTGGTATCGAGTTCGATACCGCGAGAACGCTGTTCGCCGCTTTGAATGTTATTGATCACCACCGCGCCGAGTGCGTTGGTTTGCGCAAGATCGTTGACGACATTTCGATTGCGTATATCGAAGAAGGTCAACGTGCCGGAAACCCGTCCGTCAAACAAACTGGCCTTCAGACCGACATCGTAGCCCCAGCCCTCGGTCGGGGCCGGAATACTACTGGTACCGTCGATATTGTTGATCGGGAAAGTGCCGGGTACGAAAGATTCGGCGTAACTGCCGAACAGGGATAATTCGGGCGTCAATTTGTATAGCACCCCAAATTGGGGCGTGACTCGGCTGGCGGTGGATTGCGCAATCCCAGTCGCGCGATCGTTGACCTGGCTTTCGGTCGATGTCCAACGCCAACCCGTCAGCACCAATAACCGATCGTTGAAGAAACCCAGGGTGGAGCCGCCGTAAACGGACTTGTCCACGTAGTTGATGCGTTGGTCCAAGGGGCTTTCGGTTAACAACGACAGTGGAATGCCGGTATCGCGGTTCCAGGTGGCGGGATTGCTTAAATCCCACAATGGCAGCGGCGACGCGGTGGGCACATTACCCAAGGCGGGATCGTTCGGCGCCTGACCGGCCTTTCTGGCGAAATAGCGGTCGACGTATTGTCCGCCCAGCAATAGCCTCAGGCTGGCGAAGCCTAAATCGTACTTGCCGACGGCTTGCAACTCTATGCTGTCGTCGCGGTTGCTGTAAACCTGCTGCCTGACACGGCGGCCTTGCATTAGCGTGGTATTGTTGGCCATCCCGAAGTTGCCGGTGAACAGCGCGTCGACCTCGTATTCCAAATGCGAAAAACCGCTGCGCAGATTCCAGTGCTCGTTAGCCCGAAAGTCTATCCAGGTACTCAGATTGTGCGTATTGCTGTTGCGGTAGTCGCTGTAGGCCATGCTATTCCAGTTATTGGCCAGGCCCGGCACATCGACCCCCACCAAGTTCGGATCCGCTGCGGTCGGTACGACGCCGGTTTGGGTGTTACGGCCGGGCTTTTGCATCAGTTGCGGTTCTTCGATTTTTTGAAAGTTTTCGTACTTAAACGTGATGCTCAGGCGATCGCTGGGTTGCCAAAGTATCGATGGCGAAATGTTCCAGCTATGCGCATCGTAAGGTTTCCAATAGTCGATATCCTGATCGTAGGAAGCGGCAAAACGGTAAGCCAGCGTATCGGTGGCCGGCCCCGTTACGTCCACATCGAAACGGTGCTGGCCGTAGGCGCCATAACGGGCATCGGCATTGGCCGCGAATTTGCGCCGCGGATTTTTGGTAATTACATTGACGATGCCGCCGGGCGCAACCTGCCCGTACAAAAACGACGACGGCCCCTTGACCACTTCAACCCGGGCGATATTGGTGAAATCGAAGATCGACGGGCCATGCACGCCGTCGCGAAGAACTTGAATGTTGCCGCCGGCCAGGGAGCCGACCGCGAACCCCCGAATGGCCAGATTGGCGTTACCTTCATTGAAATCGTTGCTGCGATAGGTGACGCCCGGCGAATAACGGGCCACATCGAAGATATCCCGCGGTTTTTGATCCTTGATAAAGGATTTCGTAAAAGATTGAATTGCAAAGGGCAGATCCCGGATTGGCGTATCGAAACGGGAACCGGATACCGAGTTGGATGCCTTGTATCCGCTGTCGAGCTGTGCAGATACTTCGAACGGCGAGACTTTGACTTTCACCAGTTCCGTAATGTCCATATCCGCCAAGTCTTTCGCCTCTTCGGCGGGCGGCGAATTGGGTTTCGCGACGCCGATCGCCTGAACCGGCATTGGTTCGGCGGCGGCTATCGAGGGTCGTTCCGCCGGTTCGCCGGCCCGTGCCATGGATAAACAACACGGTAATAAAGAAACCCCAAAAACGCTGCATGTCCTCGCTAAACAGCGGAGCAAGCCCGGCAAAGTGTTTGAAACCATCGTTTGCACCCGAGCGCTTAATTGAATACGGGCGGCGCGAATAACCGGCAACTAAGGCCGGCCCGGCTGAGCGGCATTCGATAAATTCAAAAACAAGCAAGATTGGACGTTGGTTCGCAACATTAGCGGCTCCTCTTATCAATTTAGGCTTCGTAGACCGTCGAACGGGTCATACCAGAACTTTTGCAAGCGAATTGACGTTACTACTTTGGAAGCATTTAGAGTATGCAAATCGACCCGCTGGTATCTAATTTTACTAACGGTAAGCCAAATCGGTAATCACTCTAATCAACCCCGGCGCAAGTCTTGTACAAGCCGCCGCGTAAAAATACCATATATCGACAAAAAGTTTATCGCGGTAAAAACGATAAGCTGTGCGCAACAGTATTAGTCCGCATCGGCGACGCAACCCCGTTTTGCCAGTAGGGTTGCTGGTCGCGGTAATGGCTGGAAAACGGATGCCCGGATTGTCCGCCCGGCATGTGGAAAATAGCATCCTCGGGATGTAAGGGCGACAGCACCAGGCGCTCGCTGGCGCCATGGGCGGTATCCATGACTTTTACGCAGAGGCCGGCGCAGCCGTCGCTCTCGAAACGGGGCATGTCCAACAGCTCGCCCAGCAACGGCGCCACTTTGTTGAACGGGTGGTGCAAGATTATCGGGTGGGTTTCGCCCCAAGCCAAGTTTGCCAGATCTTTATCTGGATATTCCTGCTGTAACTTTTGGGCGGACCGAGTCAAGCTTTCCACTATCATTCGGCGCCAATCGTCGCGATACCGCGCCCGCAATAATCCGGCCGGTTGTTGCGTCAATAGTAAACGCAAGGGCGTTTCCATCTCGCGCCAGGCATATCTAAAATCCGCATCGTAGACTTGGCAGGCGGCGACGATTTTGGCAAACACCTCTTTAGCTAATTGGCTCCTGAACTCCGCCAATAACGCCGCACCTATGCTATCGGTGCGCATATGGCCATCCCAAGCCGTTAACGCTTGCCCGGCTTGTTGTAACACAGGCTCCTTAACATCGATATGGCTCAGTTCGTCCAAAGCCAGTTGCCGGTAAAAATCGTACACGGCGTTGCGGGTATCCAACTGCACCGCCAACATATCGCCTTCCGTCAGCCGGTTTTGTCCGCGCAGTAATTCGGCGATGCGAAACGCCCGGTAACCCAGCGCCCAGTTATGCGCGATCGCATGCGGGTAATCGCGGCCCAAGGTGCGATTATTGGCGGTGACGATAAAACCTTCCGGCGGATCGATCAAGCGCGGCAATGCGTCCGGCGCCAGAAATTGTTGCCACGCCAGATCGCCATCCGCCCAGGAACGGCTGGCCAAGCCGTCGAAACCGACTCGTTGCGGAAAACGGCCCATATAGGTCCAGCCGATATGCCCTGCCCGGTCGGCAATCACCACATTTTGCGGCGGCGCCGCGATCCGGTTCAAAATATCCGTGGCCTGTTGCACGCTTTGGGCATCATCCATGTCCAACAAACCTAAATCGACGCCATGCGGTTCCAAGGCCGTCCATTTAATGGCCACCGGTTTGCCGAGCAAGCTTTGTTCAGAAACCGGCCCCCAAATCGTGTCGCGCACGGTCATTTCGACGGCGGGCGCATCCTTGACCTGAATCGTCTCCGTATGGATGCCGAATTTGGCCCACCCCTGCGGCGCGCGGTATTCCAAAGGATTATCCGGATTGACATCCAGACTGACCAGATCCAGCAAATCGGCGGTGACATTGGTAAAACCCCAGGCTATATCGTCGTTGCCGCCGACGATGATGCCGGGCACGCCGGGCAAACTCACCCCGTAAACGCGCCGCTTCGGATAGGCTATTCCGGCCCGATACCAGGTATTCGGTATGCTCAGACCCAGGTGCATATCGTTGGCGACCATGGCCCGGCCATCAACGGTTTTACTGCCGGCCACCACCCAGTTATTAGAACCGATCACCACATTCCCCGCATCGACCCCGGCTTGCGCCAATAAGGCGCCGGGTTCAGGCAGGCCGGCAAAAACCCAGGGCGGAACGCCGGGGTTAAACCGGCGCGGCGTCTCGCCTCCGACCAGCGTGGTAGTGTAACTGTCGGTATCCGGGGTTAAAAATTCCAGCAAATCCTTGGGCAGGGCCTTTTCCATGACGCTGAACATGCGCTCGTCCTGTTCGTAACCGTTCAGGGTTTGAAACATGCTCAATATCACCAGGATACTGTCTTCCTCCCGCCACGGCTCGGGCCGGTGCCGCAACAGCAAAAATTCGGGCGGCAGAATGCGGGCTTGCGCCAGATAGGCATTCACGCCGGCTACGTAAGCCCGCAACAGCCGACGCTGCTCGACGGGCAAATCCCGCACGATTTGTTGGGCGGTTTTCGATAATTGATAGACGCGTTGCTTGCGGTCGCTGTCCAGCGCCGCCCGGCCGAATAATTCCGCCAAACGCCCGGCGCTTTTGCGCCGCATCAATTCCATTTGAAACAAGCGGTCGCGGGCGTGCAAAAATCCCAATATCCGCAACGCATCCGCCCGGTTTTCGGCGAAAATGGCGGGAACGCCCAATTCGTCGCTATTTACCTTTACCTGGGCATTCAAGCCGGGTAACACCGCATCGCCGTCTTCGTTCGGCAAAGAAGCCCGCATCAGTACAAAAAACGCACTAATGACTATTAGCGCCATCATCGGAGCGGTAATCGAAACAAGCTTTAACGTGCGCATCAAATTATCTGAAAATAGAGGCTATGAAATGTCATAGGTCGAATGATAATGAAATCCGGCAGTGATGTCAGTCGGTTATGCAGCCCAAACGACATCGATGGTTTGCGTAGGTTGATGGGTTAGGCGTCAGCCGTAGCCCAACGCAGCGGCTTATTGCGACTCAATGGCTTCGATTGCCGGGTTACGCTCTATCGAACTAACCCGACCTACGCAATCGCACCGCAGCGGCCGGCATTCGCTGAATAGTTAATAAATTTTTGTGATGCGGATAGCAAAATCCCCCGGAGATACTACACTGTAATGCGGTTATTCAGACTGGTATTCATCATAAGGGGGCGGCTATGAATAATGACTTAAAACGAAACGGGACCGTGCAAAGCGGATGCGCAAGAGACTGGCGCTTTTCGCCGCGATTCCCTACGGTTACGGTTTCGTCCTTGGTATTTATTGCCGCGGCTTTGAGTGGACGGTTTGTCGCGGCGCAGACTTTTAATGACGCCAGCACCGCCGAGCTCGATCGTATCTGCCGGCAAGATTCCGCTTTCAATTCTACAGACCAACTTGGCGGTATTTGTTCGGCCTTGCAAGCGGGAGGCGTACCGGCCGCATCCGGCATAGGCAGCCAGTCTCAGCCCAGTTCGCTGCTTATTTCCCAACAACAATTAAAAGACATACAAACCCAAAAGGAAAAGAAAAAAAGGCCGCGGGCATCGGCCGACGTCATTGCCGCGCAATGGAATAAATTCAGTACCTTTTTAACCGCCGGGGCCACCACGCTGCGCCATTATCAAAATCCCTTCGAGGACGGCTACAACGCTACCATTCCCGCGGTAACTCTCGGGGGCGGTTATTCCATTTTGAATAATCTGGATGTGGGGCTGGCGTTCAATTACGCCAACACAAACGGGACCTATCATTCCGGCGGCGGATTCGACAGCAACGCATACACCCCGCTGTTGTATGTCAATTATCTGCCTTTCGATAACGCCTTCGTCAATCTGGCCCTCAGTTACACCCGGCGGAACCAAACCATAGACCGGTTCGCCGTTGCCGGAACGGACGGTTTTACCGGTAACACTACCGTCATTTCCAGGCTGACCAGCGGGAATTTCAACGCCAACCAATACAGTCTCAACTTTTTAAGCGGCTACGATTTCGCAATAAACAATATTACGTTCGGCCCCCGGGTCGGCGTCGACGTGCGGCAATGGGAAATCGACAGTTACCGCGAATCGTCAAACACCGGCCTGGAGTTGCGTTACAACGCTCAACATCAAACCTCGCTGCAGACCAACCTGGGCTTGTTCGCCTCTTCCGCCCATAGTTTTTCCTTTGGGGTTTTAGTGCCGCAAATCAACGTAGCCTGGGTACACGAACATGCCAACGATTCGCGCACCATTAACGCCCATTTCATTCAGGCCACCGATTCCACGACCGGCCCCGGCTTTGTCTTTCAAACCGAAAATCCGGCCCGCGACTGGGCCCTGATCGATATCGGGGCATCGTTACTTATGGAGAAAGGCATTCAAGCGTTTGCCAACTTTACAACGGTACAAGGCAACAGCAACTTTGAAAGCTATGGCGGCAATGTGGGCGTAAGAATGGAGTGGTAAGTTACAACCCGCTTTTGGCTGTCGATGCGGCCGCCGCTCGTTCAAGACAGGCGCCTTATTCGGCCGCATCGGCCAAAATGCTTGTCCACAGCCGTTCCCAGCAACAGGCATGATCGAAATTTTCGATTACGGTCAAGCGGGAGCCCAACCGCCGCGCCGCGTTCGCCATCAATACCGGCGGCACGACATCATCTTCGGCGCCGGCAAAATGATACTGCCGAATCGATGGGGCAAGCGGCGCCAGCGCGGCCGGATTTAATGACCCTTTCAGATCGTCGCTAGCCGTATAAACCGCCCAGGCTTCCAGGTCCAGGTTGGCGGCAACGGTCACCACGGCAACCGTTTCAGCTAAACGCGAGGCAAGCAGCACGGCAAGCGCCCCGCCGCCGCTATGCCCAAACAAGGCGATATTTCGGTAATTCCGCTGCCGAAGCAATTGCTTGATCGCTGCCGACAAACTGGCCACCACCGCCTCGCCATAGCGATGGCTTAACCAAAAACGGTTCGGGCAGGCTCCCATAGACTGCATGCCGTGGTAGCAAGGCCGGCCCAGATAAACGGCGGGGGCCGGATCTAACTTCATCAGTCTTAACATCATGGGATTGCGGGGTGTCGGGTCGTCGGCCGGGCGGCCGGCAATCCAGGGCGTGCCGTCGCCGTCGATATAAACATGCAAGGTGTTCGCTGAATTTCCCGGCTTGCTGTAAACCACGTGTTGAAAGCCGGAACCGTCGACAATCTCGCGCCGCAAATGCAGCAAATCGGCTTGGCGGGCAAATTCTTCCGCGGCGCGGGTACAGCCTCCTCCCAGGATTGCCCCCATGGCAACGATGGCCATGCATTTGATCGATAAGCCTTTCATCGCGTCACCTGATTCAACCGCAATCAAACCATTTCATGCCGGCGGCCCGATTTAGGGCGCCGCCGGAAGGGCATCGGCAGTCCGCCAGGCGGCGCAGGTCCGCCGAGGCAAGCTTCCCCCCAAATAGTCTTGCCATTCGTCGGGGCTTAAATTGCGTCCCGCCTTTCGGCAGAGCGCATCGAAGGCCATTTGCGGATCGGCGGCATGTAAGCGGACGCGCCCGTCGCTAAGCGCCGACGCCAGCAGCGGCGGGTCGTCCAGGCTGAATGCCACGCCCCAGACTTCTGCGCCATGACCGATCCGGTCTATTTCAAGGCCGCTGGCGGTTTCGATGATTCTGCTTATCCCATCGGCGCCGGCAGTAGCCAAAAAATCCCCCTTGGCGCTGAAGGCGATACTTCTTGCTTCGCCGCCGTGTTTAATCAAAGAAACCAACTTGCCGGTAGCGAGCTCGATCAATCTGACGGCATTGTCCATGCTGCCTGTTGCCAACAGTTTGCCATCCGGACTGAAAGCCACGTTAAGCACGCTGCCGGCGTGGACGAATTCGGCCGTTTCCCTGCCGGTGCGCCAGTCGAATAATCTTGCCCGCTTGTCTTCGCCGGCTATTGCCAGAACCCGATTGTCCCGGCTAAAGGCCAACTGCGTGACCGGCGCGGAAAATTTTAGGGTTTGCACGGGTTGCCAGGCCTGGGTATCGAGTAAAGATACCGTGCCATTCTTGCCGGCAATGGCCAATAGCTGCCCATCGAAACTAAACGCCACAAACCTGGTTTCGTCGGCATGATCAATTTTGTTTGTCACTTTGCCGCTGGCCGTATCCATTACCAGTACGGTTTTATCCAGGCTGGCAGTGGCCAGCCAGCGGCCATCGGGACTGAAAGCGATCCCCCTCACCTCTCCCGAATGCCGAACCGAGGCGATTTCCCGGCCGGCGGCCATATCGATCAATTTGGCGGTATTGTCCTTGCTGGCGGTAGCCAGCCAGCGCCCGTCCCGACTAAATGCAACGGCATAAACGCTATCATGGTGCCGGAACGCCATCAGTTGCCGGCCTGTCGCCACATCGTAGACGGTTGCGGTTTTATCCTGGCTGGCCGCCGCCAACAAACCGCCGCGCGGATAGAAGGCCACCCCCATAATGCTGTCCGTCCGCCGGATACGGATATCGTCCGGATATTTTCCGGTTTCGAACAGGCGTAGCTGCCGGTCCATGCCGACGGTTGCCAGCGTGCGGCTATCCGGGCTGAAGACGACATTCCATACCGCCCCACCGTGCATCAATCCGGCTATCTCCCGCCAGGATGCCGTTTCGAGGAGGCGGACACTGCCGTCCAGGCCGGCAATCGCCAGCAAGTGCGAATCCGGGCTGAACCTGACGCTATAAACATCGTCCGCGCCGCTAAACCGCGCGGCTTCCATACCGCCGGCCACTTCGGTTATTTTGGCCGTATTGTCGTCGCTGCCCGTCGCCAGCCAGCGGCCGTCCGCGCTAAAGGCCAAACTCGCCACCGCTTCGTTGTGTTTGATGCGGGTTAATGCCTTACCGGTTTCGGCATCGATAATGCTGGCCAGATTATCCAGGCTGGCCGTAGCCAATAAACGGCCATCGGCGTTAAACGCAATGTGGGTCACCCCGGCGCCGTGCTTGAGCCGCAACAATTCCTTGCCGGAGGAGATTTCGATCAGTCTGGCGGTTTTATCCCGGCTGGCACTGGCAAGGCTGCGGCCGCCAGGGCTAAAGGCGATATTCGACACTTCGCCGCCATGGCGAAACCGCCACAATTCCCGGCCGGCCGACACATCGATCAGGCGCGCCGTACCGTCTTTGCCGGCCGCCGCCAAAAACCGGCCGTCCGGACTGAAACCGACTGCATTGACTTCGCCGTCCAGGCTAAGCCGAAACACGGTCCGCCGGTTTACCGCGTCTATTATCCTGACTTGGCGGTCGCTGCAACCGGTGGCCATAAAGCGTCCATCGGGACTGAAAGCGATGCTGTTGATCCAACCGTCATGCGCCATGGAAAAAATCTCCTCGCCGGTTTGGCGGTTGAATACGCGCAATTGTCCGCCTTCGTCGCCGGTTGCCAGCAAGCCTCCGTCGGGGCCGATGCCGATCGCATAAATCGGCCGCTCATGCCCTATGCGATAATTGGGCAACAAGCGCAACAGCGCATGGGCGGTGGCGGCGGCCTCCGCATTGGGTTGAATACGCCACGACTCGAGCGCCAGCGCCGCGGCCCGTTCCACAATACGGTCATCCGCCGCCGTATCGGCCAGCAAGGCCGCCTGGGCGGCGAGTTTACCGGATTGGGTGATATTGCGCGCTTGCTCGGCCGAAATACGCGACTGTTTGGCATCCCACCAGTTCCACCAGCCCCAAGCCGCGGTCAACAGAAAGACCGCCGCCAAACTGACGAAAACCATGGCCCAGCGCTTGGCCTGCCGCTCCCGCTGCTCGGCCTCGGCCCTGGCCTGTTCGTCCAGACGCTGTTTCTCCAACATTTGCCGTTGTTCCCGACTTTTACGCACCACGCCGGCCAATACATCGTGAATCAACTCTATCCGTTTGACGCCGCCCTGCTGCTCCTGGCGTAAAATCAATAGCCTTCCTTGCACCAGGGCATCCAGGGCATCCCGGGTAATACCGGGGGTTTCCAGCGCATTATCGTAGGCTTCGCTGTTTCGGTAACCCGAGACGGTCAGCAGCCTGTCCTCGATGAACCGGCGTAATGCCGGCGCTTGATCGTGCAGGCAGCGCCGGTAGAACTGGTCCAGTATCGATTCCCGGCTGCTGTCGACCAGCCGCGCCTCTATCCGCTCGGCCCGGTTTTGGATTCTGCGTTCGTTCAACTCCCGGCACAGCAGGCTCAACAAGGCCGGTTCGATGCGCAAATCCTCTAATTCGCTTAGCGCCTGTTCGCCTTGCTCGCCGGCCACCAACCGGACGATGCTTTCGGCTGTCTCCGCTGCGAGCAAGCGGCCGTGCGTCTGGTCGACCACCGCCAATGCCTGTTTTCCGTTCATGGGACGCAGCCGCATACGATTGTGCATGATCGAAGGCATCAACGGCCGCAGTTCTTCCAAATTGGCCAGATAGTCTTCGCGCAGGCTCAAAATCAGCTTGAAACGGTGGCGGCTAAAATCGAAATCTTCGGACAACTCCGGATTTTCATCCAAGCGCCTCTTCACGGTTTCGGGGCAACGGCCTTCAATCAGGTCCGCCAGCTCCGTAATGAAGTTATCGGTAGCCCGCCGCCGGTTTGGGGTTTCGCGGCCCAAGGTAAAAATTTCCTCGAACTGGTCGAAACACAGCAGCGGCAGCGCGATACGGTTGCGGGCGTCCCAAAACTCGGACTGTTTGCGATGGAAATATTCCCATAAGGTTTCGCTCTCCATCCGCGCCGGCGCCTCTACCGCATGCGTATCGGCTTGCCGGTCCAGGGCCGCGTATACCTGCCGGCGTAGCGGTAACGCATCGTCCGCAAAATTCAGCCGGATAATGACGGGCAGCATGGGATCGAGGCGTAACAGCGGAAACAGCCCGGCCTGCAGTAACGAACTTTTACCCAAGCCGGAAACGCCGCACAGCACGGTAAGACGTTCGCGATTGACCAGCCGATGCAGTTTGGTTATATCCTGAGTCCGACCCTTGAAAAATTGCGCCTCTTGTTCTTTAAAAGCCGCCAGCCCCGGCCAGGGATGTTCCGCATCGACAAGGGCGTATTCTATTGCGGGGTCGGCGGACATTGGCATGACGGTTACTCCGAATTGCGCCGGTAGGCCCGCTGCAGCTGCTTGAGCTCGGTTAAAAACGCCGCGCCGCATTGACCGTTTTGCAGCCGTTCCCAATGCAACTCGCGAATATACTCGTCCAAATTGGGATCGTCGGGCGGCGTGTCGTCTATGGCCAAAGGCATGATGAAGCGCCGGCTTTCCGGATAAAAATCCGCGCATTCTTGCGCGTACTTCCATTCGAACCTAAAGAAGCGCCGCTCCTGCGTCAAGGTATGGCGGGAAATGATAGGCACGAATAGCGCGCATTGTTCGATATTGGTTTTGATGCGGGCTTTAAAGTTGTCGCCAACCCGCAGGGCGTTCGTATTCCTATCGAACCAAACTTCAATACCGGCCGTTTCCAAAGCATGTTTAATGGCTATTACCGCTTCTTCATCTTCATGGGCGTAGCTCAGAAAAACGGCGCCGCCGCGCATTGGCTCCCTTGCATCCGGCTCGGCAACAAGTTCGACCGGTTCGGCTTTGTCAACGGGAAGGGCGCGGGCCGCCGTATCGAAATGCTCGCCATCGTCAACGCCGGCAGGATGCATTGCCGTCCAACGTTGATACAACTCGTTGACGAACTCGATGGATTGCATGGGGAAAATTTTGGTACGGCTACTGAAATGCAGCAGAAATTCGGCCAGGTTTATTTCCTTGCGGATTTGGTCGCCGACCAAAAAATCGGTTTTTTCCTTGGAAATAATCAAGCGGTGCCTGTTACCGAGACGCACGAAAAACCGCCCCAACCAATCGAATAATTGGCAGCCGATAATCATCAGGCCCTGTCCGACTAACGCATCGAACAACAGTTTCGGGCGGGTATCCGCCGACTGCAGTGCGTGCATAAACTCTAAAATGTCTTCATCGGTCACCGCGTAATCCGGCGCGGCGGTTAATTTGCCGAACAGATGAAATACCGTGGTGCCGGCCAAATATTCCATTTCCTCCGGCAAATCCTTGCCGGAACCGGGGTAGAACTCTAAAACCTGGGTGCTATCCTTACCCCGATACCGAACTTGGTTAAGCGTCCGGACCAGATAGGGATCGAAACAAGTGGTGACAAATAGTTTCAGCGGCCTGATTTCGGCAAGCTTCACCAGGGTTTCCGGCGGCTTAACCTGCGACAATTCGGCCAGCGCGCGTTTCAGCACGGGATACATGTCTTCCCGTTGCCCGCCCTGGGCGAGATAGCGGCAGGCGACAGTATTTAAGGTATCGTCCGCTTCGGACTTAATTCCCAGGCGTTTTGCCAGTTGCTCGGCCAAGTAGTCGTACAGCAGGGCCGGTTTGCCGTCGATGTCCAGCATCAGCAGCTCCGGCCCGATAACGGGTATCACCCGGCCTTCCTCTATGAACGCCATCAGCTGTTCCCAAAGCCGCTCGATATTCGCCTCTATCATATGCAAGCCCTGTCAGTTGAAATGCCGGGATATTCCATACACTATAGTAGACCCATACCGCGGCTAATCAAGCCCGTTAAGGAGATTCCCAAATTTGTCTATAGGCGTAACGGCGTTACCCGGCCGCTACGCAAAAACTCTCGATAATCGGCCAGCACTTGGGCATGGTCGAAAGCCAGTTGGGCCGGCAAGTTGTCGAACGTGAACAATCCGGCGTTTTTGGCATCATCCGCGGCCAGCGGCAGTCCGTGTGCTTGCCCGACATAGACCGCCGTGACGGTATGATTGCGCGGATCGCGGGCGGGATCGGAATAAATCCCCAACAATGCCGTTAACTCGACATTCAGCCCGGTTTCTTCCCTGGCTTCGCGGATGGCGGCGCGCTCCACGGTTTCGCCGACATCGACGAAACCGCCCGGCACGGCCCAGCCGTAGGGAGGAAAGGCGCGTTCGATCAAGACGAAAGGCCGTTCCGGCACATCGATCAATTCAATCAAAATATCGGCGGCGAGCAACGGGGTAATAGGCTTGGCCATGTTGATCCTCTGTAGGGTTAGGAAAACCAAGTTTAGCGGTCGACTTGATTTTAAACCAGCCATGCCTCATAACACGCAATAGCTAGCGAATTTTTAGAGGGGGCCTTATGACTATGCTCTATTACAGCCACGCCGAGTTTCTGTCCCACGATACCGGTCCCGGCCACCCGGAAAGTCCCGACCGCTTGCGCGCCATAGAAACAGCAATGAACATACCCCGGTTTCAGGGCATACGCCGCGTCTCGCCGCCGCTGCCGGACGACATAGAAACCAAACTGGCCCTGATTCATACGCCGGCCATGATCGCGCGCGTATTGGCGGGCATTCCCGCCGAGGGATTAAGTTATTTCGACGCCGATACCGTGGCCTCGCCGGGTTCGAAAGCCGCCGCGCTACGCGCGGTAGGCGCGGTCTGCGACGCAGTGGATCAAATCTGCACGGACCGGGCCCAGCAAGCTTTCTGCGCCGTGCGCCCGCCCGGCCACCATGCCATGCCCGGTTATCCCATGGGATTCTGTCTGTTCAACAACATCGCCATTGCCGCGGAATATGCCCGTACCCGCTACGGCTTGGAACGTATCGCTATCGTGGATTTCGATGTGCACCACGGCAACGGCACGCAGGCGGCGTTTTATCAGCAACCGCAAGTGCTGTACGCCTCCAGCCACCAATGGCCGCATTATCCCGGCAGCGGCCATCCCTCCGAAAACGGGGTGGGCAATATCATCAACGTTCCGCTGCCGACCGGCACCGACGGCAAAACATTTCGGGCCAAATACTCGGAAACCATTTTACCGGCCGTGCGCAAATTCAACCCGCAACTCATTCTGATTTCCGCCGGATTCGATGCACATAAAGACGATCCGTTGGCTTCGTTGCGGCTGGTGGAAGACGATTATGCCTGGGTGACGCGGCAGTTGAGAGACATTGCCGATGCCGTTTGTAACGGACGCATTATTTCCGCGCTGGAGGGCGGCTACGATTTGCGGGCCTTGTCGGCCAGCGTCGCCGCGCACGTCGGCAGCCTGGCCGGATTGAATGGGGGCGATTGAATCGCCCCCCGCGGGATTATTGCAAAACAGGTACGGTGTAGACGTAATCGTTGTCTTTCATCGGCGTGTGGCAGGCGAAACAAGTCGCCGACTTTTCCTTGTCGTTCATCACCAGTTTATCGCCCTCCCAATGGCCGAAGCCCCAGCCGCCGGTTTCGGCGAATTTCTTGCTGTCCTTAACCATGGCTTCGGCGCCGGCGAATTCCCCCGGCACCACGGCTTGCGGCCAGTTGGGGTGAGTTTTTTCCTTCCAACCGACCTTGGCGAAGACGGTGCCGTCCGGCCAGGGTTTGGTATTGCCGGCGCGAGCCGCCTTGATAGCGACGTCGTTACCGAGAATGGTCCGCACCAGCTGTTTATCCAGCCGATGAGACACGCTCAGGGTCGACCAGTCCTTATATTCCCCATGCACCGGCTTGGCGGCTTGGGTTTCGGCGTGAAGTGTCGTGGCAGTGGTGAAAGCAGCTGCTGCGAGCAGCAATGCAGCGGTAGAAGCGTTCTTCATGGTCATCCTCCGTAATCGGCAATCGAGTTTGTGGGTAAAGCACCCAAGATTCTAACCATTTGCCCGTCGGCCCGCCAACTAAATCACCCAAAAGCCGGTAAACATATCCGTAGCCAAACCATGCGTAAATGGAATTCTTAACCAATCTGTCACTTACGCCAAGCACAATTCGGCTATGATGGGCACGGGTTGAAAGCCTTCGGCCCTTTTATCCCACCTCCTTTTCACTCCTCAAAATCAAAATTACATTATGAATATCATCAAAATCACCCTGTTGGCCTTTTCCTTGATCTTGTCCGCGGGCGTAACTGGCGGCATGGCTTACGCCGAGGAAACCGCCGGCAATCCGGCCTCCAATATCAGCGAAGCTATTTCACACATCGAGCAAGCCATTACCGAAATCCAAAAAAGCGATTTCAATACCGCTCGGGTACATTTAAAAGCCGCGCGCGCATCCGCGGAAAAGATTTCAGGCCACGACGATGTGGTTAAACAAGCCAATGGCTTGGTTATTCAAGGGCAAATTAAAACTAAAAAAGGCGACATCAAAAGTTCTACCGAAGACTTGAACAAAGCCCTGGAACTGTATAAGTCGCTGTAATTTTTGCCGGATGTCAAACGAGCGCTTACAGGCGCCCGTTTCGCGGTCTTACCGGCCAAGGCTTTCGTCGGAAATGGCTGCCACTTACGGTTGGCTCTGCGTGCGAACCCATCAGGGCGCTTCAAGCTGCATTCCCTTGCCGAGCATCCATCGTTATACGCATCTATGTTTGTAACCGTCGTTCCGGCAGGGATTGCCGGAATCCAGGCTTCAGGGATGATTAAAACTCGCCGGCCTTGGCACTGGAGAACCGCATCCAGCGGCCATGGCGGCACTTGTGTATAACATAAGTGCTGAGCGCGAGAACGATGCGCCTAGCATGCCGGAACTTATTTTCAACAAAATCAAAAGCTTATACTCAATAGCTTGACCGACGGACCCCATCTCCCCCGTCCTCGTGCTACCATTCGCGCAATTTTTAACGCAAAAAATTGCATTACACGAAGGAACCCGCCATGTCCGGCACACATAACCGTCTACCCTATACCCTCGTTTGGATTTGTATTGCCGCGATCGGCGCGTTTGCCGTCGCCGGCATTGCCTTACAACGCGGCGAAACCATCAACAGCATGTGGCTGGTCGTGGCGGCGGTATGCGTCTACGCCCTGGGTTATCGTTTTTACAGCGCTTTCATAGCCGCTAAGGTATTGATGCTGGACGCCGGCCGCGCCACGCCGGCGGAACGTTTCAACGATGGCCGGGATTTCATGCCCACGCATAAATGGGTGGTATTCGGCCATCATTTTGCGGCCATCGCCGGCCCAGGCCCCTTGATCGGCCCCACCCTGGCGGCGCAATTCGGTTATCTGCCCGGCACTTTATGGATTTTGGCCGGAGCGGTGCTGGGCGGTTGCGTGCAGGATTTTGTCACGCTGTTTTTCTCGGTGCGCCGCGACGGCCGTTCGCTGGGGCAAATGGCCAAGGACGAACTCGGCCCCATAGGCGGCAGCGCCGCCATGCTGGGGGTGATGATGATCATGATCATCCTGATCGCGGTACTGGGTTTGGTGGTGGTAAACGCCATGAAACATAGCCCGTGGGCCACCGCTACCGTGGCCGCCACCATCCCGATTGCGGTATTGATGGGGATGTATTTACATCATCTGCGCCCCGGCCGGGTATTGGAAGCCACCCTGATCGGCGTATCGATGTTGATTTTCGCCGTATTGGGCGGCGGCTGGATCGACGAACATCCGCTGCTACGCGGCTGGTTCGACTACGACGCTCCACAGCTGGCCGTAATGGTGATTTTGTACGGCTTTGCGGCGGCGGTACTGCCGGTGTGGCTATTACTGGCCCCGCGCGATTATCTATCCACCTTTATGAAACTGGGCACCATCGCCGCCTTGGCCGTCGCCATTGTGCTGTTGCGCCCTGAGCTGAAAATGCCGGCTGTAACCCAGTTTATCGACGGCAGCGGGCCCATCTTCGGCGGCAAACTGTTTCCGTTCGTGTTCATTACCATCGCCTGCGGCGCCATTTCCGGCTTTCACGCCCTGATTTCCTCGGGCACCACCCCGAAATTATTGGCCAACGAACAGGATGCCCGCTTCATCGGCTACGGCGCGATGATGATGGAATCTTTTGTGGCGATCATGGCCATGATCGCCGCCAGCGTGCTGGAACCCGGCGTGTATTTCGCCATCAATAGCCCGGCCGGCATTGTCGGCAAGGAAGCCGCGGATGCGGTGGCTAAAATCAGCGCCTGGGGGTTTCCGGTGACTGTCGAACAGATGCAAACGCTGGCCCAAACCATGGGCGAATCGACGCTGTTCGCCCGCACCGGCGGCGCACCGTCCTTGGCGGTCGGCATGGCCAGCCTGTTCGCCCAGGTCTTCGGCGCGCATTTATTGGCCGCCTGGTATCACTTTGCGATCATGTTCGAGGCGCTGTTCATTTTAACCACCCTGGACGCCGGCACCCGCGTGGCCCGGTTTATGCTGCAAGACATGCTGGGTAATTTCAAACTCGGCTCGGGCAAGTCCAACGGCTATCCCAGCATTCTGTTAACCAGCGGCTTGGTCGTGGGCGCCTGGGGCTATTTTTTGTACATGGGCACCATAGACCCCCTGGGCGGCATCAACAGCCTGTGGCCGCTGTTCGGCATCGCCAATCAAATGCTGGCGGCGATTGCCTTGTGCGTCGGCACGACGATATTGGTGAAATCGGCCAAATTGAAGTATGTCTGGGTCACCGCCCTGCCCTTGTCCTGGTTGATTATCGTCACCAGCAGCGCGGCCTGGGAGAAGCTATTTTCGGCCGACTTAAGGGTAGGTTTTCTAACCCATGCCGCCGATTTGTCCGACAAGTTAAGCGGCGGTTTACTGGCGCCCGACCTGGCCGCCAAAGCGCCTCATCTGATATTCAACGATTATCTGAATGCCGGCCTGACCGCTACCTTCATGCTGATCACATGGCTGCTGCTGGGGGATACCTTGCGCATTATTTATTGCATCATCGGCGGCAAAAGCTATCCGCAATCCAGCGAATCGGCGCATATCCCCAGCCGGCTGGCCGAAAACTGGGTACGGGATTAAACGCACGCATAGCGCTGCCGAAACCACAGCAAGCGGGCTTTTACGGGGTTCGGTTGCCACCGTGCCTAACGGTTTACACCTGTTCGGACTCCGTCTTCTCGAATAGCAGGCCGATTTCGGTAAATAACTGCCATAACAAGGCTTCCGCTTGCTGCAATTGGGGTTCAGGCACTAAAGGGGGCTTTTGTCTGAATGCCTTTTCCAGCTCGGACAAACTATCCGCCAGCGCGCGGTGGGCAACGGACTGCACGCTGCCCAATAATTTATGAATCAAATGCGTCGCGTTTTCGTAATCGCCCGCCCGGTAAAAGCTTTGAATTTGCTCCCAGTCCTGGCTGTGCCTGTCCCGGAACAAACCCAGCAGTTTGCGGTATACGGCCGAATTATTCCCCGTCAGAAGCTGGGCTTGCCGGCTATCCACGCCCGTCAATTGCGGAAACCCCGATTCGTCGAGGCTTATCGTTCTACCGGCCGGTTCGAAAACGGTCTCTCCGCGCGGCTTGATCCAGCGGGCCAGCACTTGAAACAGCTGGGTCCAGTCGATCGGTTTTCCGACATGGTCGTTCATGCCGCTATCCAGGCAACGTTGCCGGTCCGAGGTCATCACATTGGCCGTCATGGCGATAATCGGCAAATCGGCGTGGCGGGGGTTGCCGCGAATCGCGCACGTCGCCGCATAACCATCCATCTCCGGCATCAGGCAATCCATCAAAACGGCCGAATAGGTTTTAAGATCGATCATGCGTAAGGCTTCCACGCCGTTGACAGCCAAATCGGCCTGAATGCCTTTATTTGCCAGCACCTCCAATAGCAATTCCTGATTGATGGGATTGTCTTCCACCACCAATAAACAGGCATTTTGCAGGGAAGCCATCACGGCGGGGCTTGGCGCTTCCCGGGCGGCGGTTTTGACCCGGTCGGCCGCCGCCATTTCCAACTCGATGTTGAAATAAAAACAACTGCCCTTGCCCAACTCGCTGGAGACGCCGATATTGCCGCCCATGGCACTGATCAAATTTTTGCAAATCGATAATCCCAATCCCGTACCGCCGTACTTGCGGGTGGTGGAATTATCCGCTTGGTTGAACGCTTCGAATAAATGGCTTTGTTGCCGGCTGGACAATCCGATGCCGCTATCGGTAATGCTGAAATGCAGCTTGGCCCGTTTATCGCTAATTCGTAAACACTGCACCCGCAAAATCACCTGTCCCGTTTCGGTAAATTTGATGGCATTGCTCAGTAAATTCAGCAACACTTGCCCAAGCCGCAACGGATCGCCCCAAAATGCGGGCGGGACGGCCCTGTCCACCTCGAAAAAAATATCCAACGGCTTGCCGCCGAGCAAGGTCGGCGAAAGGTCTTTTAAATATTGCAGAACTTCATCCAAATAAAACTCGGTGTGTTCCAGGGTTAATTTACCGGCTTCCAGTTTGGAGTAATCCAAAATGTCATTGACGATACCGAGTAGCCATTTGGAAGACGTTTTGATTTTTTCCAGATAATTTCGCTGTTTCGGATCCAGATCGGTTTCTAGGGCCAATTCGCTCATGCCGATGATGGCATTCATGGGGGTACGGATTTCATGGCTCATATTGGCCAAAAATGCACTTTTAATTTTAACAGCGGCCAATGCCTGCTGGTGCATTTCGGTCAATTCGCGGGTACGGTTCGCTACCTGAATTTCCAGATTCTGCCGGATGCGCTGCAATTGCCGCACCCGCCAAAAATAGACGGTTAACAACAATGAAAAGCAGGCGATCAGCAATAAGCCGCGAAACCAGACCGTCTGCCAATAGGGCGGAATAATAGTGATCGGCAGGGTAAGCCCCGCTTCTTCCCAAGCGCCGGCATTATTGCTGGCCTTAAGATGAAACACATAACGGCCGGGATCTAAATTGGTATAGGTGGCGACCCGATTATTGCTGTCGGCATCGATCCAGCCCTGGTCGAAGCCGTCCAGTTTATACGCATAGCGGTTTCTGGCTGGATCGGCGTAATGCAGGGCGGAAAAGTGTAGAGACAAAATCCTAGCGCGCCAGGGGAAACTCAGACTCTTGGGATGCGTAATACTGCCTTCCAAGCCGATATTGAGGTCGTTTGCGTTCAAATCCAAAGTACGATTATCGATATTGATCTCGGTAATGGCGGGATTAGGCAAAATGTTATTGGAACGCAGCCGATGAGGATCGATAACAATCGCGCCATCCGAGGTGCTGACATAGATCAAGCCGGCGCTATCGATGACCATGCCGCCGGGTTCGATCCGGCTGGCAAAGCCTACCGGAAAGGCATAATGCAAAAACTCGCCGTTGTCCGGATCGAAACTGGAAATTCCCTTGATACCCGTAAACCAAAACCGGCCCTCATCCCCAATTTGCAGGTTTTGCACCGATCCGCTGGCCAAGCCGTTGTCGGCCCCGAAATTTTGAAACCTGAAACCGTCGCTTGTTTCAATGGCTTGGCATATTCCGCGGCCCGTGGCTAGCCATATCCGTCCTTGCTTGTCTTCAACGACATTAAAAACCATATCGCTGGGTAAGCTATTCTCATCGCTAGAGTCGAAATTGTAGCCATGAAACCGGCCGTTTTTGGGGTCGAGAACGCTTAAACCGCTGCCGGCGATATAGGCTCCGCCCACCCATACCCTGCCGTGACTATCGATAAAAAGGGTATTTACCGAATCGTCGCCGAGACTGTTTTGATTGTGCTCATCATGCCGAAAATGCCGTTTTATCCCGCTGCCCGGATCGTATTCGATCAGCCCGCCTCCAGTGCCCAGCCAAAGCACGCCATCGGCACCCGGTACGATTTTATTGACAAAATTATTCGCCGTATCCCCTAAATTGATAATCTGAATTTTCTGATTTTTTTCTTCGTACCGGATCAGGCCGTTCCGGGTTCCCAGCCACAGCAAACCGTTCGGTTGCTGATAGACGCTATACACCATGCCGATGCCGGCATTGCCATTCCGGTCCGGTACGCTGGTTAATTTTTTTAAAATTTGCCGACGCTTGTCATCGACCAGCAAGGCGCCTTCCCAAGTGCCCAGCCAAAGTTGCCGTGCATCATTAACGGCGATGGAGCGAATGGCATTGTTAACACCGTCATCGGCATCCTTTAAAGCCCTGGGCGTCAGTTTGCCGAAACCGCCGCTGGTAAAATCGATCCGGCTCATGCCATTGGTGGTGGCAATAAACAGGCTGCCGGAATGATCGGCCAACAACACTTTTACGATATTGCCGGCCAAACTGGTGGGATCTTCCATTTTTTGTTGATACAGGTCGAATTTTTGCAGGCGCTCATCCCAACGCAATAGGCCCTTGGCTGTAGCCACCCAAATAGTGCCATTCGAATCTTCGGCAAACTGGTAAACCCTGGCTTCTTCCGTCGTCCCGGGCAGCGGCAATTTTTTCCTGTTGGCCCAGTCGTCGCCGAATTGCCAGACGAAGACACCCGCTTCGGTACCCAGCCACAGACGCCGATCATTATCGAAAAACAGGATTTTGATATTATTTTCCAGAGTCGATTGACTATCGCTACTGATGCGGTAATGCTGAAATTGCCGGCTGCCGGGCGGAAGATAATCGAGTCCGGAAGGCCAGGTGGCAATCCACAATCCGCCTTGCGGATCCCTGGCCAGGGTTTCGATATTATTGACGGACAAACTATCGGGCTGCCGCGGATCGTGCCGGTAAATTTCGGATTGGCCTGTCTCCGGATTGAAGTGCCTAAGTCCTCCCCGGGTACCCAACCACAGGCCGTCGGCGCCATCGGAAATAATAGTGCGGATATTGCCGGCTTCCCGGTGGGCTTGCTCGGCTTCGGCCTTTATGACCGTTTTAAATATTTCCGTTTCCGGTTCAAAGACCGCCAAGCCATCGCGCGAACCGATCCAGATACGCTGCCGCCGGTCTTCGAATAAACTGGTAATGGAATCGAACTGCAAGGCACCGGAAACATTCGGAGTCTTTTTGTATTGCTTGGTGTCGTAGCCGTCATAGCGTTGCAGTTCGGCAAAGCCGGCCATCCAGATAAAGCCCTGCTTATCCTGAATCATGGAGGTGATGGCGCTGGCATTCGGTATGCCCGTTTCCTTGATAAATATCTCGGTTGCCGCGGCGTGGCCGGCCGGCGGAAGTACGCCAACACCCGCCAATAATGCCGTAAACCAGTATCGGGTTAAAAATAAATGAATACGGCGCAGCATGAAATAGGGAATATTAAGGTCAAAAGTCGGTCGACAGCATGACGCTGAAACTGCGGGGGGCGCCAACATAATATGAGGGGCCCTGAGACGCTGTTGGCGTAAAGGAACTGCCGCTGAGCGCGTTAAGACTCAGGTAATCTTCGTCCAGCAGGTTGTAAACGTTGAATTTGACCATGGGGTCGCGGAACCAGCCGGTAGAGGGCAATCGATAGCCGGCATCGAAACTCACCAGGGTATAGCCGCTTAACGACTCATCGTTGACCAAAGTGGAATAGCGATGCCCGGTATATTTGGCTGACAAATCGGCCGACCAAGGCCCGTTACGGTATTGCAAGGCGGCGCCGGCCAAATATTCGGGCACATCGGGAAATGCCTTGCCTGCCGTTAACAGTGTGACTACGGGCCCATTGGTGGTTAACTGTGTCCGCAGATTTTGCTCCATTCTGTTATGCGTATAAGAAAACGAACCGTAGATACTCCACTCAGGCAAAAACCGCCACGCCGACTCCAACTCTATACCTTTGGTGGTCGAATCCCCCACATTGTAATTAGTCCGGGTATTGTTGATCGGATCGAATGCCGTGGCTATGCGGTCGCGGTAATCGATATAAAACAAGGTAGCTGTCAACGATAGGTCGTTCTGATAATAACGGTAGCCTAGTTCCCAATTGGTCGAGACTTCCTCCTTCACATTCACCGCCCTGCGCGAGTTACCGCTCACCAAACCGTAGTAAACCGAATCTGGCGGCGCTTTAAAGTTTTCCGCGCGGTTGGCGAAAATCTGCTGCCGATCCGTTAGTTGATAACGAATCCCCACGTTCGGCAAAGGCCTGGCATAGCGGGCTTTCTCGTTGTAATTGCCTGCAAAGGATTCGCTGGCATAATTATAAAAGTCGCGCTGCACAGTCGTGTAGCGGAAGCCCAGCGACACTAACAGGTCGTTATTCAAAAAACCAATATCGTCCTGCGCAAAAAAGGATTGGGAGGTGGTTTCGGTCAACATATTGCGGTTTTGATAGACCGAACCATCCTGCCGTAATATGAATTGCGACGAATCCTCCAGCCAGGGGTCGGCGGCATTGCCGGCGGCATCGAAACGAACGGCCGGCATGGTGCGGCGGTGATGCGAGTAGTCGAACCAGTAGCCCGCCATCAGTTTATGGTTGGCCAACTGGCTGTGTAACCGGGCGGTAACGCCGGGACGCTCGCTTTCGGTTAAAAAACCGCTATAAACCAAGACATTATCCGATGTATCGCCATCACCGTTGATGTCGCCGGCTCTTAATAGTGTAGTTCCTTCGCGAAGGGCTCTGAGTTCATCTCCGCCGGTACCGTAACCGTAATTGTAATAGGGATCGATATCCAACTTTAAATTCGGCGCAAGCTCGAAGCGGCCTTGCAGGGTAGCCAGATAATTGCGGTAGGGATTGAGACTGAGGTTATAGAAACTATCGCTAGGTTTGCTGCTATTCATATTAGGCGGGATTATGCCGTAATCGGCATCGCGGCCTAGGGCTTGGATTTGCTGTTTGGTCAGAGTCAGCAGATTATGATTGAATAACTCGTTGTACAAAAAACCGCCGGTAATGCTGTTCCCGGGCGATAGGTTCAGCACACCCTTAAAATCCAGATGTTCGCGGTCCGCACTGCCGTAGCCCTTGAATTTGTCGGCCTCGGCCTTGGAAACCGATAAAAAAGCCTTGAATCTTTTATCGCCCAGATAACCGGTATCGGCGCGCAAAAAGGTTTTATAGGCATTGAAAGAGCCGTAACTCTGCTGTACCCGAAAGCGGGCCCGGTCGGTCGGATTCGAGGTGCGCATGCCTATGGAACCGCCGGCGGCTCCGGTCATGGGGGTGTCGGTATTGTTACCCCCTTGAATGACTTCAATTTGTTCCAGATTTTCCAGGTCGACCAGTTCGGAAGGATAGACGGCAAAATTGCCGGCGTCATTCATGGGCGCGCCGTCGATACTGACGCCGATCTGGTCGCTGTTAAATCCGCGCATGCGGATATTGCCGCCGAATAATCCCGTGGCATCGTAACTGTAGGTATTGACCCCCGGCACCATGTCCATGGCTTGGTAAATATTGTTCTGGCTGTTTTTCTGTTCTATGGCGGGGCGCGTGATCGTGCTGGCGGCCCGCGTCGAATTCTGCGGCGTTACCAGACCGTTACCGGGCACCGCCGCGCCTTCTACCACCATCTTTTCCAAAACTACCGGTTCGGCGGCAAGCGCGGGTACGGGGCATACGAGGCTCAGCCACGGCGTAAGTAACAGGTAGGGATCGGCAGGGCGGATGACAGAATTTTTCATAGTTACTCGTTCGATTCGATGGATGATCAATGCCTTGCCCCCTGCAATCCGCCCGTATGCAAGACCACAATACGCTGCCCGGGCTTGAAATAGCCTTTTTCCAGTAAGTCAAACACGGCGAAAAGCAGTTTTCCGGTATAGACCGGCTCCAAGGCTATAGCGTGCGAGGCGTAAAATTGTCGCATAAATTGTTTCAATTCGGGGCTGGATTTGGCAAACCCGCCGAAATGATAGTCCTGGAGGATTTGCCAATGAGTATAGAACCGATTGGGGGATAATAACCGCTTAACATCGTCTTTCAAAAAATCCGCCCCTTTCAAGGCCGAGATTCCGGTTACCCGGCAATGCGCGGGCGCGGCGCTTATCAAGCCCGCCAGGGTGGTGCCGGTACCGCAAGCCACCAGCATATGATCGTAGCGTATGGGAATCTCATCCATGATTTCAGCCACGCCCCGTAATGCCGATGCGGAGGCGCCGCCTTCCGGCAACCAGCATTGGTTGGCCTGCAAATCCGGCATGGTCCCGCTTTTAAACGCGCGCAGCTGGCGGTAATCGCTACGGGATACGAACCGCAATTCCATGCCCCATAGGATTAGATCCCGTAAGGTCGGATTGATGACGTTGGGGCGTTCGCCGCGCACATAGCCTATGGTTTTCAAACCCAGGCTGTTACCGGCGAACGCCAAGGCATGCAGATGATTGGAATACGCCCCGCCCATGCTGACCAAGGTATCGGCACCGTCAACCAGCGCGTCGTTAAGCAGGTATTTCAGTTTGCGCCATTTGTTGCCGGAGATAACCGGGTGTAACAAATCATCCCGTTTGATCCACAGCTGTATCCGCAAACCGGATAAGATTGGATCGACAATAGGCGATAGGGTCGACAAGCCAAAGCTACTTTCCAGCGCCCGTAAGCGCGGATGCAACGAAGTCATTGCTACGCCCGCTTGATCGCCCAGGCAATGTCCGCCGCCTGCCGATTGGCTTTAATGTCATGCACCCTAAACATCGTCACGCCGGCCATAATACCCAAGGCCGTGGTTACCGCCGTTGCCGTGACCAATTCATCCGCTTCGGCCACATTGCATATGCTGCCCATAAAGCGCTTACGGCTAGTACCCAATAACACCGGGTAGCCCATATCGACCAACCGGTTAAGATTGGCCAGCAAGGCAATATTGTCCTGTTTGCGTTTACCGAAGCCGATACCGGGATCTATGGCAATCCGACCGGGTTTAATGCCGGCAGTCAGCGCGGCATCGATGCGTTGCCGTAAATGAGTTTGGACTTCCGATACCACATCGGAATATTGGGGATCGTCCTGCATGGTTTTAGGCGAGCCTTGCTTGTGCATCAGAACGATAGGGCAAGCATAGTCCGCCGCCACCGCGAACATCCCGGGGTCGTCCAATCCCGCGGAAATGTCGTTAATGATGGCCGCGCCGGCTTGCAAAGCCGCCGCGGCCACCTGACTCAGCGTGGTATCGATACTGATCGGTAACGCGGGAAAATCGGCATGAATGGCTTTTACGACAGGCAACACCCGTTGGATTTGCCGCTCCGCCGCTACCGGGTCCGAGCCGGGCCGAGTCGACTCCCCGCCTACATCGACGATATCCATCCCCTCGGCCAACATCGTTTCAACCTGCCGCATCGCCGCTGCAAGGCGAGTGTAACGGCCGCCGTCCGAGAAACTGTCCGGGGTAACATTCAGTATGCCCATGAGTCGAGGCGGCGTATTTGAGTTGAACATTGAAGACCTTAACCGAGTGTGAAATGAGTTGGAAAATCCGCTAACAATACTATTGGGCTGAAAAAATCAGCTAAGCTTAAGCCCATAATTTTATCTCAGGCGGAATGACGATGGCGGAAAATGAACAGATTCTGATTGGCCAGTTGGTGGAAGTGCGCGGCAATGGCATGGAAGCGCGCCTGACCGAGGAACATTCCACGGCGGCGCCGGTGATCAAAGTCGGCGAAGAGGAAATCCTGGCCGGCAATTTGGGCTCTTACGTGATGATTCGGCAAACCAATATCGGCGTGTTGGCCTTGGTATTCAAGATGTGGGAACGCGACCGTTTCGACAGTTTGGGCAACCGCGCAACCGATCGGTTTATTTCCTTGATTCCCGTTGGCGAACTCAGCGATAACAACACTTTCGTGCGCGGCGTTCGCCATTACCCCACCCCGGGCGCCAGTGTTTATGCGGTAGGCCTGAATGAAATCAACGCGATTTTCGTCAAATTCCGCGAGTACCAATTTTTCATCGGCCAACTGGCGTCGCACAAGGACTATCACTTAAGCCTGGACCCGCGCGCGCTGTTCGGCCGCCATTTCGCCATCCTCGGCCAATCGGGTTCGGGCAAGTCCTGGACCGTCACCAGTTTGATTCAACATACCATCCAAGCCATGCCGAAAACGCATTTGATCATGTTGGATTTGCACGGCGAATACTGCTGGAAAAATGACAGCGGCCAAATCGAATCGGCGTTTCCCGACGAACTGGTCAATTATGTCGATGCCTTGGACCTGGAAATGCCTTACTGGATGATGTCTTATGCGGAGTTGGTGGATCTGTTCATCGACAAGGACGACCGCGGCGCATCGATGCAAATGGCCTTTATGCGCGAGGTGTTGCAACAATTGAAACGCAAGGAAGCCAAGGAAATAGGCTTGGGCGTGGTCTCCATCGATACGCCGATTTATTTTTCGCTGGCGGAAATGTATATGCAGTTCAAAAATGCCAACGAGGAGCGTAAGGATTTCGGCAAAACGCATGGTGCATTATTCGGCCAGTTCGACCAATTTCTGGTCCGCATGCAAAGCCGTTTCAACGATGTGCGGTACGACTTTTTATTGAAGCCAAAAAAACGCAACAGTTCGGCCAGCATGGCGGATTTATTGCGGCAATTCATCGGTTTGGGCGAGAAAAAAGCCAATATCACGGTAGTCGACTTAAGTTCGGTACCCACCGACGTCAGGCCGGCGGTTTCGGCGCAGGTGGGCAGGTTAGCCTACGAATTCAACTATTGGAACCCCAAGCGGCGGGAATTTCCCATCACCTTGATTTGCGAAGAGGCGCACGCCTACATCCCGCGCGAAAAAGGCGGCCAATTCGACGGCACCAAAAAGATGATGGAACGCATCGCCAAGGAAGGCCGCAAATACGGCGTTTCCATCGGCGTGGTCAGTCAACGCCCGACCGAGTTGTCGGAAACCATGCTGGCGCAATGCAGCTCGTTTATTTGCCTCAGGACCACCAATCCGGACGACCAGGAGTATATTCGCGGCCTAGTGCCGGAAGCGGAAGGGGACTTGACCGACATCCTGACTTCGCTGGGCCGCGGCGAGGCGTTGGTATTAGGCGAAGCCGCGCCCTTACCTACCCGGGTGCAGATTTATCGGCCGAATCCGGAGCCGAAAAGCAATGACGTGGATTATTTTACCGGCTGGCGGGAAGGTCCGGACGACCTGGATGTGGAAGGTATCGTCAATAATTGGCGCACGCAAACCCGCCAGTAATTGTTGCGCAATAATACTTCGACCGCTGTAGGGTTTAAGGAAGGGCACACTACAGGTATAACCTCGTATACGGACAATCCGTATACAAAGTTCAAAATGCCGGTTACATAACCCTAAATTTTGATTTTGCTATCCAGGACGATGGTTTGTTCGGCTTGCTCGGCCTCCAGTTTTTTACGTTTATCGCATTTTTCCTCGCAAACGCAATTGCCGGTACCGCCGCAAGAACCTTTAATGGCATGCCGGCCAAAGATTACACCGATTGCCATGATGGCAACCACAATCGACATAAATACAAAAGTGATTAGAAAGTAAGTCATTGTTGTACTCCTAAAATCTATTCGATTCCCATAAAACAAAAAACGAGGAGAAATCGTCAGATCGCTCCCCGTTCCGTGTTAGGCGAAATGCCCGACTAGCCGCCGAAATCGTCCAGCATGATGTTTTCAGGATCGACGCCGTTAGCCAACAGCATGTTGATCACCGATGAGTTCATGATTGGAGGCCCGCACATATAGTATTCGCAATCTTCGGGGTTCGGATGCTTCTTGATGAATTCCTCGAACAACACATTGTGAATGAAGCCGGTATAACCTTTCCAGTTATCTTCGGGCAGCGCATCGGACAACGCCACATGCCATTCGAAATTATCGTTTTCCTTGGCCAGCATATCGAAATCTTCCACATAGAACATTTCCCGCTTGCTACGCGCGCCATACCAGAAGGTCATCTTACGTTTGGACTTCAGTCTGCGCAGTTGATCGAAGATATGCGAACGCATCGGCGCCATACCGGCACCGCCGCCGATGAAGACCATTTCGGCATCGGTTTCCTTGGCGAAGAATTCGCCGTAGGGACCGGAAACGAACACTTTATCGCCGGGTTTCAAGTTAAAGATGAAAGACGACATCTTGCCGGGCGGTACGCTATCGGGCGCGCCAGGCGGCGGCGATGCGACCCGCACGTTCAGCATGATTTCCTTTTCTTCCGGATAGGAAGCCATAGAATACGCACGCAACACAGGCTCGTTTACTTCCGAAACATAGCGCCACAGGTTGAATTTATCCCAATCCGGGCGGTATTCCTCGGCTATATCCATATCCGCATATTTTGAAACGTGCGGCGGACATTCGATTTGGATATAACCGCCGGCCCGATAGTTAATGGATTCGCCTTCCGGTAATTCCAATACCAGTTCTTTAATAAAGGTGGCCACGTTATCGTTGGATTTAACGGTACATTCCCACTTTTTCACGCCGAATACGCTGTCTTCGACTTCGATGTCCATGTTTTGTTTAACGGACACTTGGCAAGCCAGACGTTCGCCGTGCGCGGCTTCGCGTTTGGTGATATGGGATTGTTCGGTCGGCAAAATATCGCCGCCGCCGCTATGGACTTTGACTTTGCATTGTCCGCAAGTTCCGCCGCCGCCGCAGGCGGAAGAGACGAACAGTTGATTATCAGCCAGCGCCGTCAATAATTTAGAACCTACCGGCACGTGGATTTTCTTTTCATGGTTGATCAGAATTTCCACATCTCCGGAGGCCACCAGTTTGTTCTTGGCGCCGATGATCAAGAACACCAGCGCAATCACGATGACCGTGAAGAAAATAACACCTAATGCAATTTCCAGCATTACGATACCCTTATAATTGAATTCCAGAGAAAGCCATAAAGCCCAGAGACATCAAGCCGGCTGTAATAAAAGTAATCCCCAGGCCTTGTAATGCGGCCGGGATATCACTGTATTTAAGTTTCTCGCGCACACCGGCCATGACGGTGATCGCCAATGCCCAGCCGAAACCGGAACCGATGCCGTAGACCGCGCTTTCAGTGAAGTTGTAGTCGCGTTCTATCATGAACAAACTACCGGCCAGAATGGCGCAGTTCACGGTAATCAGCGGCAGGAAGATACCCAGTGCTTGATACAGGGCCGGGAAGAACTTATCCAGGATCATTTCCAGAATCTGCACGATCGCGGCGATCATGCCGATACAACTCAACAAGCTTAAGAAACTCAAGTCGACGCCGGTAATGCCCAGCCAGGACAAGGCATCTTCCTTCAACAAGGTTTGATAAATGAAGTTGTTGGCGGGGACGGTCAGGGTTTGCACCACCATCACCGCAATACCCAAACCCATGGCCGTGGAAATCTTCTTGGAAACCGCCAGGAAGGTACACATCCCCAGGAAGAACGACAGCGCCAGGTTTTCGATGAAAACCGCTTTAACAAAAAGACTGATATAGGCTTCCATTAGTGGTGCCCTCCTTCGCCGTGAGCAATAGCCATGATTTTGAACTCGTTATGTTCAACCTGTTTTGGCTTCCAGGTACGGAATCCCCAGATGATCAAGCCGATGATGAAAAACGCGCTAGGCGGCAGCAACATCATACCGTTAGGTACATACCAACCACCGTCCTTGACCAGAGGCAACACGTCGAAGCCCAGTAATTTACCCGAGCCCAAGGTTTCTCTAAAGAAGGCCACCATGATCAAAATCAAGCTGTAGCCGAGGCCGTTACCGATACCGTCGATGAAGCTTTTAAGCGGTGGATTTTTCATCGCATACGCTTCGGCGCGGCCCATCACGATACAGTTGGTGATGATCAAACCGACGAACACCGACAGTTTTTTGCTGACATCGAAAGCAAAGGCTTTCAGCAACTGATCGACCACGATAACCAGCGAGGCGATGATGATCATCTGCACGATAATCCGGATGCTGCTGGGCGTGTGCTGACGCACGGCACTTATCGCCGCGCTGGAACACGCCGTGACCGAGGTCAGGGCCAAAGCCATGATCAGCGAAGTCGACATTTGAGAAGTCACCGCCAGCGCGGAACAAACACCGAGTACCTGCAAGGTAATCGGGTTGTTATCCACCAACGGCTCAAATAATACTTTTTTAGTTTCTTTATCCATGACGAATCCTAACCGTTTGATTTGATTTTATTCAGATAAGGCGCGAAACCTTCCGGTCCCATCCAGTACAGAATCAAATTGCTGACACCGCGACTGGTTAATGTGGCTCCGGCCAAACCATCGACTTTGTTGACGGCGTCCGGGCGACTGGTATCGACCGTGCCTTTGACCAAGGTCAGAGCCACCTCGCCGTTCTCGCCGTAGACTTTTTTGCCTTTCCACAGCGCGCGCCAGTTGGGGTTAACCACCTCGCCACCCAGACCCGGCGTTTCGCCTTGGTCATACAGGTTGATGCTTTGTACGGTTTGACCATCGGCCTCTAAGGCCAGGAAGCCGTACATGGTCGACCACAAGCCATATCCGTTGATCGGCAGAATGATGGATTGTAACTGACCGCCGTTTTTCACCAAAAATACTTTGGCAACCTTGGCTTTCATGCGAATACTGGCGATATCTTTGTCGACCGGAATCGATTCGTTCGTCGCAGGATCCTTAGCGGCCTTACGCTGATCGTATTCATCAACATTGCCATCGACGTATTCGCCCGTTGCCAGGTCAACCAATTTAGCTTCGATTCTATCTTTAAAAGCCTCGTCGATATTAGTGTCGTCTTGCAGCAAGCCGGCTACATCGAGAATGTTCTTCTTCATGTCCAGCGCTTTGTTATAGCCTTGCAAAGGACGCAATGCGACGGTCGCCAACGAAACCAGCACCGCGCAAACTAGACACAGCGCCAAAGCGACGTTGATGGTTTTTTCCAGACTGTCGTTGCTTAAAGCCAGGATACGGTCGGCATAAACTCTGAACTGTTCATAATATTTGCAGAGCTGCTCGTTATACTTGCAGGTTTTTTTCTCGGCATTAAGCATGGCGTTTAATCCTTCTTCTAATATTTGCTTGAACAACAAAGTAATCAATCAATGGTGCAAACATGTTTGAGAAAAGAATTGCAAGCATCACGCCTTCCGGGAAAGCCGGATTGATAACTCGAATGATGACAATCATGACGCCGATCAAACCACCATAAATCCAGCGGCCGGTATCGGTCACCGCGGCGGAAACCGGATCGGTAGCCATATAGACTGTACCGAAGGCAAAGCCACCCAGTACCATGTGCCAATACCAGGGAATCGCGAACATCGGATTGGTATTGCTGCCGACTACATTCAATAGAGTCGACATCGCAATCATGCCTATCAGCACGCCGGCCATGATGCGGTAAGACGCTACCCGTGTATACAACAGAAAAGTCGCGCCCAGCATGCAAGCCAGAGTCGAGGTTTCGCCCATGGAACCCGGAATGAAACCCAGGAATGCTTGTATCCAGCTAAAACTCGCTTGAATACCTTCCAATCCGCCTGCCGATGCCAGCGATAACGCAGTGGCGCCGCTGAAACCGTCGACGGCCACCCAAACCGCATCGCCGGAAATAGACGCCGGATACGCGAAGAACAGAAATGCACGGCCGGTCAGCGCGGGATTCAAAAAGTTTTTGCCGGTGCCGCCAAAAACTTCCTTACCCAACACGATACCGAACGATATGCCCAACGCCACTTGCCACAAAGGCATATCGGGCGGCAGGATCAATGTATACAACATCGAAGATACCAAAAAGCCTTCGTTGACTTCGTGTTTACGCACGGTTGCAAACAATACTTCCCAAATACCGCCCACGGCCAGCGTGGTGAAGTAGACAGGGAAGAAATACAACATGCCATGCACCAGACAGGACAACGGATTGTAAGGATTGTAACCAAACAACACCATCGGGATGCGGCGCCAGTTGTCGATAGACTCGACCCCCATGGCGCTCATGGCCAGATTGGCTTGGTAACCGGTATTGTACCAAGCCATCAAAACGCAGAATGCCGTGGCGATCACCACGAAAGTCATGGTGCGCTTCAGATCGTTGCCGTCGCGAACATGGGTTTTACCGCGCGTTACATCGGATGGCGTGTAGATGAAAGTATCCACCATCTCATAGAGACCGTAATACTTCTCAAGCTTGCCGCCCTTTGTAAAATGCGGCTCTATGCTATCTAAAATATCTCTAGCCGACATTTATCCTTCCTTCTCGATTTTAGTTAAATTAGCTCTGAGCACAGGCGCGAAATCATGTTTACCCGGATCGACAAAAGTGAACAAGGAGACATCTTCCTCGTTTAACTCGAGACAACCCAATGCCTGCGCGGTATCGCTATCGCCAACGACTATCGCTTTCAACAACGGCGTTGCCAGGATATCGAGCGGCATGACCGACTCGTATACGCCGACCGGCACAATGGCGCGATTACTGCCGTTTTTGTCGGTGGTTAACGGGAACTGGCGTCCGCTTTGGCGATCCTTGCTGGATACATATACATTCATCGCCGAATATTTGTTTTGACCCGGCACGATCCAACCGAACAACTCGCGTTCGCGTCCTTCCTTCAGCACCGAAACCTGCATGCAGTTAGCACCCAGGAAGGCCAGAGGACCGGCCGCTTCGTGACCGTACAGTACGGAACCGGAAATCACCCGATTCTCGACATCCTGCAATTCGCCGGCCACCAAATCGTCCAGGCTGGCACCGACACGGGTACGCACCAAACGGGGGTTTTTAACGGTTGGCCCGGCCAGGGAAACGATCCGTTCGACATTCAATTTGCCGGTTGTGAACAAGGCGCCGATGGCGATGACGGCTTGATAGTCGATATGCCAGACAAATTTATTGATGTTGACCGGATCGACCAAATGGATGTGGGTACTGGGCAAACCGGCGGGATGCGGCCCCGCGAACTCGGCGACTTGCACCGAAGGGTGGCTACCTACGTCGGCGCCGGCGGCTTTACACAGATAGGTTTTACCTGCGGTCAACTTAGCGATAATGCTCAAACCGTTGGCAAAGTCGTTGGCGCGCTCTTTGATAATGACGGAAGGATCGGCCGCCAACGGACGCGTATCGATTGCCGTGACGAAAATAGAGCTGGGCGTACTGTCAATCCCGGGCACCTTACCGTAAGGGCGGGTAACGAATGCAGTCCAAAGACCGGAAGACAACAGATTTTCCTTGACTTGGTCCGCCGTTAAATTAGCCAAATCGGCTTCTTTATAGCTGGCAAACTTTTCCTGTTCATTGCCTTTTAATTCAATGACGACTGAAAGTAGTGCGCGTTTTTCGCCACGGTGGATGGCTTTGACGGTGCCCGCACCCGGAGCGGTGAAGTTGACGCCCGGATTTTTCTTGTCGGAAAACAAGACTTGGCCCAATTTGACCTTATCGCCCTCCGCCACCAGCATTTTCGGTTTCAAGCCTACATAATCGTTACCCAACAGGGCCACCGATTTGACGCTGTTACCGTCGGTTATTTTTTGTTCGGGCTTGCCCGTTATGGGCAAGTCCAAACCTTTTTTAATTGTAAATTGCATAATTGATACGCCTGCTCTCCAGACAAATTGCAGCCAAAAGCCCATTGAGAACCACAAAACTCAAAGGACAGTTCAAGACATAAAACCGCGACATTACATCACAAGTTACGGGCTTACTCAACGTCAAATCGCCCGCCGAAAGCATAATTAGCCGAGGCTAATATCCCTCGCCGTTTCAGATATCCACCACCTTATTAATATCGAAAGCTTCCACGACTCTACGCCCGATATAGCCCCGGGTATTGCTTAAAATGCGGGCATCGGCGATCCGGTAATCGCCCATGTTGTGAACATGGCCGTGAAACCATGCCGCGATTTCATATTCGTGAAACAGGCACTTCAAATCGTTGCAATACGCCATTTTCTTTAAGGCATTGGGCGTTTCTATCCAACTCCATTCCGTGGGCGCATGATGTGTAACGACCACGGTTCGGCCGCTAAAAGGTTCCGCCAACTGTTTTTCCAGCCAAGCCCTGGCTTCCGTATGCAAGGCTGAAAAATGCCGCTGATTGAAGGCCTCGTCGTTGAAGCGGATTTTGCGAAAATCGTTTAAGGTTTTGCCGATAGCCTCGGCTTTTTCGCCGCCGTCGATCAGCAGGTCCGCCCACAAGGTACAACCGAGAAAACGTACGCCCTGGATGATGGTTCGATCTTTTTCCAGAAACTGGATATTGGAGCCCGCGCATTCCTGCCGCAGCATCGTCAGGACCGCATGGTATTCGCTGCTGTAAAACTCGTGATTGCCGGCCACATAGACCACGGGCTTGCCGATCGATTTTAACCACGATACCCCTTGGCTAAATACGCCGATATCGCCGGCCGCCACCACCACATCCGCATCCGTGTCCGGCAAACTTTGTTCGCCGAATTCCAAGTGCACATCAGAAAAATAATTTATCCGCACAATTTGCTCTTTCGTCTTCCAACTTAGGGGGTATAATTCGTAATACTAAGTAATTTACTTGGTATTTTCAGATAACTTTGATTTTTTGCAAACAAACATTAATTCTATGTCGATTAGCCCCAGAAAACACACTCAACAAGTATCGGTCGGTAACATTAAAGTCGGCGGCGGCGCTCCGATTGTGGTGCAATCCATGACCAATACGGATACTGCCGATGTTGCGGGAAGCGTTCAACAGATTATGGAATTATCGACCGCCGGATCGGAAATGGTTCGCATCACCGTCAATACCGAAGAGGCCGCCAAAGCCGTGCCGGAAATCGTCAATCGGCTGGCACAAAAGGGTTTTTCGGTACCCATTATCGGCGACTTCCATTTCAACGGCCATAAGTTATTGGAAAAATACCCCGACTGCGCGCAAGCGCTTGCCAAATACCGCATCAACCCCGGCAATGTCGGCAAGGGCAAGGCCCGCGACCCGCAATTCCAGCAAATGATAGAATTCGCCTGCAAATACGACAAGCCGGTGCGTATCGGCGTCAATGGCGGCAGCCTGGATCAGGCCGTTCTAACCCGCCTACTGGACGAAAACAGATTATTGGCCAACCCCAAGGAATTGCCAGCCATCACCCGGGAAGCGATTGTATTGTCCGCGCTGGAAAGCGCCGCCAAGGCGCAGGAACTCGGCCTGGGCAAGGACAAGATCATCCTGTCCTGCAAAATCAGCAACGTGCAGGAATTGATCAGCATTTACGAAGACTTGTCCAACCGTTGCGATTACGCCTTGCATTTGGGCTTGACCGAAGCCGGCATGGGCTCCAAGGGCATCGTCGCCTCTTCTGCCGCGCTAGGCGTTTTAATGCAACAAGGCATAGGCGACACCATCCGTATTTCTTTAACCCCCGAGCCCGGCGCGGCACGCACCAAAGAAGTTGTCGTGGCTCAGGAGATCCTGCAAACCATGGGCTTCCGTTCGTTCACCCCGATGGTCATCGCCTGCCCCGGCTGCGGCCGCACCACCAGCGATTATTTCCAAAGACTGGCCCAGGACATCCAAGCCTATCTGCGCGACCAAATGCCGATATGGAAAGATAAATACAAAGGCGTTGAAACCATGGAAGTCGCCGTGATGGGTTGCGTGGTTAACGGCCCCGGCGAAAGCAAAAACGCCAACATCGGCATCAGCCTGCCCGGTAGCGGCGAATCGCCGGTTGCGCCGGTTTACGAAGACGGCGAGAAAACCGTTACCTTGAAAGGCGATCATATTGCCGAGGAATTTCAGGCTTTGGTGGAACGCTATATCGAATCGCACTACAGCGCGCACTAAGGGTTCCGCCGAAAATAACGCCCCGATTATTGCCGGCAGGAGCGGCTTTAGCCCCGATCGAGGCGCTCATCGCGGCTAAAGCCGCTCCTACGGGTAAGTTGTTTCCAAG
>NZ_JANIBK010000005.1 GCF_024505165.1 Methylomonas rivi
TTTAAAATAAAAATACATGCAAAACAAAATAAATCAGACTCGGTTATTGAAGATTATAAGGCTTTAATTGAGCTATATCCGGATACGGAAAATTTTAAATTGAGTTTGGCGTCATTGTATTCAATGACAGACCGATTGCAGGCGGCAGAAACGTTGCTGCGAGAAATGATTGAGAAAAACAAGGAAAGGACTGAGTCAAAAATTATTTTATTGGAGTTTTTAAATGCAAAAGCCAAGGATAGAGTCGCAAGCGAGCTTAAAGCTATGCTGGCGGGGTGGACAGACAATCCAGCAGGTATGTTAGAGCTATCAAAATGGATGTTAGTATCGGGTTATTTAAACGAGGCGGAAAATGGCCTGGAAAAGATAGTGGCAATTGAAAAAAATAGCTCGCTAGGTTTAACCGCGAAAACGATACTTGCAGAAGTTTATATAAATAAAAAACAATATGATCAGGCTGATGCGGCGATTTCTGCTGTTTTGAATGAAAATTCTGAATTTGTTGAGGCTAATCTACTTAAAGCCCGGTTGTTTTTGATCAACAATAAAGTTGACGATGCCATCGATTTGTTGAATAAAGTCGTTTGGGCAAAGAACGATTCCGATAACGCGTTTATGCTTTTGGGTCAAGCTTATACAATTAAGAAAGACTGGAAGCAGGCTGATAAAAATTATAAACAAGCCTTGGAACTGAACCCGGCTAATTTACAGGCATTTGTGCCGATATATGGTGGATATTTACAGGCAAACCAAAAAGAAACGGCGCGTCAGCTTTTAGGAAAAGCCTTGAAAGCCAAACCTAATCAAGTGATGCTATTAACATATAAAGCAGAACTGGATGTTTCTGAATTGCGTTGGGACGAAGCCCAGGAATCGGTTCAACGTATTGCGTTATTTTCGAAAAATAAAGCGATTCCTTTATATTTACAAGCAAATATACTTCAAGGTAAGGGGCAATATGCCGAGGCAGTAAAACTATATAAAAGATTGTTAGATGAATTTCCCGGTCATCTCAACTCTTTGGTAAATTTGGTAAGAGCTTATGATGGACTTAAACAGCGGGAAAAGTCAGTGTCATTTCTTGAGGAAATGCATGATAAGCATAAACAAGATTTAACGGTGGTTGGAGTGCTGAGCGATTTGTATATAGCCGATAAAAAATACGATAAAGCTAAACAACTCATTACCAATCAAATCAAATTGCTACCCGATAATTCCGTTTCGCTTTACTTGGCGTTGGCAAAAATAGAGGCGTCATCGCAAAAGTCCATAGATGGTGCCAAACAAGTGTATTTGCAAGGGTTGCAGGCTAACCCCGATGATCCTCAGCTATTATTTGCGTTAGGTGGGTTGTATGAACAATTGAACGACAAAAAAGCTGCGCGCAGCGTGTATGAGCAGATAATCGCAAAAAATCCGGATAACGTAACAGCCACTAATAATCTTGCTTCATTATTGATTGAGTCTGATCAAAAGGAAGATTTGGAAAAGGGGGTGAATATGGCTATGCGTTTTAAGGATGCTGAAAATGTATACCTTCAAGATACTTATGCATGGGCTTTGGTTAAAAATGGAAAAGTTAAAGAGGGGCTGGCAATTTTAGAGTCGCTAATTGTAAAAGAGCCGAAGATGGCAGAGCTTCGATATCATTTAGGCCATGCTCATTTTATTAATGGTAACAAGGCGACAGCGCTTGTTGAATTGAAGCAAGCTATCGCTTTAGCAGAAAGCCAGCAACGGAATTTCTCCGGTAAAGATGATGCCAAAAGGCTTGTAAAAGAACTTAGTACTCGTTAATTGAATAACAGATATCATCATAGTGTTTTCGTGGCAGGATTTTTTAAAAATGATAAAAACTAAACCTTACGCTGCATGGCTTAAAATTTATTTATGTGTGACTTTAATAACCGCAGGTGGCTGCGCCCAGCCGTTGTTGGAAGATGTTAAGCAATCCGCCGATTACACATATCAAATTGGGCCTGGAGATAGTGTCAATATTTTTGTGTGGGGTAATCCTGAGTTGTCCACTTCTGCAGCCGTTCGCCCGGATGGTAAAATTACGGTACCGTTAGTGGAGGAATTATTGGCTAGTGGAAAAACTCCCTATCAATTGGCAAGAGATATAGAAAATATATTAAAGGTTTATGTGAAAAGCCCTCAGGTAGTAGTCATGGTGTCGGGCTTTAAAGGGGTAAGCGATCAACAAATCCGCATCATAGGCCGTATTGGCGGTGGTAGTTCGGGTTCATCTTCGCTCGGTGGTGGTGGCGGTGGAGGTATGGGAGGCTTATCCGGCGGAGGAAGAGCGGGGGGGGGTATTGGGCGCTACCAAGGTAAAACAATTCCCTACGAAAGAGGAATGACTTTGCTTGATGTCATCATTCAGATTGGCTTAAATCAATATGCCGATGGCAATAGGGCTAGTGTAATCCGCGCGATAGACGGGGAGCTAAAATCCTATCGTGTACGAATTGATGATTTAATAGATGATGCGGATTTGTCTGCAAATGTATTAATGATGCCTGGCGATATTTTGATTATTCCAGACGCATATTTTTAATGTTGATTTTTGACTCTTTCATATAAAGTATCCTAATAAAATGCAACAAGAGTTATCCGAAGTCTATTTCTATTTAAAAGGTACCCTTAAATACAAGCGATTAGCTATTTTGTTTGCCTTATTGGTGTGCATATGTGGCTGGTCATTTGTTTTTTCGATGCCGGATAAGTTCGAGTCGAAAGCTAAGGTACATATCGATTCCTCCACTGTCATCAGGCCTCTGATGCGCGGAATGGTCATTGAGCCCGACGTTTCGGCATTAATTAGAATTATTCAACAATTAATGTTTACCAGACCTAATTTAGAGAAGATTATCGAGCTCTCTCATTTAAAAGCGGAAAAAACAGGTGAGGTTATTAGCAGCGATTTTATTGAAGAATTGAAAAAAGATATTACTATCTCTGGCGCCAGGGATAGAGATATTTTTGATATCGGTTATTCGTCAACCGATCCCGAAACGGCCAAAAGTGTCGTGCAGGCAGTGCTTACAGTGTTTTCCGAGCAAGCTCAAGGCAAAGCCATGGCTGATGCTAGCGATGCTCAACATTTTATAGAACAACAGATTAGGGATTATGAGATCAGATTGCAGGAGGCTGAAAAGGCAAAAGAGGACTTTAAAAGAGCTAATTTGGAATATCTAACAAGCGATTCCGATCAATTCCAATTATTAAACCAATTAAAAGAGCAGCTTATTTCAGCGACTGCAAATCAAGAGCAAGCGGTAGCAAAAAAGAATGTTTTGGCTGAACAAGTGAAAAATATTCAAGAGTCCGATGAAGACTGGGGTGTTACAAATATCTCCGAAGAAGTTTCCCATGAGGATTCAAGGATATCTGCGCTAAAGGATAAAAAAACGGAAATGCTAATTAAGTATACGGAAAATCATCCGGAAGTTCATGCAATTGATAGGTTAATCGAGTCCTTAAAAGAGCAAAAAGAACAAAATAAAAAGGGTGTTGCCTTGGAAACTGACTGGATTGGGCCTCAGAAAATGTCCAACCCTTATGTGCAAAGCTTGAAAATCGCATACGATAATTCCGAAGCGGAGGTGGCTTCAATTCAGGCTTTAATAGATTCAATAAAAACGAGGATCAATCAAATTGAGCACGGGTTGAATGAGAGGCTTGCTATTGAAACCGAGATGAAAAATCTTAACAGGGATTATCAAACAATAAACGGTAAATATTCGGAATTGTTAGAGAGGCGGGAGCAGGCCCATATAACAGAGCGAGTGGACGACCAAACTTCGCGTTTAAAGTTTAAAATAGCGGATCCGCCAACTAGGCCAAGCAAGCCCTCCTCCCCAAATAGAATACTGTTCTATTCTATAATTTTAGTGGGTGGAGTCGTTAGTGGGTTCGGTGTCGCTTTCTTGATCTACTTTATTCGTCCTGTTTATATGTCTAGCCGGCAAGTTAGGGTTGTTACAGGACTGCCTTCTTTAGGTAGTGTGTCATTAACGACTATTGGAATTAATAGAGAGAAAAGTATAGATTGGGTGCTATTAATTACAATTTCGTTAATAATAGTGGGCTATATTGGTGTTATGTTATTTGATTTTCTCAAATAATTATAGGTAAGTCTTATGAGTATTATTGAAAACGCTTTGAAAAAAGCAAGTAGTCAAGGCTTGATTGAGAAAAATAAATCGGATAATGTATTAAAACATAGCGATGATTTGAGTTTTGTTGTTGAAAATAATGACTGTAATCCCGTTAACGAAGATGATTCCTTAATCTCTAAAGATAATCAGGTCACAATAAACTGGGAAGCTTTAGCGGCTGAAGGCTTTATTGATCACAATGATACTAAGTCTCAGCTGGCTGAAGAGTTTAGAGTCATTAAGCGTCCCTTAGTGAATAATATTCAAGGGGGTGAAGTAAATGGGATTTCACGTCCTAATTTAATTTTAATATGTAGCAGCCTTCCTGGTGAAGGTAAGACCTTCGTATCCATAAATTTGGCTTTAAGTATAGCTAACGAGTTGGATAAAAGTGTTTTATTAATTGATGCCGACGTTGAAAGGCCTAGTGTTTCGAGGCAGCTGGGAATTAAACAGTCGCCTGGTTTGATAGAGTACCTCGAAAACGATAAAATAAATTTTTCGGATATTTTATTAAAAACCGACTTATCTAATCTTAATGTTATACCTGCTGGAAAAAGGCATAAATATTCGACTGAGTTATTATCCAGCCAAAGAATGTATCTGTTCGCCGAAGAGGTTAGCCGGCGTTATAAAGATAGGGTCGTTATTTTTGATTCGCCGCCTTTGTTAGTGGCTACTCAAGCTCAAATTCTTGCTGAATTAGTTGGTCAGGTTGTATTAGTGATAGCCGCGGAAGAAACCCCTCAAAATGTTGTTAACGAATCGATTTCCAAGTTGGCAAATTGCGATGTAGTTATGACCCTTCTGAATAAAACCAAAAAGGAGCTTGATCTATACGGATATAACTATGGTTATGGTAAGTATGGGCATTCATAAGAATGACAATAAGTTGCATAAAATAACGTTTAGGTTATTTGCAATTCTTTTTTCGTATGAATTCTTTTTTTCGGAGAATGTTTCGGCTTTCGATTGGCGAGTTCGCCCGAGCCTCTCGATGAGCGAGGTATTTTCTGATAATTTAGAGTTATCCGATAATGCTAAAAAAAGCGGTTTTGTTTCTGAAGTTTCGCCAGGTATTTTAATTTACGGTTCCTCACCATGGAGTAATCTAAATTTAAATTATCGATTACAAGGTCTTCATAATGCCGGAGGAAGCGATGCATTTGACATAAACCATCAATTGCAAATGAATTCTCTCTATCAGGCTCTACGAAATACTCTTTTTATACAAACGAGTAGTTCCATAAGTCAGCAAAATATCAGTAATACGTTTATCACAACAGATAATTTAACCGGAAACAATAGCAGAGTCGAGTCGAAGAATTTCAGTATTTCGCCTTATTGGACACCGCATTTCGGTCAATATGCCAATGGCTTATTCAAGGTTGGGTACCAAAAGTCCAGTTTTGACACTACAAATTCAAACACAGCTTCGTCGGCTCTACTTAATCAACTTTCGGATTCGGAGTCCTTTTCAAGGCAAGCCAGATTATCTAGCGGAAGCAAATTTAGTTCAGTAAGATGGAACCTGAACTATTCTTCCGATGATCAGAGTCGCGTGACGGGCAGTGATGTGCGTTTTGAGCAGTATACAGGGGATGCCCGTTATTACTTTAATAGAAAATATAATGCCTTTATTCGGGCTGGTTACGAAAACAATGATTTTGAAACCGCATCCGATAGCGTTAATAACGGTTTTTTTTATACTTTCGGCGCGCAGTGGAATCCAAGCATGTTTTATTCTCTCGAGGCGGGTTATGGAAATAATAAACATGTCACTGTTCGCGTTAATCCATCGGCCAATCTATCCGCATTCGTTACCTTTCAAAATAAGGAGGTAGGTTTAAATACCGGTAATTCATGGGATGCAAATTTACTCTATCGCGCGAAACAAGCTTCCGTTCGCTTTACTTATTCTCAAGATACCACGACAGTTCAGCAAGTATTAGCCAATCAATTAATTTTTGCGGATCCTGATGAAGATGAGTCGTCAAATACGTCAGATCCGTCGCTTCTTGTTTTTAATCCTAATTTACCTAATTTAGGATTGGGTAACGATGTGATTATCAACAAGCAGGCTAATTTATCGTTTACCTTTCAAACCGGCAAAAGTTTTTACAACGCTTCTCTTTATAATACGCGGCGAAACTACGAGCCTAGCCTTGTTGAAGATAATGTTTATGGGGCTTCCGCCGGCTGGCGTTGGCAATTCGATCCCCGATTAAATTTATATTTGCGGCCTAACTGGCAATCCACGGATAGTTCGAGCACCTCGGCGGGAAATAGTCAACGCTATGATGTTGCTTTAGGGTTGACGCGAGGTATGTCCATTAATTTAGGCCGGCGGTTGTTGATGAATACTAGCCTAGAATTTCGGCATATTAAACAACAATCCGACGTTTCTACAAATGATTACACCGAGAACCGTGCAACAGCCAATTTTGCGGTTCGATTTTAAAATATCCACCTTAAATTTATGTACGACGGATTTTATAACTTAAGTCAAAAGCCTTTTCAATTAAGCGCGGACCCGGATTTCTTTTTTCAAAGTTCCGTTCACAAACGAGCCTTGGCGTATATGCAATATGGTTTGACGCAGGGAGAAGGTTTTGTTTTGGTGACCGGTTCTCCCGGCACGGGTAAGACCATGTTGGTCAAAAGTTTGGTTAAAAATTTAAATAAAGATAAATTATTGATCGGCGTCATGATGACGTCTCAAGTGGGGCCGGAAGATACCTTAAGGCTGATAGCCTCGACATTTGGTTTTCAATATTTGCATAACGATAAAGCCAGTCTGTTAAATAGTTTCGAAAAGTTTATTATTGAAAAGGCTAGAGAAGGGCGGCGCTTGTTACTGATAATCGATGAAGCGCAAAATTTGCCCAAACAGTCGTTAGAAGAATTGCGGATGTTGACCAATCTGGATGTAAACGGCACTCCCGTTTTTCAAGTCTTTTTAGTGGGTCAACCGGAGTTAAAACGCACAATATATGCTGCCGATATGGAACAGTTAAAGCAGCGTATTGTTTCTACTTTCCATCTCGATCCGTTGGATGAAGAAGAAACTAAGGAATATATTTTATTCCGGTTGCAAACGGCAGGATGGCAAGGCAAGCCCGAGTTTGATCCCAAGGTTTTTGCGGATATACACGATTTTTCCGCTGGAACCCCCAGACGGATAAATTCTTTATGCGATCGTTTGCTTTTATTTGGCTATTTAGAAGAACTCAGCGTTTTGGACAGTCAGGCTGTCGAAAAAGTCATATCGGAAGTGAATGAGGAGATGCAGTTAGAAGATCGAGAAGAACAGGCTGCATCGTCTCCTATGTCATCTATTCGCTATTCCGATGTTGAAGCGGGATCTTTCGAAGAGCGCTTGCTGCGTTTGGAAAACGAAGTGCTTAATCTTCATAATATGGCTAATAAGGAAAAGGCTTTGCTTAGAAAGGCAATTTTAATTCAGCTAGATATGGATACGGTTTATGACAGCGGTAAAAAATAACGCTACACCGCCAAAAGTTCTGGTATGCGTGGTGGGGGCACGGCCTAATTTTATGAAAATGGCTCCTATTATGAGGGCCTTGCAAAACGTTAAGCATTTAATAGCGCCTTATTTGGTTCATACCGGCCAGCATTACGATCAAGCCATGAAGGATACTTTTTTTCAACAATTAGGTATTCCTGAGCCGAACATGGACTTAGGCGTGGGTTCCGGGACTCATGCGGCACAAACCGCTAATATCATGCTCAAATTCGAACCCGTTCTTGATGAGGTGAAACCATTTGCGGTGCTGGTGGTGGGGGATGTCAATTCCACCATCGCTTGTGGGTTGGTGGCTGTGAAAAAACAGATTCCTTTAATACATGTTGAGGCTGGCTTACGCAGTTATGACCGGGAAATGCCGGAAGAAATAAATCGGATATTAACCGATCAGTTATCTGACTTGTTATTGACCACCGAGCGGGCTGCCGCGGATAATTTACTCAAGGAAGGCGTTTCCGAACGGCGAATATATTTTGCGGGAAATGTGATGATAGACAGCTTATTAAGTAATTGTAAGCAAGCGTCTTCGTTTCAGGAAACTCTTCATAATTACGGCGGCAACCAAAATGTTTCAGAAAAAAACTATGCCTTGCTTACCTTGCATAGGCCTTCAAATGTCGATGATCCTGCCACGCTCGCGCGTCTGATCACGGTGATTTCCGAGGTAAGCCGGAAATTGCCGGTCATTTTCCCTGTGCATCCCCGTACCCAGCAAAAGATTAGTCAGGCTGGTTTATTATCTGAATTGCCTGAAGAACGGGTGATAATGTTGCCACCAGTCAGCTATCTGGAGATGCTGGGTTTGATGCAGGCTGCTAGGTTGGTACTCACTGATTCGGGCGGTTTGCAGGAGGAGACTACCGCTTTAGGCGTGCCGTGCGTAACTTTGCGCGAAAATACCGAGCGGCCGATTACCGTTACCGAGGGCACCAATACCGTTGTGGGCACGGATCCGGTTAAAATCATGCAGTGTGTCGAAGAAGTGTTAGCCAACGGCGGCAAAAGTGGACGCGTGCCCGAGTATTGGGATGGAATGGCAGCGCAACGTATCGTTGCGGAAATTGTTCGCCGCTATCTGCCGGATAACTGAATTCATATGACGCAACGTGCAATCACCAATGCTATGACGGTTGACGTCGAGGATTATTTCCAAGTCTCGGCGTTTGAAAAACATATCGATAAATCCCAGTGGGATACGTTACAACATCGGGTTGCCGACAATACTGAACGCATTCTGGATTTATTTGCCCAGCATCAAGTTAAAGCCACTTTTTTTACACTGGGCTGGGTGGCGGAGCGTTATCCGGCGGTGGTGAAACGCATTGTCGCCGAGGGTCACGAATTGGCCTCGCACGGCTATGAGCATATTCGCGTAACGGAGCAAACGCCCGAGCAATTTCGTGCGGATATCAAAAAAACCAAACGGTTGCTGGAAGACATGACGGGTCAAGCCGTTATCGGCTACCGTGCGGCCAGCTATTCGATAGGTGCCAAGAATCTTTGGGCTTTGCGGATTTTGGAAGAAGAGGGGCATTTATATAGCTCCAGCATTTATCCGGTCAAACATGATTTATACGGCATGCCATCGGCGCCGCGGTTTGCTTTTCACCCGGATAATACGCAAAACTTGCTTGAGCTGCCGATTACCACCCTAAAAATTCCAGGTAAAAATATACCTTGCGGGGGAGGCGGTTTTTTTCGGCTGTATCCTTATCTGTTTTCCAAAGCCGCCTATCAATATCTGAATTTGGTTGAACGGCAAGCGGGTATTTTTTATTTTCATCCGTGGGAAATCGATCCGCATCAGCCCAGACAACAGAACCTGCCGTTTAAATCGCGCTTTAGACATTATTTAAATTTAAGCCGGGTAGAAAGCCGTCTCAATAACTTATTAAATGATTTTGCTTGGGATACCATGCAAAATGTTTTTTTAAGCACTCCACTTGCCAAAACGCCATCATGATTAAACTACTTGAACCTGCTGATTGCCAGCGTTGGGATAATTATGTCAACGCATCCGATGCAGCCAGTTTTTTTCATCTGTCGGCTTGGCGGCAAGTCATGCAACAAGCTTTTTCGCATAAGACTTATTACTACTTTGCCGAACAAGACGGCCAAATCACCGGTATTTTGCCTTTGGTGCATATCAATAGTTTGTTGTTTGGTAATGCCTTAATTTCCAATGCTTTTTGCGTCTATGGCGGCATAGTCGCCAGTAATGATCAGGCTTTTGCGGCCTTGCAAAACCAAGCCCAACAACTGGCGCGTGAATTAGGCGTGGATTATCTGGAAATGCGCAATCGCCAGCAGCAGCATCCGGATTGGCCGCATAAGCAACTTTATGTGACCTTTAGAAAAACCCTGGATAGCGACCATGAAAAAAATATGGCGGCGATTCCACGTAAACAACGAGCCATGGTAAGGGCGGGGATCAAAGCCGGTTTGAGCAGCGTAGTCGATGAATCGGTCGAACGTTTTTATCGGGCTTATTCGGAAAGTGTCAGAAACTTGGGCACGCCGGTCTTTCCCAAACGTTATTTCGAAGTCTTAAAACAAGTTTTTGCCGAGCAGTGTGAGATTTTGATCATCGAACATGAAGGCCGTCTGGTCGCCGGCGTCATGAGTTTTTATTTCAAAGACGAAGTATTGCCTTACTACGGTGGCGGTACCGATTTGGCCCGGGATCTGAAAGGCAACGATTTTATGTACTGGGAAGTCATGCGGCGTGCCGTGGATAGAGGCTGTAAAGTATTCGATTATGGCCGCAGCAAAGAAGGTACCGGCTCTTATCGGTTTAAAAAGCATTGGGGATTCGAGCCCGAGCCATTGTTCTATGAAATCGATCTGGTTAAGGCGCAACAAATTCCCGACATCAACCCGCTTAATCCTAAGTATCAATTATTTATTGCTGCCTGGAAACGCTTGCCGTTACCGGTCAGTCAACTGGTAGGGCCCTGGTTGGCTAAAGATTTAGGGTAATCCGCTTATGACGAAGCTACTCTATTTAGTGCACCGGATCCCGTATCCGCCGAATAAAGGCGATAAGATCCGCTCTTTTCATTTCCTGAAAGCCTTGGCGGAAAAGTACGAAATTTACTTGGGAACCTTTATCGACGACGCGGATGATAAACAGTATGTCGATGCATTAAAGCCTTATTGCAAGTACTGCTTTAACATCGATTTACAGCCTAAATTGGGGAAATTGAAGAGCTTGAGCGGTTTTTTGACCGGAGAGGCGCTGAGTTTGCCGTACTATCGCAATGCAGCGATGCAGGCGTGGGTAGACAAAACGATTGCGGAACACAATATAGAACATGCCTTAATTTTTTCCTCGCCAATGGCCCAATATTTAAAAAATCACCCAAGGGTGGGTTTGGTGGCCGATTTTGTGGATGTGGATTCCGATAAATGGCGGCAATATGCCGGCAGTAAAACCTGGCCGGCCAGTTGGGTGTATCTACGCGAGGCGCAAAAACTGCTGGATTTCGAAACTCATATTGCCGGTCTGGCCAAAACCACGTTGTTTGTATCCGAGCAGGAAGCCCGGTTATTTAAGGAGTTGGCACCCGCACACGCCGATAAAATCAGCTTTGTAAACAACGGTGTCGATACCGACTTTTTCGATCCGGCTTTAACGTTCAACTCACCATTCCCGGAAACCGAATCAGCCATTGTTTTTACCGGGGCCATGGATTATTGGGCCAATGTCGACGCCGTGGTTTGGTTTGCTCAACAGGTGTTTCCGCTGGTGAAGCAACAAGTCTCGGAGGCGCGGTTTTATATTGTGGGTTCAAAGCCGGCCAAAGCCGTGCTGCAACTGGCGGAGAATGACGCATCGGTGATTGTTACCGGGCGTGTGGATGATGTTAGGCATTATATTGCGCATGCCGGTTTAGTCGTGGCGCCGTTGCGGATTGCCCGCGGCATTCAAAACAAAGTGCTTGAGGCCATGGCGATGGCTAAGCCCATCGTGGCAACCTCGGCGGCGATGGAAGGTATTCCCGGTAACCAGTCCTTAAAAGTAGCGGTTGCCGATAACCCTCAAGAATTTGCGGACCAAGTTGTCGAAATATTGCAACAACCTTTGACGGCCGTAGCGGAGCATCGCCGCTATGTGCGGGATGACTTTAGTTGGCGGCATAGCGGGCAAAGGTTATGCCGAATGTTGTCGAATAAGGAGAGAGGCAGCCTTGTCTGAGCAACCGCCTTTGATCGTACACATCATATACCGCCTGGGCGTGGGCGGGCTGGAGAACGGTCTGGTCAATCTGATCAACCGCATGTCGAGCGATAGTTACCGGCACGCTATTATTTGTTTGACCGATAGTACGGATTTCAGCAAGCGCATCCGGCGGCCGGGTGTGGCGATTTATGAAATACACAAAAAACCGGGTCAGGATGGCGAGTCCTTCGTAAAAGTCTACAAATTACTTAAACAGCTTAAGCCCGCGGTAGTGCATACCCGCAACTTGGCCGCCATAGAATATCAACTCTGTGCTTTTTTGGCGGGAGTGCCTTTAAGAGTGCAGGGCGAGCATGGCTGGGATGTATTCGACCCCGAAGGTAACAACGTTAAATACCGATGGTTACGGTTTTTAATGGGGCTGATAATTCATTGTTTTATTCCTTTATCCCAACAACTGCAGAATTATTTGCAGATGAAGGTGGGCATACCCGTCAAAAAAATTACCCGGATCTGCAACGGTGTCGATACGGAACTGTTTTATCCTAGGGAAGGCCAGAGGCAAATGCCTGAAAATTGCCCGTTGCAGTTGGAGAATAAACTGCTGATCGGCACTGTCGGCCGCATGCATGGGGTTAAGGATCAACTGACCTTGGTGAAAGCTTATATACTGGCATGCCAGGAGTCAGCGGTCTTTGCGGACAAAGCCCGATTAGCGCTTATCGGCGATGGGCCTTTACGCGAGTTGGCTGTCAATCTGCTTGAGAAACACGGCTTAGTGGAAAATGTTTGGTTGCCGGGGGCGTGTCACAATATTCCGCAAATCATGCGGAGTTTTGACGTATTTGTATTGCCTTCCAAGGCGGAAGGTATATCCAATACGATTCTGGAAGCCATGGCAACCGGATTGCCCGTGATTGCGACCCGCGTGGGCGGTAACCCGGAGTTGGTTGTCGACGAAACAACCGGTCTTTTAGTGGAAAAGGAAAATGCGCCGGCAATGGCTATGGCTTTGCAAGCGCTTATCGACGACAACGCCAAGCGGCGGCAATTTGCTCAAGCAGCTTTACAGCGGGCCCGGCGGGAATTTTCAATCGATAGCATGGTGGCGCGCTATCAGGCAGTGTATGACAGACATTAATCAAGCCCTAGGGAGCTAATATGTGCGGCATAGTGGGTATTTTTGACATTCATGAAAAATCCGAAATCGATCGGGATTTGCTGTCGCGAATGAATGAATCGCAATTCCACAGGGGACCTGACGAGGGTGGTTTGCATACCGAGCCCGGTTTGGGATTCGGGCATCGCCGCCTGTCAATTATCGATTTGTCCAGCGGCCAGCAGCCCATGCATAGCCAGGATGGCAATGTGGTGCTGACCTACAACGGCGAGGTGTATAACTTTCCGGACTTGCGGCAAGAGTTGGAGGCCTTGGGCTATAGCTTTAGAACCCATTGCGATACCGAAGTCATTTTATATGCCTGGCAAGCCTGGGGGGAGGCGTGCGTCGAGCGTTTGCGCGGCATGTTCGCGTTTGCGATTTGGGATAGAGCGCAACAAGTTCTGTTTCTGGCGCGCGACCGTTTGGGCATCAAACCGCTATTTTATGCGCAGTTGCCGAATAACCAGTTTATTTTCAGTTCCGAACTCAAGGCATTAAGATTGCACCCGCTGTTGCCTAAAACAATCGATTCGACAGCGATTGAGGATTATTTCGGCTTCGGTTACATCCCCGACCCGAAAACCATTTATCAGGGGGTTTATAAGTTGGAGCCGGGTCACTGCTTAACCATTAAAAAAGGTCTGCAGCAATGGAAGCCCAGACAATATTGGGATGTAAAGTTTGAGCCGGGGCAAAACCGGGATGTGGCTGAAGCCGGCGAGGAATTGATCGAGCGCTTGCGGGAAGCGGTTAACATCCGCATGGTGGCCGATGTGCCGCTGGGTGCGTTTTTATCCGGCGGCGTGGATTCGAGTGCGGTGGTGGCGATGATGGCGGGTTTGTCGGCCGATCCGGTCAATACCTGTTCGATTTCCTTCGGCGACCCTAAATTCAACGAATCGCAATTTGCCGCCCAAGTGGCGGAACGTTATCGCACCGCGCATCGGGTGGAGCAGGTCGATCCAGCCGATTTTAGCTTGATCGATAAATTATCCGGTTTATACGATGAACCCTACGCGGACAGTTCCGCGCTGCCGACTTATCGGGTTTGCGAACTGGCCAAAAAACAAGTGACCGTGGCCTTATCCGGTGATGGCGGTGACGAAAACCTGGCCGGTTACCGCCGGCATCGTTGGCATACTTACGAAGACGGAATGCGTAGCTTGTTACCGGATGCATTGCGAGTGCCGTTATTCTCAATTTTAGGAGGCATTTACCCTAAGCTGGATTGGGCGCCCAAGTTTTTGCGCGCCAAATCGACATTGGAATCCATCGGGCGAGATTCCATGGCAGGCTATTTTCACAGCGTGTCGATTATGTCCGATGAGATGCGCGAGCAATTGTTTAGCGATCGGCTAAAAAGCCAGTTGCAAGGCTATCAGGCCATTGAGGTCTTTCGTCGCTACAAAGAACAAGCGCCGAGCGATGCGCTTTCGATGGTGCAGTATCTGGATTTAAAAACTTATCTGCCCGGCGATATTCTGACGAAAGTCGATAGAGCCAGTATGGCGCATGCTCTGGAAGTGAGAGTACCGTTGTTGGATCACAAATTAGTGGAATGGATGGCCACCTTACCGCCCGGGCTTAAATTGCATGGACGGGAGGGTAAATATGTATTTAAAAAATCGTTGGAGAACTATTTGCCCGACGATATTCTTTATCGCCCCAAAATGGGCTTTGCGGTACCTTTGGCAAGCTGGTTTAGAGGGCCGCTAAAACAACGGGTGCAAGACGCCTTGTTAGGTGATACGCTGATACAAACTGGCTGGTTTAACCCATCTTTTTTGCAATATATTGTTACTCAGCATCAGGCCGGATTACGCGATTACAGTGCGCCTATTTGGTCGCTGCTGATGTTTGAGGCGTTCCTGCGAAACAACCTGTAAGTTTTATTGACATTGGCCAACTGGGTAATGGACAGGCGATAACTGATTTGCTAGAGTGCAGCAAGTTCATATTTCTTTAAGGCGATTCGAGATGAAGATAGATAATAAACAAATCGTCCAATCGGACGAAAGTCAAACTAGCGAACAAATGGTTGATAAGTCAAGGCGTTCGTTTGCTAAAGCAGGTGCTGTCGCTCCTGTAATATTGACTTTAGCAAGTAGGCCGGCGCTTGGTGGCGGTGGGGGCGGCGGTGTTTGTTTTACACCGTCTCGCTCTTTGTCTAGGAACACTAGCCTCTCACAGAATGACAAAAATGGTCTTTGTAACGGCAAGTCTCCGGGCTATTGGAAGAACGCTACTGATTGGCCCGTTTCCAAATATACGCCATTTCATCCATTATTTGCAACGGGTTCATATGTAGGCAACACCTACAAAAACAGTAATGGTAGTAGTAAGACGCTGATACAAGTGCTTAATTTGGGTGGAACTGGTGACCCTCAGATGGTTGCCTTTCACATTGTTGGGGCCTATTTAAATGTGCTTGCAGGCTTGGTAAGTGACCAAGCATTAACTGAACAAGGAGTGAGGGATATATGGGCGGAATATGCTAGTGATGGTAGCTATGAAGTGGTAGCGGGGGAGTCATGGAATGGCGAAGATATTAAGAATTATTTGGTTGAAAATTTCATTTCGCCATAGTCGTCATTCTTATGATTCATTCTGCCGAGGGGCTCCGTAGCAGTTTTTTTGCTCATCGGTCATGGTTGGATGGCAGTGTTGTATTTGATAGACGCTCTGGATATACCCATTATTTGGACGCAGAAACGATGGCCGTATTTCTATGCATTCTAAACTTACCTGAATGTGAAGCGAATATAAACAGGGAGACACTTGATTTGCTAGCTAGGCGAATACCCGATATGGCAGAAGTTGACATTGAGCAGTCTTTGCAACAATTGACTAGACTTAATATATTCACAAATTAATTTCTCGTGACAGTTATTAGAGGGAGCGTTGCGCAACTTTCTTTTGTTGATTTTTCAAGATTTCTTAAGGAAGGCAAGTTGGCATTGGAAGTTGGCTCTTTGGTGATTCGATGCCGTTCTATAATGCCATCGGTGGCAAAATCTATCTATACACTTTATAAACATCATCCATTTCAAATATCACCTGACTTTGCCGACTTCTATGTTGAAGTTAAGGCGCCGGCAAATTTGCGGCGTTGGTATCGTCCACAAGCCGAATTCCTAGTTGATGGCGAAAGGCCGTTTGAGCCTTTACCTAAAGACCAAGCCCCAGCGTTATTTGAATGGGGCATTAACTGGATGGTCGCAGCATCCTGTCATTTCTGGTTTACCATTCACGCCGCTTCCTTAGAGCGAAATGGGCAAGTGCTTATTTTGCCCGCCCCGCCCGGCTCAGGTAAAAGTACTTTATGTGCAGCGCTTGCATTCAATGGTTGGCGATTGTTTTCTGATGAATTAACCCTACTGGATATAGAAAACATGGAAGCTCAGGCTTGTGCTCGTCCAATCAATCTCAAAAATGAGTCAATTGATATCATTCGTAGATTCGTAACTGATGCGGAATGGTCGCCTGAAGTTTTTGATACTCTGAAAGGGCGCGTTACTCATCTAGCACCACCCATCGATAGTGTGATGAAGATGCGGGAAAGAGCGTTTCCGCGTTGGGTGGTTTTTCCAAAATATGTTGCAGATGCGGAGCCTTCTCTAACCTTACGATCCAAGCCACAAAGCTGTATTGATTTGGCTGAAAACGCACTTAATTATAGTATCTTGGGTGAAACTGGTTTCAATCTTGTTACAAGATTGATTGATCATTGTGATTGTTATGATTTTATTTATAGTCGGCTTGAAGATGCATTATTAACCTTTGAGCAATTGGCGGAATCAGAGCAACTAACGAGAAATGGATTTTGAATGGTTTGCTCGCTTAATACTTCTTTGCTGCTTGACGTTATTCAGTTTCCAGGCAATCTTCGTAATTTACCGCTAGACAGCTGGGATAAACTCTTACGTTTGGCAAGAGCCAGTAATCTTATCGGTCGAATTGCAGAAAGTGTTCATGACCAGAATATGTTGGCTTTTTTGCCTAGTAAGGTTCGTCCTCATATAATTGCCGCACGTATTTTGAGCTTGCATCAACGTCAGGCTATTCAATGGGAGATTAGGCATTTGGACGATGCATTGCGTAAGCTCGATATTCCAAAAGTTTTGCTCAAAGGTGCCGCTTATACGATAAATGATCTCGATGCGGCTCGAGGCAGGCTTTACGGAGATGTTGATTTATTGGTGCCTCGTTCACACCTTGCGAAAGCCGAAGCCGCTTTGATGCTTAAAGGGTGGAGTGTGGGTAATATCGATGCTTATGATCAGCGCTATTATCGGCAATGGATGCATGAAATTCCACCTATGATTCATTGCCAACGGGGTAGTGCACTGGATCTTCACCACAACATACTTCCATTGACCGCTCTGAATAGTCCAAATATTGACCTGTTTTTTCAGAATGCTATTCCATCACGAGTTTCAGGTTTTGCTGTTTTGGCCCATGAGGATATGGTGCTTCACAGTGCTATACATTTTTTTTATGAAAGTGAATTACGAAATGGCCTTCGTGATTTGATTGATTTAAATTTCTTAATCAATCAATTTTTGAAGGAGGATCAAAATTTCTGGACACTGCTGGCAGAACGAGCTTATATCACTGGGCTAAGCTGGCCTCTTTTATTGGCTATGTCGATGTTGATCGATATGTTGGAAATGAAGGTCCCAGAGAATGTGTATGATAATGTAAAAAAAGCTGCAAAATTGGATGTATTGTCCAGAGTGCTTTTGCCGAAAATTTATTTACAGGCTTTACAATCTTCACATCCTTTAGACAATAATTTTATTTCAGCAATGAGTCGCTTTGCGATCTATATTAGAGGACATTATTTAAGAATGCCGGTAAAGTTGTTATTTCCTCATTTAGCACGTAAGGCGGTTGGCCGATTAATTAAGGCTAACAATCGAAAAAAATAAAAATTTTATATTTTTTTCGTATAAAACATCGGTTTAATGAGCCAATAACTAATATTTTACATATTTGTAACCTTGATGTATTCGTTTGATTTTTATGATTAAACATTCAATTGTGTGGCTGTTGGTCATGGTTGGGTCTAAACCAAATCAAGCTTAAAAATATTTAAATATGAAAGTTTTGCATATCCTGGATCATTCCATTCCCTTGCACAGCGGTTATACCTTTCGTACCCGGGCTATACTTGAGGAGCAGCGAAAGCTGGGGTGGGAAACATACCATATTACTTCTTCAAAGCATGTTGGCGGGCGTTCGGCGTGTGAAACCGTTGATGGTTTAAACTTTTTTCGTTCCCCTGATCCCGAAGGCATTTTTACTAATTTTCCTGTTGTCAATCAATGGGCCATTGTTAAGAGTTTGGAAAGGCGTTTAGACGAAATAATTCCTGAAATCAAGCCGGATATATTGCATGCGCATTCTCCGGCATTGAATGGTTTGGCGGCATTGATGATGTCAAAAAAATATCGAATTCCCTTGGTCTACGAATGCAGGGCGTTTTGGGAGGATGCAGCAGTCAATCACGGTACCACGAAAGAAGACAGTCTGCGCTACCGTATCAGCAAGGCATTGGAAACCTATGTCTTCAAACGGGCCGATGCGGTAACCACCCTTTGCGAAGGCCTGAGAAACGATATTATTAGTAGAGGGGTAAAGGCCGATAAAGTTACTGTGATTCCGAATGCAGTCGATATAAATAAATTCGCCTGCAGTGAGATTCCTGATCCCGTGCTTACGCAAGAGTTAAATTTGGTCGATAAACAAGTGCTCGGTTTTATCGGTTCATTTTATGCTTACGAGGGTTTGGCGCTACTTTTGAATGCTTTGCCTGACATTATTCGGCATCAACCCAATGTTAGAGTGTTGCTTGTGGGTGGTGGGCCGCAGGTTAAACAACTTAAAGACAAAATCAAGGAGCTTGATTTACAGGACTTTGTCTTAATGACCGGGCGGGTTCCTCATGACCGGATTCAACGCTATTATAATTTAATTGATATTTTAATTTATCCAAGTTTTTCTACGCGCTCTACAGAATTATCGGCGCCGCTAAAACCATTGGAAGCAATGGCAATAGGTTGTGTTGTAGTGGCGTCGGATGTAGGAGGGCACCGCGAATATATTCGTGATCAAGAAACAGGGTATTTGTTTAAGGCTGGCGATAAGGAATCATTGGTTCGAACTGTATTAATGGCAATCAAAGAGAAAGGACTTGGGGATAGGATGCGAAAGTCTGCAAGACTTTATGTGAAAAATGAGCGAAGTTGGTTAAAAGTCGTTAGTAAATATCAATCCGTATATGGCAAATTTTTTGGATTTTAAGGTTATAAATAGATAATGTTGTATGGCGCCTATTTTTAGCCTTAATCTGCAGTTTTTTATTTCGTTTAATTAAAATTTAGCTGACATTATTGCTCGTGTATATTAAAAAGTGGCTAATGCCGAGTCTAGTAATTTAAAATTTTTTGAGTGCCATAAAAACAGGGTAATTGCAAAATATGAAAATTCTTTACCATCACCGCATTGCTTCAAAAGATGGGCAGTATGTCCACATAGAAGAAATGATAAATTCATTGCGAAAAATCGGGCATGAGGTGGTGGTTGTCGAGCCTGCGCAGTTGACAAAAAAGGACTTTGGAAAAAGTTCCGGAGCGGTTCAGTCGCTACGCAGTTTTTTGCCGGGTTTTATGCATGAGCTTATTGAATTTAGCTATTGTTTTTTTGATTTGTTTAAGCTTGTTTTATCAATTATAAAGCACAAGCCGGATTGTATTTACGAACGCTACAATTTGTTTTTTATTTCTGGAATATTGGCAAAAAAAATATTTAAATTGCCTTTGATTTTAGAAATTAATGCGCCGCTTTTTTTTGAGCGACAAAAAAATCATGGCATTCAATTGAGATTGCTAGCAAAGTGGTCGGAAAGGTTTGTGTGGCGGCAGGCTGATTTTGTATTACCCGTTACGCAAGTGTTGGCACAAATGGTATTAGCGGAAAACGTTAATGATGAACAATGTTTGGTGGTTCCAAACGGAATTAATCAAACAAAATTCTCAACATACAACTCTGGAGTAAATGTCAGGGATGTTTTGGGTTTACGGGACAAGCTAATTCTTGGATTTGTTGGATTTGTTAGGACGTGGCATAGGCTTGACAGAGTCTTGCTGTCAATAAGCGAAAATCCGGATAAAAACTGGCATTTATTATTAATAGGCGATGGGCCTGCAATGCAGGAGCTGCAGCAGCAGAGTGAAAGATTGGGTATTAATGATAAGGTTAGTTTTATGGGGGTTGTAGACAGGCAGAAAGTTGCTGATTACGTAAATGCTTTTGATATTGCCTTGCAGCCTGATGTTGTCGAATATGCTTCCCCTCTTAAGCTTTTTGAATATATGGCCTTAGGCAAGGCAATCTTGGCGCCCGATAGAAAAAATATCTTGGAAATTCTAAAGGACAATGAAAACGCGCTTTTATTTAATCCAGAGGACGAAGCTTCATTTTCAATGCAGCTAGAGCGGTTATGTTCTTCCAAGGAATTAAGAGATGCTCTTGGTAATATGGCTAGAAAGACCATGGATGATAAAAAACTGTTTTGGGATGAAAATGCAAAAAAAGTAGAAAGTGTATTTTTGAAATTGTTATCGAAGCAATGAACCCTATAAACTGTCTTGTGGTAACTACGCTTTACCCAAACTCTATTCAATTTAGACACGGTGTGTTTGTAGAGACCCGAGTGCAGCATCTCAGCCGAAGCGGTAGGGTTAATATCGAGGTAATTGCCCCCGTACCTTGGGTGCCGTTTAAATCCAGGTTTTTTCCAGAGTATTCCAAATTAGTTGACGTACCTCGATATGAGCTATGGCATGGACTCAATGTGTATCACCCACGGTATTTAGTCGTACCCAAAATTGGCATGCTGGCCACGCCAATATTTCTTGCGATTACCCTTTTTTGGGAGATTTTACACTTAAATAATAAAGGCCATAAGTTTGATATTATTGACGCCCATTATTATTATCCGGACGGGGTGGCCGTTGCGATAGTTGCAAAACTTTTAAAAATTCCCTTGCTGATTACGGCCAGGGGAACCGATATAAATCTGATATCCAACTTTACCATTCCTAGAAAAATGATAGTGTGGGCGAGCAAGATTGCACGCTTTAATCTTGCGGTTTGTGAAGCTTTACGTCGACGCATGGTGGATATTGGCTTTGATGAAACTGCCACTGGCGTATATAGAAATGGTGTGGATTTAAATTTGTTCCATCCTTTTTTTATGCGGGATGAAATGAGGCAAAAATGGAACGTGCGGCGTCATTTGCTGATTAGCGTTGGCTATTTAATAGAAAGAAAGGGCCATCATTTATTGATCGAAGCCATGTCGTCATTGCCGGATTATGAGCTATTCATCGTGGGCGACGGAGAATGGCGAGAAAAATTGGAGCTATTGGCCAAACAACATGCTGTGCAAGAGAGGGTGCGGTTTATTGGCGAGGTTCCGCAGCAACAATTACCCGAGTTATATAACATTGCCGATGCTTTAGTATTGGCTTCCAGCCGGGAAGGGTGGGCTAATGTGCTGCTTGAAGCGATGGCCTGCGGCACTCCGGTGGTCGCCACGCGTATTTGGGGCACGCCAGAAGTCGTTCAAGCCCCGGAAGCGGGGGTGTTATGCAAAGAGCGAAGCGTTCAAGGTATCATTGAAGCCGTCGAGTGCTTGTTTGATAATTATCCCGACCGGCAAAAAACCCGGCAATATGCGGAAAAATTTTCCTGGCAGGAAACTACAGAGGGGCTTTTAGCATTGATTTCCGAAGTTAATCGATCTAATTTACAGCAATGACAAAATATATAGGCTGGCTTGGAGCAAAGCTCCAAATAAACGAGTTGCGGACATTGTGCGACGGGATGGCAACGAATGAAAATTTGGCGTCTTGGGATGGCTTAGGCTATGGCTTTGCCGCGGACACCGAAGCATTCGTGCAAGCAGACCAATGCCTTTTGATGGCCGTAAATCCGCTTGTAAAAATCGGCCAATTAGAACATTGTTTAAATGCCTATCGGCAGCAAGGGGGAGATTTTGTAACTAAGCAAGCCGATCCGCGGGCCTGGGTTTTGATTGATGCGCGGCGGCAAAGTCTGATTTTGGCTAGCGACCCCATCGGGCTAAGCAACATTTATTATGCCCAGACTCATGACGGCATCGTGTTCGGATCCAGTGCCGATTTTGTTATCCGCCATCCCGATGTCGGTACAGAGATTTCTGTACAAAGTATATACGATTACGTTTACTTCCATCATTGTCCCAGCCCAAATACGATTTACCGGCAGGTTAAAAAACTGGAAGGTGGGCAATACCTGATTTATCAGGATGGCGAGATAAGTCTGAAACGTTATTGGCAGCCGGTATTCCAGGAGCGGATGTCCGGTAATTTGCATCAGGCCGGCCAAGAACTGCGGCAATTGCTGGTGGATACGGTCGGTTCCATGGCGGAAACCGAAAAAAACACCGGCGCGTTTTTGAGCGGCGGCCTGGATAGCTCTAGTGTCGCGGGCGCATTGGCCCAAGTGTTTCCGGGCCAGGCGAAAACCTTTTCCATGGGTTTTCCCGTGGAAGGCTACAACGAAATCGAATATGCCAATATAGCCGTCAAGCATTTCAATACCCGTCAGCACGAATATTATGTCACGCCGGAAGACACCGTTGCCGCCGTGCCATTAATAGCGAGTTATTACGACGAGCCGTTCGGCAACTCTTCCGCATTGGCCGCGTATTATTGTGCGAAATTAGCCAAAGATAATGGCGTGACTCGATTGCTGGCAGGCGATGGCGGCGACGAAATTTTTGCAGGGAATGAACGTTATGCCAAACAGATGTTGTTTGACCATTACCATCGCCTGCCGGGATTTGCAAAACTGGCTTTGGAAGCAGGTTTATACCGTTTGCCCCAAGCATTGGCCGAAAGCAAAATCCCTTTTAAAGCAAAACGCTATATCGAGCAGGCTAAAACGCCAATGCCGGACCGTTTACAGGATTACAATTATTTGCATCGGCATGATATTAACGATATTTTTCAGGCCGGATTTCTGGCTCAGATCGATGTTGCCGAACCTTTGCAACTGCTCAGGGATTGCTATCGGCGCCCGGAAAATGCCAGCACACTGAACCGCATGCTTTACCTGGATTGGAAAACCACCTTGCACGACAACGACTTGGTCAAAGTCAACCGGATGTGCGAAATGGCCGGGGTCGAGGTGTATTATCCGTTGCTGGATCAGCGTATCGTGGATTTATCCTGCCGAATTCCCTCAATGGATAAATTAAAAGGCCAAAAGCTGCGCTGGTTTTACAAGCAAGCCATGGCCGATTTCCTGCCCGATCGAATCATCAACAAACCCAAGCATGGCTTCGGCTTGCCGTTCGGTATCTGGCTAAAAGACCATCAGCCCTTAAAAGAGTTGGCTTACGATGCCATACAGGCACTGAAAAAACGCGATTATTTTCAGCCGCGGTTTCTCGACCACGCCATGGAAATGCATCAAAGCATCCATGCCGCTTATTATGGCGAATTGATCTGGATATTGATGATGTTGGAATTATGGTTTCAAGGCAAACGCCTTTAGCATTCAATCGCGGAACGGTGCTTAAAAGGGTTTAAGCACCGCCAGCCAAACGATGGCGATTAAAAAAATGACCGGTACTTCGTTCACCCAGCGAAAATAGACATGGCTGTGTTGATTGCTGTCATGTTTAAATGCCAGCAGCCACTTGCCGCAGAACAAGTGGTAAATCACCATTAGCACCAGCAAGCTGAGTTTGGCATGCAGCCAGCCCGCCGCCGAATACAATGACCAAGCATAATCGGCCAACATCCATATCCCAAATAGCAGAGTTAAAATCATGCCCGGTGTCATAATGCCGTAATAAAGTTTGCGTTCCATGACTTTGAAACGCTCGTTGCTAATCTCGTCGTTGCTCATGGCGTGATATACGAACAGCCTGGGCAGATAAAATAAACCGGCAAACCAAGTCACCATGAAAATCAAATGTAATGCTTTTAACCAAAGCATGGACGGCTTACTCCTGTTTGTTGGATCGGATATAAATAGCTACGAAGGACGCGAGAAAATCGAATTACCTCGCATATTAAGGGTTTATAAGGGCCGAATCGCCGTCTACGCCGTCAGGTAGCCTTTTTATTGCTATTCTTGCATAAAATATTTTTTCACGGAGGATTTGATGGCCCGGTTTTCTAAAAATTTATTGCATGGCGCCGCGGTTGAAGCCATGGAGTTTATGATCGATCCGATGGATACCTTGAACACTTGAGCGGTATCGCCCGTATGTCGACGGTGAAATTACAGCAGACTGCGATCGATTTGCTTAGGCACGGGGAGGTGAGGGGCGAGGCGTGTTTTCGCGGCAGAACGGACGATCCATTAACCGAATTGGGCTGGCGGCAAATGTTCCGACAATGCCGGGGCCGGCAATGGCAAGTTGTGGTCAGTTCCCCGCTTAGCCGATGCGCTGCTTTCGCTTCGGCTTGGGCGCGGGAGCAGAAAACCGAAATTGCCATCGAGCCGGCTTGGGCGGAACTGGATTTCGGCGATTGGGAAGGCCTTAGCGCGGAACAGATCAATCGCATGAGTCCGCACGCCTTGCAGTCGTTTTACCGGCAACCGCTGGATTTTACCCCGCCGAACGCCGAAAGTTATTCGCACTTTTCCACCCGGGTCCGGCATGCATGGGATGAACTTTTAAATAAGCATGCCGGCCAAACCGTGCTGGTGGTGACCCATGCCGGGGTTGTTAGAACCCTGTATTCGCAATTATTGAATTTCCCCCCGCGGCACGGTTTCCAAATCGACGTACCGCACGCTTGTTTGACCCGGTTCAGTTGTTTTGATGACGAACATGGCAGATTCGTACAGTTGAACTTCCATAAGCCTATTTGATTACCTATACTGGCGGCACCGTATTTTTCGCAGGATAAAGTTTGACTTCCCGCTTTCCCCCCATCCATTTAGGCGCGCCGGGCGAAGAGATCAGTAAAAAAGATCTGCATGCCGTCACCCAGCGTTTTAAGTATTTTAATCAAGGCCGCTTGCAGCGGATGCGGGAGTTTTTGCAGCCGCGCCAGTACGAATTTTTGCATCTGTTACCGCTGCTTTTTCATCAAAATCACCCATTGTTACCAGGCTTCGTTTCTCTGGAAACGCCAGCCGGGATTCCGGATTATTTGCCCGGCAAACAAACGGTCGATACCGCCAAACAGTTTTCCAAGGGGTTTACGTACAAGCGCAAGGCGCTCAGAAATTACCCGATACAGAGTATCTTTTTAATGGGTAGCGTCGGCAGCATGGCCTTTTCCAAGGATAGCGACATCGACATCTGGCTGTGTCATCAACCCAACTTGTCCATTACCGAATTGGAAGAGTTAAGGCAGAAAGCCCGGCTGGTTGAAAAATGGGCGGAATCCCTAAAGTTGGAAGTCCACTTTTTCTTGGTGAATAGCGAGCAATTTAAAAAAGGCGAAAACACCCCGATTTCCAGCGAAAGCAGCGGCGAAACCCAGCATTATCTGTTGTTGGAAGAGTTTTATCGCACGTCTATTTATATAGCCGGGCGGGTGCCGGTGTGGTGGTTGGTGCCGCCGCACCAGGAAAAAATGTATGCAAGCTATGTCGCCCACTTACTGGAAAACCGCTTTATATCCGAAACGGATGTGTTGGATTTCGGCGGCTTGCAGGATATGCCGTTAGCCGAGTTCGTCAGCGCCACGCTTTGGCATATTTATAAGTCGCTCAACTCACCGCATAAGGCTTTACTGAAGTTGTTTCTAATGGAGAGCTATGCCGCCGAATTTCCCGATCCGCACTGGTTATGCGTGTCGATGAAGCAGGCGATTTACAGCGGCGATTTCAATGTCGATACTTTGGATCCTTATCTGCAAATTTATAATAAAGTCGATGGCTATTTACGGCAGGCGGGTTCCACGCAGCGGCTCAATCTGGCACGGGAATGTTTCCATATAAAGATCATGGGATCATCCGCTGCGGCTTTGGATACGAAAGCCCGCTATTTGCATGACGCCTTTATGGAAATGATTGCCCGCCGCTGGCATTGGCCCGAGGATTTGTTGGAAAATTTGGGTAACGGTAAATTCTGGGACATTAAGAAAGCCAACAGCGAACACAGCGTAATTCGCGACCAGTTGCAACAATGCCTGCGGATCATTCTAAAAATCACCGGCAACCCTATCGACCATCCCGATCAAAATGGCGATTTAAAATTATTGAGCCGTAAACTCAGGGCTTTTTTGGACCTTCGCCCCGGCAAGGTTGAAATATTGACCACCCGGGCCATGGTTTATAACAAACCGGAGGTGTGGGCGATAGCCGAAGTGCCCTTAACGGACACCGAAACTGTCTGGTGCCTGTTTGACGGTAGGTTGCCCTCTCAGCCGATCCGGCCCGAACAAGCCATCAAACAATGCGAAACGATGCTGGAATTGTTGTGCTGGGCGGTGATGAACGGCTTGTATAGGCGCGATATTAATCTGCATTTTCACGCTAAAACCCAAAAGATTCCCGATACCGATTTAAGCCGGCTATTAACGGAGTTGTTCGCCTTTCTGACGGCCCATTTAGCCCATAAGGAAACCGGCCTGGACGTCTATAAAACGCCCAACCGGCTGTTGTCGTCCTTATTGCTGATCAACCTGGGCGAGCTGTTGGCTATCGATGGCAACCAACAGCAGTTTATGATGAGCGAACGCTCGGATCCTTTAAGTTATGGCGAGAGCCGCTACTGTTTTGTGCAGGGCATGCATAAATTGTCGGTGTCCAGCTGGGGCGAAGTCACCCTACGGCAGTACACCGGATTGGAAGGCATCTTTGCCTGCTTGACCGAGGTTTTTAACGAAACCGCCAAGCCTTTAACGGCCGAAAGCTTGCGGGTGATTTGTTATACCCGCGGGCGCGGGCGCAGTATTGCCTTAAGGGTCGAGACCATTTTCCAGCGCTTGTTGGCCGGTTTTGCCGGCCACCCGCAACAAGACGCCAACCGGTATATTCTGCCGGCCGCGGCCGGTTTTTGCTGCTTTAAACTGCAAAATAATGTGCTCGGATTTTACTTTTTGGAAAATCACAATCAATTGATACACGAATTATCCAGTCCGCGGAATCAATTTTCGCCGGTGATTTTTGACGAGTTTGTCTTGGAGCAAACCTATATTCCCTTTTTATACCGACATAACCGGGCCGATCAGGTACAGATTTTCTATCACCCCACCAGCAAGCATGTAGCGGTGTATATCATCGACGAAAAAGGCGCTTTGTTTGTACGCCAACACAGCAACGCCAATCCTCAACATATTCTGGTCCACTATTGCGTCTTTATCAAAACCCTGCAATTACAGGCCAAGCTGCCGGAGGGTATCGGCATCGAGTGTTACGAAATTCAAAAAAACTCCACGGGGGTGGTGTCCTGCCATCCGACCCAAGTTAAGCAAGGCAGTACGGTATTGGACTTGCGGGTCAGAATTGTGGTCGATCGGTTAAAAGGGCAAGCCGTTTATTGCAACGAACGTAAGTTCGACCTCACGGATGCCGCTTCCTATCAGAGTTTAAAAAATTATATTTTCGGTTTTAGAAAAAATCACGAAGACTATCCCTTTCATATCACCGAAATCGATGCGCCGGACGAAATATTGGGGATCGAGCCGTTCGACCGGCCCCAAAGCCTGCATTATTTAAACTACAAACAGAAAATCGAGGAAAAACTCAATATTTAAGCTTTTATACCTTTTGCATATGAAATTTCGCCACCTTAATAACCGGGCCCGGCCAACGCAACAGATAAAGTTTACCGCTTAAGGGATTGTGCCTATACTCTCCGCCATGCCTAACCAGGAGCCAGAAAGTGGAAGCCGACCAACGTATTCATAAACGCTTTAACCCCGAAGGACTCACCGCACACATCATCATCGATCCGCCGCCGCCCGATCAGGAAATCGTCATCGAAGGCGTGGTGGTGGATATGAGTTACAAAGGTATCAAAATCAAGCTTGAAGAGCCCTTGAGTCCTGAAGTCGACCGGGGCGAGCTCAGAATTTCCATCGTTTTGCCGGAGTCGGGCGTATCGGTATCCATTCACGGCATGATCAAACACGTGCAGGAAAAGCGGGAATGCGGGGTGCAATATGCCGATCGACATACCGAGGACGAGTTGGATAACCTGATGTTCGAGTGCGTGAAATATGCGGCGGGTTCCGAGTAGTCTGAAACAGGGCGTTAAATCGGCTGCGTCCTGTATCGCGACAGTGTGGCGCGGTTGTAATGGCGAGGCCGCTTATCAACGCTATCTGGCCCATTGGCGGCAACAACACGCATCGGAAGGGCAGCCCATGAGCCGCAAGGCGTTTTTCGCCGCCGAAACCCAACGTAAATGGAATGGCATCAAGCGTTGTTGCTGATTTTGCGTATTCCGATAAAATCCGCCACCGATTCCAATTTCAAAACCGCCGGACATTTAATCGAAACCCGCCAGTGGCGCCGACCGGCCAATGGACTAAATCGCTGCCGTCCGACTGTCAAACCTTATTTCAGCGGTTCCGGGAGCAAAATCGGCCGATTTTGTTTGTCGGCGCATGCCGAAAATAGGTTTTGGAGGTTGCATGGGTTCGCGGCGAAAGCGAGGCGGAACCGGTAACTTTTAGGGCGAGGTCCGGCCTTCCTGCAATTCGGGTGGCGTGGGTTTGATGGGGTAAGAACCGGCACAGACATCGCCTTCTTCCACGCCGTCCAGCCATTTTTGCAATTGCCGGGTGCGTTCGCGCGTCAGGGATGCCGCTTGCCGGTTCCAACAAGCGTTGAAACCGCTGCCGTAGTAGCCGGGTTCTCTTTCGGGGTAAATGGCGAGGAGTTCCGCGTCGCGCCATTTTAGCCAGGCGCGTTGGGCTTGCTTGAGATGGTCGATAAATGCCTTGTCGCCGCCGTGTTGCAGGAGTACCGCTTGATACACGTTGTTAAGTTCCCGGTCGGCCGCTTGATTTTCCATGCCGCTGCATTGATTGATCTCTTGCTGGTTGCCGGCATTGTCGAGACAAGTTTGTTGGGCGGCATTGGCCGTGGCCGGCGAAGCGGCAAGCATCAGGGCGAGAAAGAGCGGTTTTGGGGTAGTGCGCAAGTTATGGAGCGGGAGTCGAGAAGCTGGCCCGGCGGGATAGGATGCGCGGTCGGTGTCTATGGGTAATGGGCTCATGGGAAGCGGCGGGGCGAATGGCGTTTGCGGGACGTTTTAGGGTTGTTCGAGCGCAAACCTGAAACGGGCGAAAAAAGGATTGCTTTCCATGCAGGCGGTCAGGCGTAACGATACGCCAATCGTTAATGCAATCTTGCCGTTGAGAGTGTACTTGCCGCCGGCTAAAAAAACCTGCGCATGGTCGGTGCCTTCCGCAACGACGAGCGCGGAAGCTTCGTTCGCCGCATCCGCAATACTGTAAATGGTGCAATTGCCGGGGATTTGCTCCAGCAACAATTGAGTGGCATTGGACAGTTCGTTGAAGTTTTGCTGGCGGATGACGGCTATCGAAACCGGGTGTTGTTCCTTGTACAACAGCACGATGTCGCCGGTCGCGCAATCCGGCATGCGGCTTTCGGCAACCCAATAGGACTTGTTGGGGGTTTTATGCAGATTGACATACTTGCCCAGGGCGATGTCGCCGCCAAAAGGCCGCTCTGCATGGTCGAAAACATTACGTTGATACTCCAGAGGGACCAAGGCCAAGCCGCGACCGGTATTCTTGGGGTCGCGAAGTTGGGCGCTGAGTTGATTGATTTTCGATAGCTTGTTGAGCTCTTGCAAATAGTGGCAGGCGCCGATGAAATCGGGAACCATCTTGGTACGCGATGGCATGCCCGGAATGATAGCGTTGAATACCTGTTTGTAACCGCTGAACAGTAAGGCCAGTTTGTTTTGGTTGCTGGGGCTCAATTTGGTTGGCACGGTGCCCAATTGCAATTCATGGCCGATACGATGGCTTTTTATGGCTATAAAATGAGCGGGCAAGGGCCGGTTGTTTTTTCTGACCGGATAAGGCGGCGCGTCTTTTGCGGGATCCCAATAAAATAAGCTGTCCAAGGCGTCGGCCGAGGTTTCAATGTCCAGTAAATGGGCGCATTGATTGGCCAGCTGGAAGAGTTGGAATATTTCCTCGGCTTTGTACAGCCGTGGAGAGGTAAGGCTGAACAGTAGGTTGCGCTTGATGACGGACTCGATATCGGCTTGGTTCTTGAATTCGCTGAATTTTGTTGCCTGCGGCAGCTTCAAGGCTCCGGTTGCCGAGGCCAGCTTGTAGAGTTGGGCGGATTTTTGCCAAAGCGTGGCGGAGGGCATGTCGTAAAACAGACAGTAACAGCGTATGGCATGGCCGATCAGCTGCAAGGCATAAAAGATGGCCGTATTCTGCTCGGCGGGCTCCAGCTGTTTACTGTCAATGGCTTGGCAAAAAATCAAGGCCAGTTGACGGGGCAATTGCATGCTCAACTTGCCGATTTTAACGGATTTGCCGGAAAAGTCCGTTTCAGTTGCCGCGCTTGCGGACAGGCTGTTGGAAAAATGCACGGTTAATGGCGTTAAATTGACCAGCAGGGGTAAAAGCTCCTTAGGCGGGCATTTTTCGTCTTTGAGCTGTTTTAGCGCCTGGTTTAGTTGATGGGCGGCCTGAGCGTGCGGCAAGAGGCTTAAGCCATCCAGCCACCCGGCCAGCGCATCGGGGTTCAATTCGAAGGGTAAGATATTGTCTGTTGCCATTGATTTTGTTCGGTATGACATTTAATAACCTTGCAAGTCTAGCCGAAATCGGCCGGGGTATGAAAACTTAGCGTTAGCCTGCCTTTAATCGCGGCATAATAGCCGGCAGGTTTTCACATCTCGATTAGTTAAAATGACTCGATTATTCCAATGGAAATGGCCATTGCTGGCGCCGGTATTCGGCGCGCTTTTGACGCTGGCGTTCGCGCCGTACGGTTACAGCTACATGGCGTTAATCTCGATGGCGTTTTTTTACCGGTTTTGCGTGGTACAACCGGCCGGCCGGGCGGCTTTATGCGGCTATTTATTCGGCTTGGGGCTGTTCGGTTTCGGTATCTGGTGGGTGTATATCAGTATTCACGATTTTGGCGGTGCCGACCCCATCAGTTCCGGTTTACTGGCTGTATTGCTGGTGGCTATATGGGCGTTATTTCCAGCCCTGACCGCTTATTTGTCGGCAAAACTGTTGGCCATGGCCGGCGTTTGGTTTCGGCTGCCGGCGGTTGCTTTGGTTTGGGTTGCCGTCGAGTATTTCCGCGGCTATTGGCTGCTGAACGGGTTTCCGTGGCTACAGGTTGCCTACGGCCAGTTGAATGCGCCGTTGGCCGGCTATGCGCCGTTAGCCGGCGTGTATGGCGTTGGGTTTTTATTGGCGCTTACCGCCGCCCTGTTGACGGAATGTTGGCGGGTCAAAACGCTGCGTTTGCCCGCTATCTCGATACTGTGCGCGATTTGGGGCGGCGGTTGGTTATTGCGGGGCGTGCAATGGACGCATGCCGTTGGCGAACCCATTCAAGTGACGTTGCTGCAGGGCAACATAGCCCAGGACCAAAAATGGCAAACCGATCAAAGGCTGAATACCTTAAGGCTGTATCTGCAACTGACCGAACAGCATTGGGATTCCGACGTGATCGTCTGGCCGGAGACGGCGATCCCGGCATTTTTATCCGAAGTTAAGGATTTTTACCTGGATCCCTTGTCCGCCAAGGCGAGGGAAAAAGGGGTGGATTTAGTGGTGGGTTTGCCCAGCTATGGCGCGGGTAAAGATTATTACAATAGCGTCATTACCTTGGGGGAAACCGAGGCGATATATCACAAACAGCATTTGCTGCCGTTTGGCGAATATCTGCCCTTGCAACCTTTGTCCGGCTGGGTGCTGGACCGATTGCAAATCCCGTTGGGCAACTTTGCTTCGGGCGGCACGAGGCAGCCTTTATTAAAGGCCGGCGGTTATCCGTTCGTGACGACCATTTGCTATGAGGATGCCTTCGGCGAGTTGGTTAGCCGGCAAGTCGGACAGGCGGCCTATTTGGTCAACGTCACCAACGACGGCTGGTTCGGCAATACCCCGCAACCTTATCAGCATATGCAGATGGCGCAAATGCGTGCCCTGGAAACCGGGCGTTACCTGCTGCGCGCCACCAATACCGGCTTGACCGGGGTCGTCGGGCCGGACGGTAAAATCCTCGCGCAAGCTCCGCTGTTTACCGCCACAACATTGACCGGTACCATCATCCCCATGGCGGGGCTGACACCTTATGCCCGATGGGGCGATCGAGCGGTGTTCGGCGGCCTGGTTCTGTTGGTGGGCATGGTGTGGGGGCTGGTGAAGTTTGCCGGACGCTAAAATGCCGGTTGTTCACTCGGGGGGCAGAAGCCGGTTACTTATCAATAATCGGTACCTGTTGTATTCGAGTATCCTGTTCTTGATGACACGGAACATGGCGAGCACCGAACAAATTGACTTCCTATTGGTCGGTTTGGAGAGGCGGAAGGCGAGTGCTTTGTAAGGTTAGTTATATTAATTTTCGTAACTATTCAGCGAATGCCAGCCGATGCGGATCAATTGCGTGATGGGGTTAGCTCGATAGAGCGTAACCCGACAATCGAAGCCATTGCACCGCCATAAGCCGATGCGTTGAGTTACGGCTGGCGCCTAATCCACCTACGCTGAATAGTTACAATTTTTCCGAATGATCAAGCCTAATAATATTGGCTTTATCGTCATGACTCACCATAATTCTTTGACGGCTTCTGATATCAAGCAGCAGATCGACGTTGACATTAAAGCGTTTTGCCTGCTCCTGATTCGTCACGGGTAAATGCGGTTCGGGCTTTATCGATGCATGTAGCCAGGATAAAAAAAATGTCCAGCTCAGCCAGCCAATTGCAATCAGTAAAATAATTCCCCCGTACATCTGCAGCAATTCCAGTAAGGTTTTGTAGCCGCCGAACCAGCGGATTTCGTCGGACAGACTTTTCACGCCCATCAACCAACCCGCCAAGGTAAAAACCGGCAGTAAAAAGTACAGCCACAACAGCCAGCTCATGCACACCAAAAACGCGGAGCCTAATTTTTGCCGCGGACTTTGTAAGTGAGGATGATTAATGATGACGTGTTTCATTTTTGCCGTAAGCCTCTGTCCAGTGTGACCCATACCGCCCTTTGGCCTTTTTTCTTCAGCAAGGCCGTGATGCAGCCATTGATAGTAGTGCCGACATTGATCAGCCAATACACGATAGGATACCAAATCATCCAGTAGTAGTGCCGGGCCGAGCCGCCACTTTGTTTCTCGTAAACCGAATCGATACTTAAACTGACGCCGAATTGAATCAAGCATGTCACACATAACAACGTGCTGGTCCAGTGCGGAGATAAATCCGCCAAGGCTTCCTGAGGTTGCACGCTCAGTATCCAGTCGAGCGGCGTGGCCAGCAACAGAGCGACCACTAAAAATGCCCAGGACACGCTGATGCAACATTCCAGATATAGTGGCCACATGCCGCGCGAGCGCCAACGCCACAGCTGGCTAAAATAGCGCAACAGCACCTCCGCGCCGCCTTGCGCCCAGCGGCTGCGTTGTTTCCATAACCCGCGCAAGGTTTCCGGCATTAACACCCAGCACAAGGCATTGGGCTCAAAACGGATGCGCCAGCCGGCCAGTTGCATTTTCCAGCTGATGTCGATGTCTTCGGTGACCATATCCGGGCTCCAATAACCGACCTCATGCAAGGCGGTCTTGCGAAATCCCGCAATCACGCCGGAAATGGTAAAGATATGTCCATAAGCCCGCTGGGCGCGTTTGATCATGCCGACAATGGCGGAAAACTCCCCCACCTGTATCTTGCCCAACAGCGTGGAGCGGTTGCGGATGCGCGGATTACCGGTGACGGCGCCGACGTAGGGATCGTCCAGAAAATGTTTGACTATCCACGCGGTAGCGTTGGGCGCCAACAAGGCGTCGCCGTCGATACCGATCAGAATTTCGCTGTTGGCCAATAACGCCGCGGTGCGCAAACCCACGGCTTTACCCTGGTTGCTGACCAGGTTGACTACCCGTAATCGCGGATGTTGATCGGCCAGTTCGTGCAGGATGTCCAACGTGTTATCGCGGCTGCCGTCGTTGATGGCAATGATTTCGTAGTTTGGGTAGTGTTGCTGCGCTAAATATTGAATCGTTTCGCGGACGTTTTCGCCTTCGTTATAGCACGGCACCAGTATCGAAACCATGGGGTATTCTTTTAGCAGCGGTAAATCGGATAACACATTGCCGCGATTGCGTTCCCAACGAAAGTAATAAATGATGCCGCCGATCATCCACACATAGGCCATCAATAGAGGATAATAAAATATAAACCTCGACAGCCATTCTTCCCACATTGTCCACGGCATGTTTTCCAGGCATTCCTGGCTCAAAAACCACCAGTCAATCAGTTTCTGCACCCAGTGTTGGGCAAGTAAATTATCCATGGCCATCAATCCGGATTAGCGACCGGGAAAAATTTTTGTAGTGTTTCCAGTTTGGGATGGTCTTGGAATACATTATCCGGATAGTATCCGATGTGTTGGGCACCTAACTGTTTTAGTAATTCAACCTGCTCTGTAAACATCGACATCGGAATGTTCTGCTGTTTTTTCCAGTCAACCGCTTGCAGTTCGAATACCACTTTGTTCAGGCCGTTTGGTTGTTCGCCGGCTTTCTTGACCAACTCCGTCAGCCATTTTTTGGCATCCTCGGCTTCTTCCATTACGGGCATTGCCTCGACGGCGACATAATCATAGTGTTTTAGAAACGTCGGCAACGATTGTGCGTACCATTCTTCGCTATAGGGCTGTAGAAGTGGCAATGCATACATATTGCGCGCGGTTTTAATGTAGGGCCGGTAAAAGCGCACTCGATCGGTTAGATAGTCGGTGAACTGACCGATATATTCGGATTTATGTTTAGCCCATTGCAAACGCAAATCGGCAGAGGCGTGCAGCGTTTCAAAATCGTCCGGCAATCTCCACACGTTATGAGTGACCTCCATGGCGGAAGCGGAAACATCCTCGAAGTCCGACAGGATGCCGTCATCATGAAATAGTATGCCGTTAAAATCGCAATGCTTGGCCAGATCTTCATAAATTTCGCCGATATATTGCCGGGCTTCGGGATTGAAGGGTGACAGGCGAGTGTAAATATGTCTGGAAAATTGCGGGCTGCCATCGCGCCATTCCTTGACATACCACTTTAAAGGGACATCGGCCTTGTAAGCCATGATGGGTAGCCAGGCATAGACTTTGACGTTGGCTTTGGTCCGCAGCTGTATTGCCACATGACTGAATAAATCCTTGCGGACCGGCAAATGCCGGTTTGGAAAATACAATTCATCCGCGTTGCCGTCGCCATCGGGATCGGCGTATGCTTGCAAATACACAGTGTTGGCCCCGCTGGCTTTGATGCGCTTGATTAAGGCTTTCAAATTGGCCTTAATCTGCTCATCTTCCTCGTCATAGATGTAGTCCATATCGACATGAGCCACGCGTAAGGACAAGTCTTTCCTCTGTTTGGTAACGATATCTCCGAACTGTTCGCCATTCACATCGTCGGTGATCATCAGGCGTTTCATTACGCCTGTATCGGCCAATGTATTACTGCCATCGTTCAAGCCCATGGTTAATGAAATACCGGATTGTTTGGCGGCCTCCAGGGCGGTACTGTTATATTCGCCGTATGGCCACACCATCACGCGCGGACGCACGCCCAACAATTGAAACAGGCCTTCCGAGCTCTTTACCACTTCTTGAAAAATCCGTTTGCGGTAGTCCTCATCCGTTTCATATTCCTCGTATTCGGAACTGTACAATCGGGAAGTGACCGCGCTGTGATGATCGGAAAAAGGATTCATTATGATGCCGTGATGCATATCGTGCGTGTGGGTGGCAATTTCCACCAACCCACTAGTCACCACTTCCTGAATTTGCGCTAAGGACATGATGGGCTTGACCTCGTGCGTATGCTGCCCTTCCAGCCAGGAACCCACCACGGCCAGGGTGGCCGGATAATGATATTTCTTCAAAAGCGGTAGCGCGCGGGTGTAAAAACTCAAATAACCATCATCGAAAGTCAGCATCACGGCCTTGTCGGGCAAGGCTTTTTCGCCCTTCATCGCATCCAGCAAATCTTGAATGCTGATCACGTGGTAATGATGTTTTTTTAGCCAAGCGAAATGTTGTTCCAGATGTTCTTTATTTACCGCGATACGATCAAAAGGCGGCACTTTTTCCTCTTCCTCGAGAATATCGTGATAGTTCAACACCAAAAAGCTACTATTTTCAGACGCGGCAAATAACAGGCCGGAAAGCGACAAAAAAATAAACGAGATAATTAAACGCACGATACCTGGCATAATGGATAGATAGATAATTAATAAAAAACACGCTGAATTAACAGCCGATGACTGGACGAGTCCCAAACAGGGCGCGGCATTTTACTCTAATAGGCTAAATTTTAAAGCGGTAGCCCACTCCGGACTCGGTAAGCAAATACCGTGGCTGGGTCGGGTCTTGTTCTAGTTTTTGTCGCAGCTGGCTCATGTAAATTCGTAGATAATGAGCATTTTCCTGATAGGACGGCCCCCACACTTCTCTGAGTATTTGTTGATGAGTCATGACTTTACCAGCATGCTTGACCAATACCGATAGCAAGCGGTATTGAATTGGAGTCAGGCGCACTTCTTGCTGATCGATTCTGACCATTCGATTGAGCAGATCAATCTGTAGATTATCGATTTTGAATAACTCGCCCTGGGGGCTTTCCGATGCTCGGTTGGTATGTCTTAGCGCCACACGGATACGCGCCAGCAGCTCGCCAAACCCGAACGGTTTGGTTAGATAATCATTGGCACCTAAATCTAAGGCGTCGATTTTATGTTGTTCATGATTACGGGCGGATAGTACGATGATAGGCATGCCGGACCAAGCGCGTACCGACTTAATGACCTCTACGCCGTCCATATCAGGCAAACCTAAATCCAGGATCATGAGATCGGGTTTACGCATGCCGGCCTCGACAATGCCTTGTTTGCCGGATTCGGCTTCGAAAACAATAAAGTCCTGCCTACTCAAGCTGGTGTGCAGAAATTTACGGATAGCCGGGTCATCTTCGATGATGATAATGATGGGGTCATTTTTCGACATATGCCAGCCTACTCGTCTTCCTGGGCCAATACAGGTGGCGTTCGATCCAACGGCAGCACCATTTCAAATATTGCCCCGCCTTCACGGCGATTGCTGGCGCTGATGTGTCCGCCATGGGCCTCTACAATGGCGCGGCATATCGCCAATCCCAAGCCCACGCCGCTTTGCGCGGCTTCGTTACGGGTTTGATAAAACTTTTCAAACAGTTTTTCTTCAAGCCCTTCGGGGATTCCTTTGCCGTGGTCGGCCACCGAAATCCTGGCTGTTTGCATGGATATGTCGACGGTAATCTCCAATCCGCTGTTTTGGGGGGTATAACGGATCGCATTTTCTACTAAGTTGATCAAGACCTGCTCAATCATTACGGCATCGACATAAAGCATGGGGATGCCTGATGGCATCAAGACTTTAACCGAACGCGTTTGCAGGTATTTGTGCTGGCGGGTCAAGACTGAGCCGATGATTTCCTCGACGGGATACCATTGCTTGTTGAGATCAATTTTGCCGGCATCCAGGCGCGCCATATCCAATAAATTGTTGATCAATAACGCCATGCGTTCAGCTTCATCGACGATGGCGCGGCTTAAATCGAGACGGTCGGAAGCTTGTAAATTACTTTTGTCATCGGCCAAGGCGCTGGCCGAACCGATGATGGTGGACAACGGGGTACGCAAGTCATGCGAAATGGCGCTGAGCAGTGAATTTCTTAACCGTTCGGCTTCAATCTGGATCTGTGTCGATTTGGCTTGTTCGGCAAAGCGTAACCGCGATAGTGCCTGGGCAAGTTGCCGTAATAGGGTTTCCAGCAATTGTTGCTGCTCCGGCAGGTTAATACGCCCAGCGTCGCTCGGTAACAGGGCCAACACCCCCATAATCTTGTCTTCATCATGCAGCGGAAAATATAACATATGATTGTGGCTGTCTTGGCCCGTCAAGGTGTCGTTATCCAACGCCCATTGCGCCAGCGTTAAATCGACAGCGCGCAAGGACTCCGGTAGGTCAGGCGCTTTGGGGTAATGCAAATTGCCGGCGTCATCGGCAAACAAAATTACTGTACGGCTGTTAAATTCGCGGGATAAATGTCTGACGGCCGTGCAGACAATGTCCTGCTCGGTTTGACAGCTGCCTAGTTCCTTGCTCATGGCATACAAGGCCGTGGCCATGCGTTCTCGATAGGCCGCAATCATGGCCTGCGATTTGACATTAATCATTAGATTACTGATCACAATCGCGACCACCAGCATCGCCAGCAAGGTAATCAAATACTGACTATTGGCCGGGGATAAACTCAAGTAAGGCGCAACGAAAAACAGATCGAAAGTCCCTACGCCCAGCAGAGAAGCCACAATCGATGGCCCCCGGCCAAACCGCATGGCAATAAATACCACGCCCAACAAAAACACCATCACTAAGTTGGATAAATCCAGTCGCTCATACAAAACATGGCCAATTAAGGTATTGATGACGGTTATTAAAACCGCCCAAATATAGCCGGCCCAGCCATGGTAAGCATTCGATCGGACTTGCACGTTAAGCCAATCAGGTTGTTGTCCTTTAGCTTTAAAAGTATTGGTGCGTGGATTGGCTCCGGGATTCACAAATTTATATTGGGCAGGAAGTGTTTATAGGCAGCAAATTAACATGTAAAGCGCTTTTATAACCGGCGAATTCTAAGCCACGATTTCTGGTAAGCCTATGGTGTGTGAAAATTTTTATATTTTTTTTACAGTTAGATGTGCTTTTTTTACAAAATTTTTAGATGCGTTTTTCTAAGATGCCTTCACAGCGCCTGTGTCGTGGAAATCCCGCCGTGGTTTTATCCAGTTTTTGTCTAAAGCAATAGCCGGGACTTTGATTGGGTCGTCCGCTTTTTTGAAAGGTTAACATCCCATCGTTCATGAAAACTACGCACATGAAATTCGTGCTCATACTGTTGTTTTGCTTTTTGCCTAGCCTCGTTTTGGGGGCGCCGGATGGTACTACGGCACAATATTTGGATTTAACGACACATTGGGTCGGTTACGCGGCGGTCGGTATTTTCGTAGTGGCTTATGTGCTGGCGATGATTGAGGAAGTCATCGAGTTGAACAAATCCAAACCCATGGTGTTGGCAGCCAGTTTGATTTGGGTGCTAATTGCCGCGGTGTATGTATCGGGCGGCTTGGACAAACAGGCAGGAATTGCCTTTCGCTCTGCTTTGGAAGGGTATGCCGAACTATTTTTATTCATTATGGTGTCCATGGCCTATTTGAATGCCATGGAAGACCGCGGAGTGTTTGACAATTTGCGGGGCTGGTTGCTCAGCAGAGGCTTTAGCTATCGCAAACTATTCTGGATTACCGGCGCCATGTCCTTTGCCTTGTCGTCCATTTGTAACAATTTGACCACCGCATTGCTGATGGGGGCGGTCGTTTTTGCCATGGGTAAGGATAGTCGCCAATTTCTTAGTATTGCTTGTATCAATATCGTAGTGGCCGCCAATGCAGGCGGCTCCTTTAGCCCATTCGGCGACATTACCACTTTGTTGGTGTGGCAAAGCGGCGTGGTGCCCTTTGCCGATTTTTACGCCTTGTTTATTCCTGCGGTGATCAATTTTGTGGTGCCTGCCAGCATTATGCATTTCTGGGTTCCCAAACAGCAACCCGCCGCTATTGGCAAAGCGCCGGTGGTAAAGCGGGGTGCCTTGGCCATGGTGATACTGTTTTTATTGACTATCATCACCGCGGTTTGTTTTGAAAACTTTTTGGAGTTGCCGCCCGCGGCCGGTATGTTGGCCGGTCTGGCCTATTTAAAGTTTCTGGGGTTTTATCTGCAAAAAACCGAACCCAAATTCGAAAAGAGCCAGTTTGAACATGTTTACAAATTATTCGATGTCGAACTCCCGGAAATCAATAAAGATCACAAATTTGACGTATTCAAAAGCGTCGCGGATTTAGAGTGGGACACCTTGCTGTTTTTCTACGGTGTCATGGTCAGCGTGGGCGGCCTGAGTTTTATTGGTTATTTGACGCTCATATCCAATGTTTTATATGTGGGCATGGATCCCACTATTGCCAACATCCTGGTGGGTATTTTATCGGCCTTTATCGACAACGGCACCATCATGTTCGCTGTATTGACCATGCACCCGGATATATCCCAGGGGCAATGGTTGTTGGTAACGCTGACTGCCGGGGTGGGCGGTAGTTTATTGGCGATCGGTTCCGCGGCTGGCGTGGGTTTGATGGGACAAATGAAAGGTTCTTACTCCTTTGGGGTTCATTTGAAATGGATGCCTGCGATATTGTTGGGGTTTGCCGCCAGCATTGCCGCGCATTTTGTATTGAATGGCCGTTACTTTTAGTTGGGGAGGAGATTGATATGGGTTTTAGTATCCCGCATTTACTGGTGGTATTGGTCATTGTCTTAGTGGTATTCGGCACCAAGCGTTTAAAAAACCTGGGCGAAGATTTGGGCGGCGCTATCAACGGGTTTCGAAAAGCCATCAAGGATGGCGGTAAATCGCAAACGCCCGCCAATAATGATGAGGACATTGAGCAAAAGCACTGATTCATGGGTTTTATTTAACCTATCCAGGTTAGTCATGTAACCTGGGGGCCCTCAAATTATTCACGCGTACAATATGGATTTACATCAACTGATCATCGATTACGGTTACTGGGCTTTATTGATTGGCACTTTTTTAGAGGGTGAAACGATTTTAGTGATTGCCGGCTTTTTGGCTTATAGCGGATATTTTCAGCTGCCATGGGTCATACTGACGGCCTTTGCGGGTACCTTTGCGGGCGACCAGAGTTTTTTCTACTTGGGTCGTTACAAAGGCATCGCATTTTTAGAAAAACGCCCTTTATGGCACAGTAAAACCGACAAGGTTTTCGATTTGTTGCATAGGCATCAAATTAAAGTGGTGTTGGGCTTTCGGTTTCTCTATGGGGTTAGGAATGTGACCCCGTTTGTGATTGGCGCCAGCCGCATGCATCCAGGTAAATTTTTTTTGTTAAATGGCTTAGGGGCGGGGATTTGGGCTTTTGCAGTCGGTTATCTGGGTTTTTCGTTCGGAGATATGGCCGAAGCGATATTAGGTGAAATCAAGCACTACGAGACGCACTTTTTACTCGGATTGATCGCCATTGGTGGCCTGATGTTTTGGCGCTCCATGCATTTGGCCAAACGTGCCCGTGAAAATGCCGGCAATGCGCCGTAATAATTGTTTCGGTGAAACGAATAGCTGATAAAAGATGGCGAGTTTTCCGAACCTATGATTGAAACCAACAAAGCTAAATTAAACCGGCGTCTGGCTTTTCGCATTTACCAGCGTGCCAATCTTTTCTATCACAAGATTGACCGTAACCTAAGCATCCAAAACTCGCCGGATAGGGAGCCTGTTGCCTTAATTACGCGTGCTTCCCAAAGGCAAACCGAAATCGGCGGAATAAGCGATGACCCGTCATTCGAAGCCATGCTGCCGGCCTCGGAAAGCTTGGAAAACGATACCTTGAATGTCAACATCAGCGCTGGCGGTATAGCGTTTACGTGTAAGGAAAAACTGCAAGCGGGTGATTATTTGCAAGCGCGCATATTGCTGTTGAGCAATATGACTAAAATCACAACCTGTTGCAAAGTGGTTTTCTGTAAGTCCAGCAATCCTTACGAGAACGACCGTTATCCCTATTTAATTGGTGCCCGTTTTGTGAATTTGGCGGCCGCCGACCAGGATTTATTGAATAGTTATCTTGAAAAATGCAGAAAACAGCAATTTGTCTTGAACGGCTTACTGTTATTGGCGATTATTGCTTTTTTGGCTATGCCGGATCAGGCTTGGGATTTGACATTAGCGCTGGGGCATTATCTGCTGGAAGGGACTTTACATTTGCTGCATGTGTTATTTGAGTACCTTGAGTTCGCTCTGGATCACGTTGTAGAACATCTATTTCACACCGGGTTACATCAAACCCAAGTCATTGTATTTTATATCCTGCTTGTATTTGCATCAGCAGGGCTTTACTGGCTGTGGCGTATTGTTCCGCCCGCCTGTCGGCGCTTTTTCCAAACTTTATGCGGATATTACTCGCGAAAAAGGGCCAGCTTGCTTTATTCCTGGGGTGAGCAAACCTTGGGGGCCAAAATCGGTATTCTCCTGCTGGGTATCGTCTTGACAGTTTGTTATGGCTACTTTGGTATTTAAGTATGCCATTCGCATGTCTTTCCGCATGGCTATTGACTTTCCATGACTTCTCATGACGTTGATAATCTTTTTCGGAGTTTAATCCGTCATGCAACGCTTCTGCACTTTGTCCTTTGTTTTAGGGCTAATTCTGATGGTATTCGGGTTAACCTATCTGTTGCCTGTTCTGACAGCCTTCCTTTATGACGATGGCATGGCCCAATATTTTTTGGACGGTATGCTGATTAACATCGGAGCCGGGGGATTTTTGGCCGTCATCAGCCTGCCTTGGCGCAGTGAAGTGAAAAACCGTGACGGTTATTTGTTGGTGGCGTTCTTTTGGGGGTTAATGGCCTCCGCCGCAACGCTGCCGCTGATGTGGGGGATTCCAAATCTATCATTTACCGATGCCTTTTTCGAAACCATGTCCGGATTTACCACCACTGGCGCGACGGTGCTGGTCGGTTTGGATCAATTGGCGCCGTCGCTTAATTTATGGCGGCACGAACTGAACTGGATAGGCGGCTTGGGCATTATCGTACTGGCGGTGGCCGTTTTACCTTTACTGGGTGTCGGCGGCATGCAACTTTACAAAGCCGAAATTGCCGGCCCGGTCAAAGACAGCAAAATAACGCCACGTATCACTGAGACTGCCCGTTTACTTTGGCTGGTATATGCCGGCATCACCTTATTGTGCATTCTTTGTTTAAAACTCGCCGGCATGGGCTGGTTTGATGCGGTTTGTCATGCCTTTGCCACGCTGGCATTGGGCGGGTTTTCAACCCATGATGCCAGTATAGGCTATTTCGATTCGGTATCCATAGAATTGGTGTTGACGGTATTTATGTTGATATCCGCAATTAATTTCGCAACCCACTACACTGCTTTGTTTCGCCGCAGTTTCAAACCCTATTTAGCTGACCCGGAAACGATAACCATGCTTGGTTTAATAGCCGCCAGCATTTTAATCTGTGCCGGTTATTTGGATTACTTCAACGTTTACGGCGATTTTTTTATAGGTTTACGGCATGTAACTTTCAATCTGATTTCGATAGCCACCGATTGCGGTTTTGTCAGCGTGGATTACGACAAGTGGCCGTCTTTCGTGCCTTGGTGGATGTTATATTTAAGCTGCATAACAGCCAGCACCGGCTCCACAGGTGGCGGCATCAAACTATTCCGGGCGTTGTTACTCTGGAAACAGGCTGGCAGAGAACTGTTTGCTATTTTGCACCCGCGGGCTATCCGTCCGATAAGAATCGGAGACACTCTGGTAGCCAACAAAATCATTTTCGCTGTGCTGGCGTTTATTTTTCTTTACTTCATTTCGGTAGTGGTCATGACATTTACGTTGATCATCGCCGGTTTGGATCCTATATCCGCCCTCAGCGCCATTCTTGCTTGCATTAACAATGCGGGCCCTGGTCTGCATCAAGTAGGCCCCGCCACCAACTTTAGTAGTCTCAACGACTTTCAAACTTGGATATGCTCTATTGCGATGCTGCTGGGGCGATTGGAAGTGTTTACGCTGATCATTTTGTGTACCCCGTCTTTTTGGAAAAACTAAACCGGCCTTGGTTCACCGTCGGAGTCTGAATAACCTGATCAACTTTGGAATAAACTATGAAACCTATTCGGCAGTACGATTTTCCGGGCAAGCGAAAGACGTTTTCTCTCGGGCGGTCTGTTGCTGATTTCCATCGTATCGATTGTCATCAAGGGGCAAACCCAGGCATGGGTGTAAACCGCCAAGGCTTGATGCCGAAGGAAACTGAATCAATCCTTGATGCACTACCCTAACTTTTCTTTCATCTTCATTATTGATCACATGTTATGTTCGTAATTATTGGCTATGTCGTAATTTTAGGTTGTGTACTCGGTGGATTTCTGCTGGCTGGAGGCCACCTGGGCGTGCTGATGCAGCCCGTCGAAGTTTTAATCATCGTAGGTTCCGCATCAGGTGCGTTTGTAGCCAGTAATTCCTTAAGCACCATAAAAGCCGCCATAGCCGGAGGCATCGGCACTTTAAAAGGCAGTCGTTATAATTCCGCGTATTATTTGGATTTGTTATCCAGTTTCAACGCCTTGGGCCAAAAGGCCAGAAAAGAAGGTTTGTTATCCTTGGAAAAAGTGGTTGATGATCCCGAGGGGAGTTCGATTTTCGGTGAAATGGTTGTGCATGATCATCACTTGCTGGAATTTATTTGCGATAAGCTACGTTTGATTTTAACCGGCGTGGATATTAATCAACTGGAGGACATTATCGACTCTGAAATCGATATCCACCATGAAGCCGGTCATGCCCCGATCAAAGCCGTGCAGAGGATAGGCGACGGCATGCCGGCTTTCGGTATTGTCGCTGCGGTAATGGGCGTAGTACATACCATGGAATCGGTCGGCATACCGCCCGCGGAACTGGGCAAGTTGATTGCAGCGGCCTTGGTGGGTACCTTTTTAGGGATTCTGATTGCGTATGGATTCGTTGCGCCGGTCGCCGCGGTTATGGAAGACCGTTTGGAGGAAGAAGCCAACGCTTACAAGTGTGTCAAAAAAGGCATTCTAAACTGTGCATTGGGGACATCCCCCGCTATCACCTTGGAATTCATGCGCGTCGCTATACCGCACCATATTCGGCCTACTTTTGCGGAAATGGAAGCTCAAATGAAAGGCGGTAAGGGTTAAACAGCATGGCAGAACAACCCATCATTAAAAAAGTCATCAAAAAAGCCGCTCATGGCCATCACGGCGGTGCGTGGAAAATTGCCTATGCCGACTTCGTTACCGCGATGATGGCGTTTTTTCTGTTGATGTGGTTGCTAGGCACCACTGACGAAGTGACGAAAAAAGGCATTTCCGAGTATTTTCAAAATCCTTATGCTGTGTCCTTAAACGGCGGAGAAGGCGTGGGCGACAGGACCGCCATTATTCAAGGCGGCGGTACGGATTTAACCGCAAAAGATGTGGGCCAGGTGCATCAGGGGGAGGAAATGCCTCCTAGCGATCCGAAACCGGAGGATGCGGAAAAAATTGCAGAACAACAGGAAAAAATCCAATTGGAAGAATTGCAAGGCAAAATCGAGACCATGCTGAAAGCGAATGCAGAGCTTGCCGAATATCGCGATCAGATCAAAATGCAGGTCACGCCGGAAGGCTTGAAGATTCAGATCGTGGATGCCAAGAATCGGCCGATGTTCAAATTGGCCAGTTCGCATATTGAGGATTATGCCCAAATGATCTTGCATAAACTGGCGATGGTGATTAATGAATTACCCAATAAGGTGAGCGTCAATGGTCATACGGATGCTTTACCATTCCCGAGTAATAGTTCCGGGTACTCAAATTGGGAGTTGTCCGGTGATAGGGCCAATGTGGCACGCCATGAACTCACACAAGGCGGACTGGCTGAAGATAAGATCTTGCGTATTGTGGGGTTGGCCTCAAGCATCCCTTACATTGCGGATAAACCCAATGACCCTATGAACCGCCGCATATCGATTATCGTCATGAACAAAAAGACTGAAAATCAGATTCTTCACGAAGGTCTGGATGTCGATGCTTCCCAGCACGCCATTGAGATTCCGGAAAGTACTTCAACACTGTTAAATTCGGAAGCGCGCTAGCAATAAAATATCAGCGTTTTCGAAATGATAATGCCCGCCGGATTTGCATGCAATTTTTAAAAGCATTGAGCTGCCAAATTTTGGCGCTTGTATTGACAATAACGCTGGTAACCCTGAAAGGAGATGTGCTTTTCTTGAATTTGCCGATCGTGATACAGCCGTTGTTTGCCGTTCTGCTGTCGCGCCTATTCGGCCAACCGCTATGGTGGATACCGATTCATCTGTTTTTCCTGCCCGCGGTTTGGGTGGTATTGCAGTTGAATTTGCCGGCGTGGATTTACTTGGCGTGTTTTAGCCTATTGGTTCTAATTTTTTGGGGAACTGTTAAAGGCGATGTGCCGTTGTTTTTATCATCGCCCGCGGTTAGCCGGGCCTTGTCCGACATTGTTCGGCGACAACGCGCGGAAAGCTTGATAGATTTGGGGGCTGGGATTGGGAGTGTGGTGATTCCACTTGCCAATCGGTTTCCGCAAATGAGCATCACAGCTGTCGAGCAAGCGCCCATTCCATGGCTGATACTATCCTGGCGTTGCCGGGGGATTGTGAACATTAAGGTATGCCGAGATAATTTTTGGGATTACCCGTTAGGAAATTTCAGTGTTGTGTTCGCGTTTCTATCGCCTAAAGTCATGTCCAGGCTTGGCGAGAAATGCCGAAACGAACTGGGTGAAGGTAGTCTGTTGGTATCGTCAACTTTCCCTCTTCAAGATCGAATTCCCAGTTCAGTCGTTAGCCTTAAGAGTAAAAAACATTTAAAGCTTCATTGTTATAAGTATTAACTTGGCTTTACCGCGCCTACTTGAAGCCGATAGGCTAGATCTGCCGATCAATTTAGGCCGCAGGGTTTCCAACGGAAGTCGTGCGGTTTTTGGCAAGGGTAATTAGCGTTTTGGTTTAAGTTTTACCGCCTAAACAAAGGCCGGATTTGGCCGGTCTTTGTTAGGCTTTATTTATGAATTTCCAAATGCAAGGCCCGATACTCTTCGGTCAGTTTGTGCGAGGGCGCATAATGCACCAGCGGTTTGGCGTCGGTATGGGATTCCCTGACTTTTACCGACGTGGAGATTTTGGTTTCCAAAACCGGCAGGCCTTCCGCAATCAAATCGTCCACCAGTTGCCGGGGCAGATTGGCTTGTTTTTGGTATTGATTGACCACCACGCCTTCCACTTCCAGTCTGGGGTTGTGGTCGGCCTTAACCTCGGCAATCGAGCGCATCAGGGTATATAGCGCCTCGCGGGCGAAGGTGTCGCAATCGAAAGGAATCAGGCATTTTTCGGCGGCTATCAATGCGGACAGGCTGTAAAAATTCAGGATGGGCGGAGTGTCGATATAGATGTAATCGAAGCCTTCCAGTTTTTCCAGGGCTTCTTTCAGTTTGTAAATTTTATGGCGGGATTCCAATCGGCTTTGTAGGCCTTCCAGGTCGGGATGCGAAGGCAGCACGAACAGATTCGGAAACGGGGTTTCATGAATCGCGCTGTCCAGGCCTTCCTTGCCGCCGCCGAACAACTCCAGCCCCAGGCTGTCTTTAAAAAAATGGGCGATGGTTTTGTCCGAATCGCTGACTTTGGCGCCCAATAAATATTGCGTCGAGTTGCCTTGCACATCCAGGTCGATCACCAGGGTTTTTTTGCCTTCGACGGCACTGATCGCCGCCAGATTGCACGTGATGGTGGATTTACCGACACCGCCTTTTTGATTGAAAATCACCCTGCGCATAATCGCCTCGATACTAAAAGAAAATAAAAGCCAGCATTATAAGGTTAAAGCTTCAATATCAACAACGTGTGAAGGCATCGCCCTGGCAGGCCGGACATTTGGGAATCACGCTGGTGGATTTAAAGGCGATTTCCTTGCCGCAGGCATCGCAGGTAAAGGTGCCGGGGCTGGCGACTTCGCCGCTTTTATAAGGATGGTATTGCTTGGCTTCCATCTCCAGCGCCGCCAGTTTGACTTTGGTTTTGTCGGCGATGTCCATGAAGGCGTCCAGGGCGAAGTTCTCGATCAGGTCGATATCGAACTTCAACCATTCGGACAGCGAGTTGTTATCCTGTTGCTGAGAGGGCGCGGTGGCGACGTGCTCGATATCGCGCATCACATAATCGGCTATTTTGTTGATTTCTTCCTGAGTGTGTCCGCCCAAGGCGCTGGTTTTTTCCTTGGCAATTTCCAATGCTTCGGCAACGCTGTGCAGGGTATCGTCCATTGCTTCGTAAAGATGGCCCATCAGCTCGTCGTACGCTTTGATCAGTTTGTTTTCGCCCATGGCTTCTCCCGGTTGTTTTAATGATTTCAGGCTTTGGATTTAAGCGCCCGTAAGGTATTCTAGCGCCTTTTTACACCAAAAGACGAATAGGATGGAAGAGCATTACAAACCGTTGCCGATTGAGCAAAAGGTACAAGCCGACTGGGAAAGATCGGGCGTATTTACCGCCAGCGAAGATACCGGTAAAGAAAAATACTATTGTTTGTCGATGTTTCCCTACCCCAGCGGTAAACTGCACATGGGCCATGTGCGCAATTACACCATAGGCGATGTGATCAGCCGTTTTCAACGCATGCAGGGCAAGCACGTGTTGCAACCCATGGGTTGGGACGCCTTCGGTTTGCCGGCGGAAAACGCGGCGATGCAGAACAAGGTGCATCCCGCCGACTGGACCTATTCGAACATCGATTACATGCGCGAACAGCTGAAACGCCTGGGCTTCGGTTACGACTGGAGCCGCGAGCTGGCTACCTGCGACCCGGAATATTACCGTTGGGAACAGTGGTTTTTCCTGCGTCTGTTGGAAAAAGATCTGGTTTATAAGAAAACCGCGCCGGTCAACTGGTGTCCGCACGACCAGACCGTACTGGCCAACGAGCAGGTCATAGACGGTTGCTGCTGGCGCTGCGATACTCAGGTGGAGAAAAAGGAAATCTCGCAGTGGTTTTTAAAAATCACCGCCTATGCCCAGGAATTGCTCGACGACCTGCAAAAACTGCCGGGCTGGCCGGAACAGGTCAGAACCATGCAGGCCAACTGGATAGGTCGATCCGAAGGCGTGGAGATGGACTTTGCCGTCGCGGGTTTCGACGAGCCGGTCCGCATTTACACCACCCGTCCCGACACCGTAATGGGCGTGACTTATGTGGCCGTGGCCGCCGAGCATCCGGTGGCCAAAAAAGCCGCTGAAGGTAACGCCGACATTGCCGCGTTTCTGGAATCCTGCAAGCAGATGGAAACCTCGGAAGCGGCCATGGAAACCATGGAAAAGCGCGGGGTCGATTCCGGCTACACCGCTATTCATCCCTTGACCGGCGAACAAGTGCCGGTGTGGATCGCCAATTTCGTCTTGATGAGCTACGGCACCGGCGCGGTGATGTCGGTGCCTGCGCACGATCAGCGCGATTTCGAATTCGCCCAAAAATACGGCATTGCCATCAAGGCTGTCATCGCATCCGCCGACGCTGCCGACGACAGCGTGGCCGATAAAGCGTTTACCGACAAAGGCGTGTTGAAAAATTCCGCCGACTTCGACGGTTTGACTTTCAGCCAGGCTTTCGACGCCATCGCCGCCAAATTGGCCGCTCTGGGTAAGGGCGAACGCAAAACCAACTTTAGATTGCGCGATTGGGGCGTCTCCCGCCAGCGTTACTGGGGGGCGCCGATTCCGGTGATCTATTGCGACGATTGCGGCACCGTGCCGGTGCCGGACGATCAGTTGCCGGTCACCTTGCCGCGCGATGTGGTGCTGGACGGTTCGCAAGCGCCGCTGGCCGCGCATCCGACGTTTCCGCATGCCGATTGCCCGAAATGCGGCAAGCCGGCCCGCCGCGAGACCGATACTTTCGACACCTTTATGGAATCGTCCTGGTATTTTGCCCGTTATGCTAGCCAGGATTGCCATACCGCCATGCTGGACCAACGCGCCGATTATTGGCTGCCGGTCGACCATTACATCGGCGGTATCGAACATGCGATTCTGCATTTGCTGTATGCGCGGTTTTACACCAAGCTGTTGCGCGACGAGGGTTTGATCGTTTGCGACGAGCCGTTCAAAAACTTGCTGACCCAGGGGATGGTGGTTGCGGAAACCTTCTATCAAATCGACGAGCACGGCCACAAGCGTTATTTCAATCTGACTCAAATCGAAGTCGAGCGCGATGGCAAGGGGAAAATCGTCGGCGCCAAACTACTGGAAGACGGTTCGCCGGTCACGGTGGGCGCCATCGAAAAAATGTCCAAATCCAAAAACAACGGCGTCGATCCGCAGCTGTTGATCGACAAATACGGCGCCGATACCGTGCGCTTGTATACCATGTTCACTTCGCCGCCCGATCAATCCCTGGAATGGAACGATGCCGGCGTGGAAGGTGCGTTCAGGTTTTTGAAGCGTCTGTGGCGTCAGGTTTATCTGCATGTCGAGTCCGGCTTGCCCGGCAAGGGTCTGGATGTCGCCGCATTGACCGAAGGGCAAAAAGCCTTGCGTCGGCAATTGCATCAAGCCTTGCAAAAAGTCACCGACGACATGGCGCGCCGGCATACCTTCAATACCGCGATTGCCGCCAATATGGAATTGGTAAACGCCTTGAACAAGTTCGAGGACGACAGCGGCAATGGCCGGGCGGTGCGCCAGGAAACCTTGGAGGCCATCGTGCTGATGTTGGCGCCTATTATTCCGCATGCGGCGCAGGAATTATGGAACGAGCTGGGGCGCCCCGGCGATATCGTCATGGCGGTCTGGCCGGCAGTCGATGAAGCGGCATTGGCGCAGGATGCCATCGAAATGGTCGTGCAGGTCAACGGTAAATTGCGCGGCAAGTTTTCGGTGGCCGCCGCCGCATCTAAAGAACAGATCGAGGCGCTGGTACTGGCCGACGAACACGTGCAACGCTATATCGACGGCAAGCCGGTGAAAAAGCTGATCGTGGTACCGCAAAAATTGGTCAATATCGTTGTCTGATCCGCTAATCAATAGACTGAGCCTGATGAAAAAAGCCCGGAAAATCGTTTTGATCGCTGTCCTGAGTTTGTTGACCGCTTGCGGGTATCATCTGCGCGGTTCGATTGCCCTGCCGGCCGCCTTAAAAAACATGTATCTTTTCGGGGCCTCCGGGGCGCTAAACGCCGAAACCAAGGCGGTATTGAAAGCCTCGGACGGCAAACTGGCTAATTCGCCGAACGATGCCGGTATTGTAGTCAAGGTCTTGAAGGAAGACTTCCGCCGGCGGGTATTGTCGGTAGGGTCGACGGGTAAATCCAGCGAAGTGGAACTCAATTATTACCTGAGATTCCAGTTTTACGATAATAAGGAAAACCCCTTGCAAGAGGAACAAACCATAGAAATCAGCCGCGAGTTCTTCAACGACCAGACCGCCATTCTGGCCAAGGAAAACGAAGAATCGCTGATACAAAAAGAGATTTACAGACAAGCCGTGCGGATGCTGATGTCCCGGGCGCAGGCCGCGATCGAAAACCGGAAACTCTAAGCGTGCGCTTTAAGCCCGAGCAGCTGGATGATGCGTTGCGCAAAAGCTTGCAGCCGGTTTATCTGATTACCGGCGACGAGCCTTTGCAGGTCGGCGAGGCCGCGGATGCCGTCCGGGCAGCCGCCAGGCGGGCGAATTATACGGTGCGGGAAGTCATCGGTATCGATCAGGGTAACGAATGGCCGCAATTGGCCGAAGAGGCCGACTCGTTGTCGATTTTCGCCGATAAAAAGCTCATCGATTTGCGCCTGCCTTCGGCAAAGCCGGGTAACGAGGGCGGCAAAGCCCTGTTTGCCTATTGCCAGCGCTTGCCGGCCGACACGCTTTTGCTGATTACCGCCGGTAAAATCGACGCCGCCGCCCAGAAAGCTCAATGGTTCCAGGCCATCGATCATGTTGGGGCGGTTGTTCAGGTTTGGCCCTTGCAGGGGCAGGACTTACTGAACTGGCTGCAGCGGCGCGCGGAACGCAAGGGCATGCGGCTTGAGCCGGATGCAGTCAAAACCCTTGCCGGCCGCATCGAAGGCAATTTGTTGGCGGCGGCGCAGGAAATTGAAAAGCTGTTTATTTTGCATGGGCAGGCTACGATAAACAAAGCCGCGATTGACGCGGCCGTTGCCGACAGTTCGCGTTTCGATGTGTTCAAGTTAACGGATGCCTTGTTGGCCGGCAAGCGGAACAGGGCCGTTAAAGTTCTGAACGGGCTTAAAGCCGAGGGCGTCGCGGCGCCGGTGGTGCTTTGGGCGCTTAGCCGCGAGGCCAGGGTTTTGTTCAACCTTCAATCCGAATTGAAGCAAGGCGGGCATCAGGATGCGGTTTTCAAGCATCATCAAATATGGGACAAGCGTAAGCCATTAATGCAGGACGCCCTGCGCCGGCTCAGTATCGGCAATATCGAGTCTTTACTGCATGCCGGCGCCAAGGCGGATGCCCAGGCCAAAGGGCAGGCGAGCGGCGACGAATGGGAGACGCTGTTTCAACTCTGTTTGAAATTTTGCCAGCCGGCAGCCGGCATTAGTTTGTTTAATTAAGCGCTTATTCTTGATAAAATTGCTGGGTTATTAATTTTGGATTGAGTAATTACCATGAGCGTGATCGAAAGAATTGAAGAACAACTTGCCAGCCAGCCGGTGGTGTTGTACATGAAAGGCACGCCGGATTTTCCGCAATGCGGTTTTTCCGGCCGGGTGGTGCAAGCGTTACAGGCCTGCAATGCCCAGTACCGGGCGATCAATATTTTTGAAGATCCTGAATTGCGCGATGCGCTGAAGGAATATTCCAATTGGCCGACCTACCCGCAACTGTATGTGAACGGGCAATTGGTGGGCGGATGCGACATCGTGATGGATTTGTTCGATAAGGGTGAATTGCAAGGCATGGTTGCTGCCGCGCAGTAGTTATTCGTACTTCCGTACCCGGCGACTCGCAGCCGCGAGTCGCTTACGCCGCTTCAAAGGCCAGCAGTTTTTTCCAGCGGTTATAGATAATGCAGAACAATTCCGCGGTTTGTTCGGCGTCGTAAAGCGCCGAATGCGCGCGTTGATTATCCCATTCCAATCCCGCCGCTTCGGCGATTTTGGCTAATACGGTCTGACCAAACACCAGCCCCCCTAAAGTGGCGGTATCGAAACTGCTGAATGGGTGAAATGGGCTGCGCTTAATTTGGGTACGGTCAATGGCGGCATTCAGAAAATTGATATCGAAGGCCGGGTTGTGACCCACTAATATGGCCCGTTTGCATTCGTTGCGTTTTACCGCCGCTCTGATGGGGGTAAATAATTGATTGAGGGCTGTTTTTTCATCCACGGCCATGCGAAACGGATGATAGGGGTCGATGCCGGTAAATTTTAAGGCGGCTTCGTCCAGTTCCGAGTTTTTGAACGGGATGATGTTGCAATGATGTTTTTCGGTGATACCCAGCCAGCCTTCCGCGTCCTGTTCGACGATCACTGCGGCGATTTCCAGCAGCGGATTTTTTTTGGCGTTGAAACCGGCGGTTTCAATGTCGACGATAACGGGTAAATAACCTCTAAAGCGGTTGCCGAGCGGGTTGTGGCTGATTTCCATGGTTCTGTTATGGCTTGATAAGTCGGTTGTATGATATGTTACGTGAGTTTGAGGCGGCTATAAACAATAAATCAGGTGACGAGGTAAAACTTATGCGAGGCAAAATAATAGGTTCTTTAGTTGCTATCGGGGCGATGGCGTTATTGAATGGATGCGCGACCGTGCGGAGCCCCGACCCCCGTGATCCCTGGGAGAGTTGGAACAGGGGCGTGCAGTCGTTTAACGATGACGTGGACAGTTATGTCATGAAGCCTGTCGCCCAAGGCTATAACTGGGTCATGCCGGATTTTGCCGATCGAGCGGTCACCAATTTCTTTAGTAATCTGGACGATATTGGCGTTTTTACCAACGATTTGTTGCAAGCCAAATTCATGCAATCCGGCATGGATACCGCCCGTTTTCTGGTGAATACCACGGCGGGTGTCGGCGGTCTGGTCGATGTCGCCAGCATGGTCGATTTGCCCAAACATAACGAAGACTTCGACCAGACCCTGGGCGTTTGGGGCGTGCCGACCGGCCCTTACATAGTGTTGCCGCTGTTCGGCCCGAGTTCGCCGCGCGGCGTCGTCGGCTTGGTTGGGGATGCCGCCATGAACCCCATCACTTATGCCGGTTTCTATTTGAATCCGGAATGGATAGGCGCGGCGGTATCGATGGGCTCCGGCGCCTTAAAGGTCATCGATGCCCGTTCCGATCTGTTGGGCATGGAAAAGGTGGCTACCGAAGCGGCGGTCGACCGTTACCAATTTTTCCGCGATGCTTACCTGTCCAACCGGAATTATTTGGTCAAGGACGGCAATGTGCCGGAGGACGACGTGCTGAAATTCGAAGATCTCAAAGACGAAGGTTTTGGGCCGCTGAATACCAATCCGTATTAAGCGGGGCTGTTGCTGCTGCTAGTATTCAAGACCGCATTGCCTTTGGCGTGCGGTCTTTTCGTTTAAGAATACGGGATTTTTTCCGGTCTGGCTAAACAGGCAATAGCTATGTTATGGTGGGTTCATAAGAAACCATACAAACAATCGGGATGCGCGAGGTAAGGCCGATGCGAAGCAAATCAACGGGCACGCTGTTAACTGTCCTAAGTACCATATTGTTGTCGACTGGCTGCGCCTCCGTGCGGGCCACGGATCCTAGCGATCCTTGGGAAGGCTGGAATCGCGGTATGCAATCTTTCAACGACGGCGTGGACGATTACGTGATGAAGCCGGTGGCGGAGGGATACCGTTGGATAACCCCCGATTTTGTCGATCAAGGCATTTCCAATTTTTTTAGCAATATCGGCGATATTCGCGTCACCATTAATGATGCCTTGCAAGGCAAATTCGCCCAAAGCGCATTCGACGGTACCCGTTTTCTGTTAAACAGCACCTTGGGTTTGGCCGGCTTTGTCGATTTGGCTAGCAATGTCGACTTGCCCAAGCACCATGAAGATTTCGACCAAACCTTGGGGTATTGGGGCGTGCCGACCGGACCGTATTTGGTGTTGCCCTTGCTGGGGCCGAGTTCGCCGCGCGGCGTATTGGGGGTGGCGGGCGATGTGGCGATGAATCCCATCAGTTATACCGGTATTTATTTCGCTTCTTCGACGGTGTCCACTGCCGTATCGGGCGGTTTGGGCGCGCTGAACGCGGCGGATTTGCGGGCGGACAACCTGGAAACCGAACGCATTGCCAGCGAAGCGGCGTTGGACCGTTATGCCTTTTTCCGCGGCGCCTATTTCTCGCAACGCAATTATCTGGTCAACGACGGCAATGTACCCGCGGATGACGTATTAAATCTCGACGAACAGGAAGGTTTGTCGCCGGTGCAACCTTATTGAACGTTTTTCGGCCCAACGCGCCTTTTAAATCAATACCGTCTCGATAAACTGACTGCGAGCCGCTTGCAGTTTGGCCGGGCGGATTCGGTTTTCCAGGCTCGCCCCATCGGACACATCGCAGGCCACCCGCAGATAATTCGGCGTATAGCCGAAATAGCGGGTCATGCCGTTATCCAGGCTTTCGGTGTGGCCTTCCCAGAGTACGTCGGCTAAACAGCCTAAATTGGCGGAGACGAAGTCTTGCTTCATGCTCTCGGCCAATGCGTGCAACTGTTTGCTGCGCTGTTTCTTGATCTCCTGGCCGATTTGGTCCGGCAACCCCGCCGCCTTGGTGCCTTCGCGCGGCGAATAGCTGAAGATATGGATATGCCCAAACCCCAGGTTTTGGATGTAGTCGTAGCTTTCCCGCCATTCCTGTTCGGTTTCGCCGGGAAAACCGACGATGATGTCGGTGGTGATGTTGAAATGCGGGATCGCCGCTCTCGCCAGCTGGACGATTTCGGCGAATTCCGCGGTTTTGCAGCGCCGCGCCATGCGCCTTAACACGCTGTCGCTGCCGCTTTGCAGAGGCAAATGCAGGTGTGGCATCAGGCGCGGATTCTTGAATAATTCGAAAAAACCGTCCGGTAACTCCCAGGGTTCCAAGGAGCCCAACCGCAGACGCGGAATCTCGGTTTTAGCCAGAATTTCGCTGATCAGTTCAACCAGATTGCTGTCTATGTCGTTGCCGTAACCGCCTAGATGCACGCCGGTGATGATGGCCTCGTTGATGCCCTGGTTTTGTAATGCGTTGATTTCGTCTATGACAGCTTGAATGGGTCTACTATGTTCCTCGCCTCGGGCGACGGTGACTATGCAGAAGGTGCAGCGGTAGCGGCAGCCGTCTTGCACCTTGACGAAGGCGCGCTGGCGGCCGCGGCTGAATAGCGAAACTTCGCCGGGTTCGGTCGACATCGCCGGCATGCTGTCCAGGTTGAGTTCTGTCAAGGCTTTTTCCACCAGCCGGTTTTTGTCCCGGTTGCCGACGATCAAATCCACCCCCATCAATTGCGCGGCTTCGGTTTCATTCAGCGTCGCGTAACAGCCGCTGACCACCAGTTTGGCTTGCGGGTTGTCGCGATGAATGCGGCGGATCAATTGCTTGGATTTTTTCACGGCATCCTGGGTGACCGCGCAGGAGTTGATCACTACCAGTTGCGCGTCGCTCAGGTTGCGGGTGACAGAGTGACCTTTGGCTTGAAAAGCTTGCGCCCAGGTTTCCAGTTCGGCTTCGTTCAGGCGGCAGCCCAGGGTTTTTAAATGTATCTGCATGAAATATAAAACAATGTAGGTTGGGTTTGCCCTAAAGGGCATAAAAGCGTAGCGTAGCCCGACATGATCAAATAATTTGTCATCAATATGGTTTAACCAAAAAACCAATAAGTCACCGAAATAGCGGCAAGAATTCCGCCCAAATCGGCGATGATGCCACAGGCGGCGGCATGGCGGATATGAGTAATATTAACCGCGCCGAAATAGACGGCCAGCACATAAAAAGTCGTTTCCGTGCTGCCTTGTACTACCGAGGCCAGCCGTCCGGCGAACGAATCGGCGCCGTGGCTTTGCATGGCGTCTATCATCATCGCCCGTGCGCCGCTGCCGCTGAACGGCTTCATCAACGCGGTCGGCAGGCCGTCGATGAAACGGTTATCGAGTTGCAAAAAGTCCACGATCAAACGGATGCCGCCGGTCAATAACTCCAGCGCGCCGCTGGCCCGAAACACCCCGAAGGCCACCAGCATCGCCACCAGATACGGAATGATGCCGACTGCGGTATGAAAGCCCTGCTTGGCGCCTTCGATAAATAAATCGTAAGCGTTAATTTTTTGATAGGCTGCCGCCGCGATAAACGCAGTAACCAAGCTAAACAAAATAGCGTTACTGGCAAACGCGGATTGTTCCAGCATGGTTGATTGGTCCAGTCCGGAAAAGTAGCTCAAAAGCCCTAATATCAAAGCGCTGATACCGCCCAGATAAGCCAGAACGACTTTGTCCAGCAAATTGATTTTTTGCACGTATGCCACCACCAGCAGGCCGCACAGGGTCGACACATAGGTGGCAATCAGTATCGGGATAAACACATCGGTAGGGTTGGCGGCCCCCAGTTGGGCGCGGTAGGCGAAGATGGTAACCGGAAACAGTGTCACCGACGAGGTGTTCAAAACCAGGAACAGAATTTGCGCGTCGCTGGCTCGCTTGGGATGCGGATTCAGGGTCTGCATTTCCTGCATGGCCTTGATGCCCATCGGCGTGGCCGCGTTATCCAGACCCAGCATATTGGCGGCGATATTCAGGGTTATCGCGCCCAATGCCGGGTGATGCGCGGGAATTTCCGGCATCAGCCGTTGGAACAGAGGGTTGAGCGCGCGGGTCAATAGCTCGATAAAACCACTGCGTTCGCCGATTTTCATGATCCCCATCCACAGGGCCAGCACGCCGCTGAGACCCAGCGAAATTTCAAACGCCGTTTTGGACAGGCTGAACATCGCCTGCATTAATTCGGAAAACACCCGCGTGTCGCCCCATGCCAATAGTTTAAAGGCGGCGGTGGCGAAGGCGCTCAGGAAAAAAAATATCCAGATGAAGTTCAGCAACAAGCTATCCTAAGCGTTAGCCGATTTTCTTGGCGAGTTGTGCAGCGTAGCCGGTGTAGCTATGCGGTGTCAGCGCCATCAATTCGGCTTTGGCTGCCGCCGGTATCTCCAGTTTTTCCACGAAAGCCCGCATGCCTTCGCCGGTGACGCGCTGGCCTCGGGTCAATTCCTTCAGTTTTTCGTAAGGCTTTTCGATGCCGTAACGGCGCATCACGGTTTGGATCGGCTCCGCCAGCACTTCCCAGTTTTGATCCAGATCCTGGTCGATCAACGCCGGGTTGATTTCCAGTTTGGAGATGCCTTTCAAGGTCGATTGAATGGCGATGCTGGTGTGAGCGATGCCGACGCCGATGTTGCGCAACACGGTGGAGTCGGTCAAATCCCGTTGCCAACGCGAGACCGGCAGTTTGTCGGCCAGAAAACCGAATATGGCATTTGCCAGCCCCAGGTTGCCTTCCGAATTTTCGAAGTCAATCGGGTTGACCTTATGCGGCATGGTCGATGAACCCACTTCGCCGGCAATGGTTCTTTGCTTGAAGTAACCCAGCGAAATGTAACCCCAAACGTCGCGGTCGAAATCCAGCAAAATAGTATTGAAGCGCGACAAGGCATGGAAAAATTCGGCCAGGTAATCGTGCGGTTCGATTTGGATCGTATAAGGGTTGAAAGTCAGACCCAGTGACTGGACAAAATTTTGCGCGAATTGCGGCCAGTCCACGTCGGGGTAGGCTACGCTATGCGCGTTGTAATTGCCGACCGCGCCGTTGATTTTGCCCAGCAGTTCGACCTTGGCCAATTGATCGCGCTGCCGTTGCATGCGGGCCGCGACGTTGGCGAATTCCTTGCCGACGGTGGTTGGCGTCGCCGATTGGCCGTGAGTGCGCGATAGCATCGGTTGCTCGGCACTGTCCAAAGCCAATTGTTTGATTGCGCCTATCGTGGCGTCGATCTCGCCCAGCACTAGGCCGCGGCCTTCCTTCAGCATCAAGGCATAAGACAGGTTGTTGATGTCTTCCGAGGTGCAGGCGAAGTGGATGAATTCGTTGACGGCATGCAACTCGGCGTTGCCTTTGATTTTTTCCTTCAGGAAATACTCGACTGCCTTGACGTCGTGGTTGGTGGTTTTCTCGATGTCCTTGACTGCTTGGGCGTCGGTTTCGGAAAAATTACTGACGATGCCGTTCAATACAGCAATCGCATCGGCCGACAAGGCGGGTACTTCGACAATCTTGGCTTCGGCGGCCAAGGCTTGCAGCCAGCGCACTTCCACTTCGACCCGGTAACGGATCAGACCGTATTCGCTGAAGATGGGGCGGAGGGCGTCAACTTTGTTGGCGTAGCGGCCGTCGATGGGGGAGATGGCGGTGAGTGATGTGTGAGTCATGGGTTCAAAATGGTTGAATGAATAGAAATTTTGAATGGGTAATAACTTTTTGGAGTAATTATTTCACGGGAGGTACTCCGCCCCTTCTACCTAAGCCATAACCAACTCTATAAACATCGGGAAGATTGATTCTGCCATCGCGTTTTATTTCGAAGATGCCTAAGTCAACTAAATCTTGCTTGACGCCCGATGGGCCTTGATCGAGGCGACTTGGAGGAAGTTTTACCGTGTTTTCGTCTGTATTACGTAAGCGATCAGTTAAAGTAATTAGGGTATTTTGTTCTTCCCATTTTTCTGCTATCGATTCAAATGGACAAGGTACGCTTAATCCCTTTAATGGACCTATTAGCAAATGAACCCACGGATAGTCTTCTTTGAATTCTTCAACACGGATTTTTGAGGCTTCTTGCACACCTTTTTTGATAGCCTGATATTGCAAAGGGTGTTTCTGGTCCTTAATTAAGTTGGCCGTAGCGGCCTCGCTCAGGGCAGTAAGAAAGCTTCTGGGGCTAACTTTGCCGTGAGCGTCGCCAAGGTGATTAGGTAACCAAATATATGGAAAACCCCGTTTTGCATTTGGCCCCATCCATTCTCCAGCTAGTGCATGGAATATGTTTCGCTGTAGTTTTTCATCCTTTTGCATTTCTTCCGGAATAATCCAAATATTAAATTTCTGATATTGTTTCCAATGCTGGTTGAAAAAGCGTGCACACTCATCTCTAAATTCTTGGCCGCCTGTTGATGCATTACCCAAGTATTGCCATAAAAGATTAAAAAGTTCTATCTTAGTCCAGTCTAACTTAGCGGAATTATTGGTTAATTTCGAGCTGTCTGGGAAGTTGGTGACATAAGGGTCTTCCAGCATGTCCGGTCTTACAAATATCTTTAATCGAATGGCTCGATAAGATCGAAAATCCAGGCCAACCTGAAGCAAGCCTTTTAATATTTGTCTCAAATAATTCCAAGAGTCAGAGGTGCGTTCTAAAGCATCAAATAAAATAACTGCCTTTCTGTTTTTGGTAACAAGCTCGTTATCAAGATCAAGTAATTGGTTGTCAATGGCTTCGAAATGGGTTTGGTAATAAGTTATCCGATCTTGCCATGAACTGAGTTTCGGCGGGAAATATTTCGTATCAAGTAATGACCAGGCAATTACCGTTCGCCATATTATTTGTGCTGAAATGTTTTTGCCTAGAAGGTCTTCAAATACCCGTTTAGTTGGATAGCGCTTATCGTTGGGGGCGCCAAAGCCTACATAGCAATCAATTTTGCCCAACTCAGCCCTAGGCGAAAGTTCTGAAACCAATTCACGAAGATCGGGATTTTGCAACTCTTTCCACCATTCACTTTTTCCCGAGCCTCTAATGCCGACCACTAAGACATTATCGGGGTGTAAGGCTTTTGCATGATTAGATGGAACGTAAAAATAACGCATGTCGATTGCTTCATTGCCAGAATTATGGGCTTGTTCTGGCAATACCGAAAATGCTTGGCGAAGAGGATCAATGGAAAAACTTTTCATTTAAATGTACTCTCCTAAAACAAGTAGAGTCGCGGATTGTAAAAAATTACCGTAACACGCGCTTATCTGATTGCCATTGATTTTGAAATAATCTTCGACTTGAGGGTTAAATTCTTGAAACACTATGTTCCACAAAATTTCTATCGGGTAATGAGGGGCTGTATCGTCGCTGGGTTGAAAATTAAAATTATCAATATCTTCTGCATCCGATGTTTCATAAATGGTTTCTGAAAATAGATCGTAAGCGGATTCTTTGCAACGAGAGAGATAATCTTCACGGCCTAGCTCGGGGATGATTCCAGCGACAATTTTTAAGTTTTCCCGAAATTTTGTTAGGTTAACATTCCATTTCTGCCAGTGCGTAAATAAATGCCGATAAGCCAGCCAAGTTTGCGGCGTATTGACTGCAAATAAAAAAGCCATGTCCGTCAAGCGGGTAATGGCAATGGCGGCAATGTCGTGAATACCGGCACGGCTATCCAATAGAACAATATCGGGTTTTTCTTGGACTTCGAGTTGCTGTAATAAATTAGAAATTCGGTGAGCGAAGTCCAATATTTTGCCATCCTGATTGATGTCCATATAAACTCTGGATAGTTTGGCAATATAATCCTGTTCTTTGCTTCCAGCGGCAGATACTACCCGTATAGTACCTTCAGTTGTTTCCGCTAACGGACTGGTGGCGACCATGTCGCGCAACAACCATTCGTCGGTTTGGCCGACCGCTTCTTCCACTAACCAATCGACCACGCCGAAGTCTGCGGTGTTTTCTTGCGGCAACAGAATTTGACCTATGCCCGGCGATTCCAAGTCCAGATCGATAACTAATACCTTTTTGCCTTGTTTCGCCAAATACCATGACCAAATCGCGAGCGCAGTCGAGCGGCCGACGCCGCCTTTGATGCCGAATAAGGTAACCCTGGGCGGATGGGGTGCTTCTTCAATAGGTTGGCGCAGCCAGTCTTGGCCGGTGATTTGTCTATCCAGTAAGTAGATAGGCCGATCCGTGCCGTGAATGAGTATCTTATCCGGTGACTCGATAATACTTCGACTATTGAAAATGTCTTGTTGATATAAAAAAATGACGTCTGGAGTATAAGAAAAATTGCCCAATAATGTACTGAGCTCTTTTGCCAATATTTTATGTTGGTCGGTTTGATTTGATTGCAAAAATAACCGGACTTTGCCGAACAAATCGCGAATCAATATCGGGTCGTAACCTAAAGCATTATAGTGTTCTTCAGTAAAAGCGATAGCTTTAGTTAAGGCATCCTGAAATCTGACAGTATTGTTCATTGAATAACTCCGTCAGTAAATAATTGTTGCAATAAGTTCTGTAGGCTTATGGTTATCGAACGATGCACTGCAGTCCGTTGTTGATCAATGCAATTATCATGAACATAGCGTTGAAAAATGTCCCAATCACTAAATTCATTGTTATTCGGTAATGGGTGATTCGCCGCTAATCGTCCGGCAAAGTTTATGGAAAAATAATTCCATAAATCTTTGGTAACGTCTTGGTCGAAATGTTTTCGATGACTCTTTGTTTTAAAGTCGCCAGTTGATGACTCGACGCTGGCTGGATCAAGGCCGGAAATGATTCGCTTTAAAACACACTCAGACGACAAACCATAAAGTTGATCTGCATTAGCCCATCGCGAGTTGTCGTAGAGCAACTCGGCATCGAAATAATGGCGTTGAGCGGCATTGTTGAAATCGACTTTCATTAGCTCTCGTTTGCCTTGAACTCAATTATCCCCCCGCCCAAACAAACCTCGCCCAAATAAAACACCACCGATTGCCCCGGCGTGATGGCGCGTTGCGGCTCATCGAAACGGACTTTGACGCGCGTGCCGCCATCTAGCGGTTCGACGATACAATCCTGATCCGGCTGGCGATAGCGGGTCTTGGCGGCGCAGCGCAGGGTTTCGGTTAACGGCTGGTTGCCGCACCAGTCCAGTTGCCCGGCTTCCAGTGTATTGTGCAGCATCAGCGGGTGATCGTGGCCCTGGCCGACGATCAGTACATTATTATCCAGGTCTTTTTCCAGCACGAACCAGGGTTCGTCCGGTGCATCCTTGACGCCGCCTATGCCCAGGCCTTGGCGTTGGCCCAGCGTATAGTACATCAAGCCGTGGTGTTGACCGATATATTGGCCTTCTGGGGTGCGCATTTCGCCGGGCTGATGAGGTAGGTAGCGCTGCAGGAATTCCTTGAATTTGCGTTCGCCGATAAAGCAGATACCGGTGCTGTCTTTTTTGCGGCTGTTGGCGAAGCCGGCCCTGTCAGCCATGGCGCGGATTTCCGGTTTGTGCAGGTGGCCGATCGGAAACAGGGTTTTCGACAGGGCTTTTTGTCCCATGGCATACAAAAAGTAGCTTTGTTCCTTGTTGGGATCCAGGCCTTTCAATAATTGAAACTCGCCGTCCTGTTCGCGGACGCGGGCGTAATGGCCGGTGGCGATGTATTCGGCGCCAAGGTCTTCGATGGCATAGTTTAAAAATGCCCTAAATTTGACATGTTTGTTACAAAGAATGTCAGGATTGGGGGTGCGGCCGGCTTTAAATTCCGACAAAAATACTTCAAATACCTCATCCCAGTATTCGGCGGCGAAATTGACGGTCTTTAATTCTATGCCGAGGGTGTCACAAACCTGCCGTGCATCGGCCAGATCCTGCATCGCGGTGCAATATTCGGTACCGTCGTCCTCTTCCCAGTTTTTCATGAACAAGCCGGTGACTTTATGGCCTTGTTCTTGCAGTGTTAATGCTGTGACGGAAGAATCGACGCCGCCGGACATGCCGACGATGATGTGTTTGCTCATGCTAAATCTAAAAATGTGTGCAGTAGGGAGAGCGGATGGTGCCGGCCCTTTAAATATTCATCCACGCTAATTAACACCAGTGGGCTGCGTAATTGGGCCTGTTTTGCCAAAATTTCCTCACGGCTTAGCCAGTGGGCGGCAAGAATGCCGGCATCCAAGGCTTGGTCGGGGTTATGGCTATGTACGCTGCCGCTAAAACAAAAACGCACGAAGCTTGGAAAGTCCGGGGTTTTACGCCAGAGCTGCACGGCCACCAAAGCTTCCGGTTCAAACTGCCAGGCGGTTTCTTCCAGGACTTCGCGTTTGACGGCGCCGATCAAATCTTCGCCGGGCTCAAGATGGCCCGCGGGTTGATTGAACGCAATGCCATTGTCCGTTGTCTCTTCGACCAGTAAAAAACGCTGGTCTTTTTCGATGACGGCGGCGACAGTAACATGAGGTTTCCAAACCATGAGTGTTGGCAAAGTCTTAAAGGACGCGCATTTTACGCGAAATGTTTTTTATGTGGGTAAAGATTGAAATTTGCCTGTTTAGGCGCTATGTTAAAACCCAGAATTACACAGGCAAACCAGGAAAATGACTGATTTCGATCCCATGAGAGATAATGACGGCGATATTGTCGTACAGCACGCCAAACCGCGGCTGAAACGGCCGCCGTTATTTAAGGTATTGCTGTTAAACGACGACTTTACGCCCATGGATTTTGTGGTCGAAATTCTCACCGGTTTTTTTAATATGAGTCAGGAAAGAGCCACTCAAGTGATGCTGCAAGTGCATACGCAAGGAGTGGGGGTGTGCGGCACCTACACCAAAGATGTGGCCGAAACCAAGGTACATATTGTTAATGATTATTCCAGGGAGCATCATCACCCGTTGATGTGCACGATGGAAGAAGCGTGAGAGGTAGCCATGCTAAGTAAAGAACTTGAAGTGACATTGAATGCGGCGTTCACAAGTGCTCATGCCAAACGGCACGAATTTATAACGGTCGAGCATTTATTATTATCGTTACTGGATAACGTCACCACCATTCCAATATTAATTGCCTGCGGTTGCAATGTGAATGCGCTTCGGGCCGAGTTGACCCGTTTCATCGATGAAACCATTTCCCTGATTCCGGAAGGTATACAGCGAGAGACCCAGCCTACGCTAGGTTTTCAAAGGGTTCTGCAGCGGGCGGTGTTTCATGTGCAGGCGTCCGACAAAAAAGAAGTCACCGGCGCCAATCTGTTTGTGGCCTTGTTTAGCGAACAAGACTCGCATGCCGTTTACCTGCTGAACCGGCAAGATATTACCCGCCTGGATGTGGTTAATTATCTGGCGCACGGCGTCTCGAAAATCGAACAACAGCAAAAACAAAGCCCTAGCGAAGAGACCGAGACCGAGCGCGGTATCGGCGACGCCACGGCCAGCCCGCTGGAAAAGTACGCCACCAACCTGAATGAAGAAGCGATCAAGGGCAATATCGATCCGCTGATCGGGCGCGATTCGGAAGTGGAAAGAACCATACAGGTTTTATGCCGCCGGCGAAAAAACAACCCGTTGCTGGTCGGCGAAGCGGGCGTCGGCAAAACCGCTATTGCGGAAGGCTTGGCCAAGCGTATCGTCGAAGAGCAAGTACCGGAAATTTTGCTGAACAATGTGATTTATTCGCTGGATATGGGGGCCTTGGTGGCCGGTACCAAATACCGCGGCGATTTCGAAAAACGCCTGAAGTCTTTGGTGGCGCAGCTTAAAAAAGAACCTAATTCGATTTTATTCATCGACGAAATTCATACCATTATCGGCGCCGGTTCGGCGTCCGGCGGGGTGATGGATGCTTCCAATCTGATCAAGCCGGTGTTGGCGTCGGGGCAACTGCGTTGCATCGGCTCTACCACCTATCAGGAATATCGCGGCATTTTCGAGAAAGACCATGCCTTGGCCAGACGCTTCCAAAAAATCGATGTCGTCGAGCCTACTGTTGAGGATGCGGTACAGATTTTGAAAGGACTTAAAACCCGTTTTGAAGAGCATCACGGCCTTAAATATACGCAGGAAGCCCTGCGGGCCGCCGTGGAATTGTCGGTCAGGTATATCACCGACAGACATTTACCGGATAAAGCCATTGACGTTATCGACGAGGCGGGCGCGAGACAGCGCTTGTTCGTGGAAAGCGAGCGTAAAGCCACCATTGATGCGCCCGATATTGAAGAGATCATCGCTAAAATCGCCCGGGTACCGGCGCAGTCGGTTTCTTCCAGCGACAAGGACAAATTGGCCAGTCTGGAGAAAAATTTGAAAATGTTGGTGTTTGGACAGGACGAAGCGATTTCGGAGCTGGCCTCCGCCATCAAGCTATCGCGGGCCGGCCTGCGCGACACCACTAAAACCATCGGTTCGTTCCTGTTTGCGGGACCTACCGGGGTGGGTAAAACCGAAGTGACCCGGCAATTGGCCAAGGTGTTGGGTATAGAGCTGATCCGCTTCGATATGTCCGAATACATGGAGCGGCATACCGTGTCGCGCTTGATCGGCGCACCGCCGGGTTATGTGGGTTTCGATCAGGGCGGATTACTGACCGAGGCGGTAACCAAACACCCGCATGCGGTATTGTTGCTCGACGAGTTGGAAAAAGCCCATCCTGATGTGTTCAACCTGCTGTTGCAAGTCATGGATCACGGCACATTAACGGACAACAACGGCCGTAAAGCCGATTTTCGTAACGTGATTCTGATTATGACCACCAACGCCGGGGCCGAGGAAGGCAGCCGGGCTTCGATAGGTTTTACCGAGCAAAACCACTCCACCGACAGCATGAAAGTGATCGAACGCGGTTTTTCGCCGGAATTTAGAAACCGGCTGGACGCCATTGTGCAGTTTAAACCGCTGGATATCAGCGTGGTCGGCAGCGTGGTCGATAAGTTTATTTTCGAACTTGAGGCGGTTCTGGCCGATAAAAACGTCACCTTGACGCTGGAAACCGATGCCCGGATTTGGCTGGCCGAACGAGGTTACGACGAAAAAATGGGTGCAAGGCCGATGGCGCGCTTGATTCAGGAAAAGGTCAAAAAGCCATTAGCCGAGGATCTATTGTTCGGCCGTTTGGTAAACGGTGGGCATGTGCGGATTTTTGTCGAAAACGATCAGCTGGCGTTCGGTGTCGAAGGCAAGCAACTCATGGTTTCGGAAATGAATCAGATGGTTTAAACGGGTAGAGCAGTCGCAATCCCGTGTAAAGCGGGATTAGCGATTGCGGAATGTAATGCGGCCCTTGGTCAGGTCGTAGGGCGTCATTTCTACCCGGACTTTGTCGCCGGTCAGGATGCGGATGTAATGTTTACGCATTTTGCCGGAGATGTGAGCGGTTACGATATGCCCGTTTTCCAGTTCGACACGAAACATGGTGTTAGGCAGGGTGTCGATAACCTTGCCATCCATTTCAATTTGGTCTTCTTTTGCCATAACGGTACCTATGAATTAAAAACCGCCATCTTAGCACGATTCTGCTATATGATGACCAAGTCGGTAGTAATTTTGATGACCTGGGCGCTTTGCCGACGGAGTGCCGCCGATTTCGGACCTTGGCATATCATCTTGCGCGCGGGCTCATCTGCCGGATTTTTAAAATCTTCACCGATCGGATGTCTTGCCGCCACGGAAGAAAAGGAATGGTTTCTGGCTGCGGAGCGGCCGTGTCAACTTTAAGGAAAACTTGTTCGTAATTTATGGTAAGTACAACTAATGCGTTAGCTGCGGATTTGGCATGGAATGACACGCTGGCGGACGAGTTGCGGCGGTTTTTGACCAGGCGAGTGAAATGCGCGGAAGCCGCGGCCGATTTAACTCAAGAAACCTATATACGCCTGCAGCAACGGGACAATAGCAATCTGCCCATTGATAACGCCCGCGCATTGGCATTTCATATTGCCATGAATCTGGCGGTCGACTATCAGCGCAAAGCCGCGGTCAGGAGCCGGTATATGGTGGACGGGGAAACCGAGACCCTAACCGAAGCTACCGCAATCGGCCCCGAGCAAAGCTTAATTGCCCGGCAACGCTTGGATAAATTGAAAAGCACCTTGGATGAATTGCCCCCGGATTGCCGTACCGTTTTTTTATTGCATGGAATCGAAGGCCTGAAATACTCTGAAATCGCGGCAAGATTAGGTATTTCGGTATCCATGGTCGGCCGGCATTTAGCCAGGGCGATGGCGCATTGCGCTCAGAGAATTAACGAATGACTTCGCCGATTGCGCGGCTTTTATGGCCGGATTTGAGCCGATTCAAGGCCGCATACGTTTTAACCGGTAACGAATCGAATTTGGAATGGCACCGATGCCCGATAGCTTAGACGACGCTAAGATACCCGAGCTCAAGCAGCAGGCCATCGAGTGGCTCGTCCGTCTGCGGGCGGATGATATGACCGAAGCGGAAATGGGCGCATTTGCCGATTGGCTGGCCCGAGATTACCGCCATGCGGAGGCATTTGGTTATGCCGAAGACTTGTTCGACGATATGGTGCTTGCGGTAATGCCCGGTTCCCAACCGGAAGCGGATGCCGGTAACATCGCACGGATGACTTCGGCGGCAGGGATGCGCAAAAACCGCCAAGCCAATCAAGCCCCCGTTCGTTACCGGCGCCTGCTTCCGGTTTTACTGAGTCTGGCGGCGGTCTGGCTGTTTGCCGTGATACTGGTAATGCCCGACAATTCGCATCCCCTGGATAGGTTGTTAAGTGATGTCCATACGGAAACCGGCGAATTCCGCAATATTCAATTGGCTGACGGCAGCGAAGTGCTGCTAAATACCAATAGCGCGGTTTCCGTCGATTACGGCGAGTCGAAACGGGTCGTCACCTTGCATCATGGTCAAGCCCGCTTTACGGTAGCCAAGGATCTTCATAGGCCGTTCGAGGTGAAAGCGGGCGATTTACGGGCACGGGCCTTGGGAACCGTTTTTGAGGTTTATCGCTCGGACGCCGATGAGGTGAGCGTGACGGTTCAGCAACACGCGGTCAGGGTCGATATCAATGGGCTGCAGCAAAAAACGCCCGCAGCCGCATTGACCGTACAGGCCGGCCAGAAGCTGCGTTATCGGCTGGATGGCGCTTTGCCGCAACTGGAGCCGGTTGAACTCGATCAGGCCGGTGCCTGGCAGCAGCATCGCTTGTCCATTAACGACCGGCCGTTGAGCGAGTTGGTGGCCGAACTCAACCGCTACCGTGTCGGACGCGTATTCCTGGCCGATCCTGAATTGAGCAGGCTACGGGTAACGGGAGTGTTCTCGCTCGATCATCCTGACCAGATCGTCGATTCCGTATCCGATGTACTGGGGCTGAAACAAACCAGATTAGCCGGATGGTGGATTTTGTTGCATCGTTGAACCGCGGCATCCGGCCGCAAACGGCTTATTCCCTTCCGACGCTCATTCAGTCCGCATCGCGCTCAGGCTCATGAATAATGCCCGCAAGGTGGGGGCGAACTGCTTGGTAAAAACGGCATGCATGGTTTGTGCCCGGCGGTTGCGGAATCGCTATCGAAACGCATTGTGCGCTGGTTAATGCTGTTTCCGAAACGGCTTATTAAGATGTATTGTTTAGGATCGCACAGTCATAGGGATGGTTTTGAAAGCATATTTTGGCAGGCAGGCCTGTAAGGGCGTTCAACGCGTTTGTTGGCAACGCCATGCGCACGGGCCGGCGAGGCAAACCGGGGTTAGGTCCGGCTTGGCCGCATGGGGCCGTGTAAAGCGCATCGTTTTGGCGCCGGGGCCGTTGGGATGAAAAACGCCCGGCGGGAGTGGCCTCTTTGGCCTGCCATATGGTCCGCTATCCTCTGGTGCGCGCAGGCTGGCGCGGCGGATGGCGCGCGGACGGCCTACGCTATTCCGGCGCAAAGCCTGAACAATGCATTGATTAAATTTGCCGCCGACTCGAAACTTGAGTTGGTTTTCTCGGCGGACATGGTCCGAGGCATTCGGGTCGGCGGCTTGGAGGGGAGCATGCCTGCCGAGCAGGCCTTGGCGGCCCTGCTCAAGGATACCGGCCTCGATTACCGGTTTCTGGATGGCGATACCGTGACATTGATTCGGCGGGTTGAGGCCGAATCAACGGCAACGCCGCCGGATCCGGCAACCCTGGCTCCGGTAACGGTGCTAGGGCAAAGGGCGGGCGGCGACGGTGCGGATACGGGCCGCGCACTGCCTGCCGAAGAACCGCAAAGTTACCGGGCCGTCCATGCCGTTACCGCGACCCGAACCGCTACGCCGGTGAAACAAATTCCGCAATCGATACAAACCCTTAAACGTTCGCTGATCGACGACCAGCAAAACATTACCGTCAGCGAAGCCCTGCAAAATGTCAGCGCCGTGGTGCCGCGCCACGTGCTGTACACGCCGGTTGTCGAAGGCACCTTGATTCGCGGGTTTCGGGCGGAGCAACTGTTGGACGGCTTTACCCAATACTACAATCCGGGCGATCGCGAGAGCATGGTCAATCTGGAGCGCATCGAAGTGCTGAAAGGCTCGAACGCCGTGTTGTACGGCGGAGGCTCGGGTTCTCCCGTCGGCGGCGTGGTAAACCTGATCTCCAAGCTTCCCAAAGCGGAGGCTTTTGCCGAAGCCGGCTACAGGATGGGCAGCCACGCATTCCATCAGCCCTATTTCGACTGGAATCGGCCGCTACACGACAATGTACTGTTCCGCGTCACTGGAGAATATACCGCTTCCGGCAGCCATGTCGACAACGTAGCAACGCAACGCTTCAATATCAATCCGACGTTGGTTTTCACCAATCACGATACCACCACGCTCACCCTGCAAAGCAAAATATCGCGCTGGGAGCAACCCGATTACCAAGGCTTGCCGGCAACCGGCGCCATTGCGGGCGATTTCCGCGTTCGTCCGGAAACCTTCATTGGCCCTGCCGACATCTCCGAGAGCCGTTCAAATGCCGATAGCGTTTGGGGATCGCTGGATCACACAATCAATGCCGTCTGGTCTTTGAATTTAAAAGCCCGTTACGCATATTCCGAATTCGACCAGAAAGTGCAAAGCCTGTTCGGTAGTGACGGTTTTGTAGCTGATTTACCGTTAATGCCGCCTTCCGGTTGGGCGCTAACCAATGCCGAATTGTTTCAACGCCAGGAAGAATATAGCGTGCTGGGTAATGCGCTGGCGAAATTCGAAATCGGCCCCAGCGAAAACACCCTGCTGTTCGGCGCCGATTACAGCCAACTGAACGATGAGGGCTTTATCAATGCCGATCTTGGCCCATACGGGCTAGGTGTGGGGGCGGTTGATTTGATGGCGCCGGAATTTTCGGTTGCCTACGGTAATCCGGATGCCTCAATCAACAGTCCGTCGGTCAGAAACACCACCTACGGCGGCTACGCGCAATTGCAAAGCTCTTTTTACAAACGTTTTCATCAATTGTGCAGTCTCAGGTTGGGCGGCCTGGAAATCGATTTCCAGGATAAAACCAGCGGCGCTGAAGCCAAAACCCAGACCTTAAAGCCGTTGCCGCGTATCGGTGGCGTATTCGATGTGACGGACCAAGTGTCCTTATTTGCCGGCTACAGCGAAGGCATGCGCGGCCAGCCGTTCGTGAATTTTTCCGGAGCGCCGCGGCCGGAACTATCCCGGCAGATTGAAGCCGGCCTTAAATTCGATTTCTCCGGCCGACTCAGCGGACAGATGGCGGTGTACCGAATCGAGCGCAGTAACGTAGCCGTCACGGATGCCCGGGATCCCGGCTTGCGCTCGATCGCCGCGGGACAGCAGCGTTCCCACGGCTTTGAAACGGATTTGATCTGGCAACCCAACGAAAAAATCGGCGTATTGGCCAATTATGCTCACACCTGGGCTGAATTTACCGACGATCTGGCCGGCGTGGCGGCCGGCAACCGCCTGGCCATGGTGCCTGAAGACTCGGGCAGGTTATGGGTCAATTACCGTTTCCAGCAGCCCGAGCTCAAGGGTTGGAGCATGGGCGTTGGGGTTTACCTGCGTTCGGGCGCCTATTTGTCCAATAATAATATATTCAAAACCGGCGGTTACCACAGCTTCGATACCGCCATCGCCTATGAAAGCCAACGATTCAAGCTGGCGGCCACGGTTAAAAACTTCACCGATGAAGACTACTTTCAACCCTACGGTTATTTCGCCGGCCGCGTCGCGCCCGCCGGCGGCGTATCGGTGTTTGTTACGACCATGGTGAAATTTTAACAGGCTCAAACCGCCTTCCCGACACATCCGCCGGCCCAGCACCCGCTTTTTACAGGTTGCGTTACATCCCGCCAAAGCTCCGCGGCTTCGCTCTCGAAACCGCTGTACGTTACCCACGAGCAATTAAAACGCTAACTGGCAAAATCAATAAATTTATTTTCGTTTAATTTCATATGCTTGGAGAATTTATCTCCAATTAGACGGCTTTATTGAAAATTTTTTTCATATTTTTTGTAGTCGATTTTTACGGTCGAACGGCTTAGTAGTAGAAGAGCAATGATTCCAGCAAACGGTCATGCTTCACCAGGCAACCGCGCGCGCTCTTCATCGCCACATCCGCCGCGAGGCGGAGCCGGAAAGCCACGGGTCTTGGAAGACGAGACAGCCGGGTTACCTTCAAGAGCGTACCTGAAACCGTTTTTGCCTCTTTTGACGGTTTCAGGGCCGAAACTTGGAGATTAACTTTTACTGTAATCAATTAAGGATAAATGACCATTATGAACACCAATAGCTTTAAATTAGCCGCCGCCGGCGTCCTGGCCTTCACCGCTTTCACCGGTTTGCTGGCGCCCGCAACCGCCAGTGCCGCCCTGGTGACCGGCAACGCCACCATTAGCATCGATAATACCGCCTTCAGCACCGCAACTGGCGGTTGGACCGTCGACAATTTTTTTGATGCCAGCTTTAACACGACCGCCATCACGGGAAGTTTGGCCGGCGGTAGCAGTTCCACTACAAACATGCTGTTTCCGGTCAATACCAATGTCGCCACCGTCAGTTACCCGGGCAACCGTACGTTACAGGCTACAACCATGGACAGCGGCAATACCGCCGTTGGACAAATCGGCTTGAGCGGCGCCTTGACCATGACGGGTGCACTGGGCGATTTGTTTCCATACGATTTTAAGCTGGCAAAGTTCGGCGGAGTCTGGAATCTGGTTACCTTTGACACATCCTTTCAGAACACAACCTTCCTGCAACTTGCCAATGCCGTTGAATCCGTCGATGGCAGCGGCCAGTTAAGCCTATCCGGCGATTTGATCTTCGGCGGCGGCATGAGTCCGACTACGGCCAGCAGCATTTTCGGTTTGACCTGGAGTTCATTCCTGGGCGTTCAGATTGCCAATCAAAATCTCGTGGTCGGGCATTTGAGCTTGACACCGGCCGCCGTGCCGGTACCTGCCGCCGTCTGGATGTTCGGTAGCGGTCTGCTCGGTCTGCTAGGCGTTTCCCGCGGAAAGTCTAAGGCCGCCGCATAAGGCCCTCGGGTTGAGGTTGCCTGGAGCGTGTGTCTTTTACGGGCTCCAGGTTCCGCAAACTGTAACCGGTCCCTTGAATCCAATGGCCGACCTTGTCCGGCATCAGCGCTTCGCCCTGATGCCGGCATTCTCCGGGCGACAGGGGTTTCAAAGCGAACCATGGCAAACCGGCAAATTTGCAGGGAAATGTATGAAAACCACACAAACATTGCATGCTTCTAAAGCATTTGCCGTAACGGCGATGCTGGCGGTATGCGCTACGTTGTTCTCATCAAGCGCTAACGCCTCGATTTTGAATGCCCCGGCCGGCGGCACGTTTACCATGCATCTGGACCGTAACGCGCTGGCGCCTTATTTCGGCTATTTTTTATCGACTTTCTGGGATGGCGCTGCCTCGGATATCAGCAATCCAGCCAATACCGGCAGCTATTTGGCCGGCAATATTGCCGCGACGGAAATTTCCGCCGTCAATCGGGTGTTCGGTCTCACCCCGGTCGGCAGCGATCCGATCAACCAGCCTGGGCAACGTTTCGTAAAAGCGACGTCGGCGGGCTTCGGCATCGATTCCGATACGCTGGCCGGTGTGGTCGGCACCCGGATTGGCATGATCGGGGTCCAAGGCTTTTATGCGCCTTCCTGGCCACCCAGCGGCGGCGGCGTTTTGAACGGCGACTTTTCTGTCGCTTACGACGCGAATAGACAAAGCGGCGGTCAAACCGGCTGGTATTTGGCCAACAATATCTACTTCACAATGGCTGTGTACGATTTCAGCAATGTAAGTTTGGCGTTTACCGACGCCGACAACTGGCGGCTCAGTGGCGACTTATTGATGTCGCCGGAAAACGGCGGCATGTTGCAAGGCGCCTCCCTCAACGATGTCGGGGATTTTTGCCTGGGCACGGGTTCTTACGCGGGATGCGGGCAGGTGTCGGCGGTCCCGCTGCCGGCAGCGGTTTGGCTGTTCGGTAGCGGATTAGCCGGTTTCACGGCCGTGGCGGGTCGCAAACAATCAGGTCAACAGATTTCAAACAGAGAAAATTCATGAAAATCAATTTATTTAATGTTGTTCGGCAAATACCGGCCATGGCTGTGATTGCCGTTTTAACCGCCCTGGGCGGCGCTGGAGCGCAAGCGGCTACCGTAACGGGCGGGTCGCTGATTCTGAATTTGAATCGGGATGCCTTGATAGCAGGCACAATTCTGGATAACACCCCCGCGCCCTCTATCTATGTGGAAGAGTTTTGGGATGCCGGCGCGGCAACGAAAACTTTTTTAGAGCTACGGGAACAGAATACGCCCGCAAATTTAACGGACTATGCAGCCAATGAAATTTCCGCCATTGGCCTGGAATACGCCGTCAATGGCGCAAGCATCCCGCCCAATCCCGCCGGACGTCAAAATCGGGCGACCGATTTTTCCTTCGATCCCAACAATCTGTATGGCTCCGCGAACGGCGGCATAGGCCTCGGCGGAGCGATTCGCTTCCGGGTGGATGTCACCCCGCCCAGTAACCGAATCCTGCTGGGCGACATGACCCTGGAATACCATCCGGAACTGGAAAACGCCACGCCAGGCCGCTCCGGCTGGTTGCTGGTCAATCATATCGGCTTCGATGCCGATGCGTTCGAGCTATTTGATGTAACGACCAATCTGACCGGCGACAGTCTAACCCTAAACGGCAATCTGGGCTTCGGTTGGGGCTTCGATCATTTGGGCGCATCCGTCGCCCGCTTAAACGATACGCGTATCGGCACATTCAGTTTTCAAACCGCCGTGGTTCCCCTGCCTCCGGCTATCTGGCTGTTCGCCTCCGCTTTAGTCGGCGTAGGTGCAAACTTTCGTAAATGGCGCACCTAAAACGCATTTTTCATAGGTAACACAATGAAATCCAACAACGCAAAACGCCATAAATTACCCTTGCCGCTTACGATAACGCTCATCGCTCTGGCCTCGGCTTCCGCCGATGCGGCCTTGCTCAACGCCAATCAAGGAGGCACCTTCACGATGAACTTGGACAGAGACGCGCTGGCGCTTTCAACACAGGGCACGCTTAGCAACCCCGGGCACTTTTTAGTTCACTATTACGACACGTTAGAGTCGGATTACACCACCCGATCCGATTCATCCTTTTATTTCAACAATCCTTTGCGGACGGAAGTTTCGGCCTTAAACCTAGTGCACGACATTACGCCCGTCAGTGCGGACCATCCGGCCGGTCAAGCACCGAATCGGCATGTTAAATCCACCTCGCCGAATTTTGCCGTCGATTCCGAAGCGCTGACCGCGACCGGCGTGCTCGGCATGACCGGTATCGAGTTGTATAAAGGCCTGTACAACGGCGCCTTGATCGCCGGCGACTATTCGCTCCATTACAATCCAGCCAGCCGTGCGGCTACGTGGGAGGATTATGAATCAACCATTCCCTTGCCGAGCGGATGGTATCTGCAAAATAACGTCAGTTTTAGCATGGTGGTCTACGATCTCGCCAATCTGGCTATCGTGGTTGGCGATGCCGAAAATTGGAAGCTGAGCGGCGATTTATTGTTAAGCCCGGAAAATGCGGGGCTGTTACAAAATACGGTGCAGCTTGATGTCGGGGATTTTTGCCTGGGCGTCGGCGCCTACTCGGGATGCGGACAGATCAGTAGCGTGCCCGTGCCGGCCGCCGCATGGCTGTTTGTTTCGGGACTATCGGGCTTGGGTTTTGCCGGTTTCCGCCGCGGGAAGTTGCAATGAGCCGCCAATTCACAGGGGAAAAACGGTTCGGCAAGGCGTCGCCGCGTTTTGCCGGCAAGCTGAATTCAGGCCTGTTGCTGATGCTGATGGGCGGGGCGGGGGCCGCCCAAGCCGTGACGGTACTGCCAGCGCAATTCAGCTTTGGGAGCTATACCAGCGTGCAAATGAATGTCGACGCCGCCGGGCAAAACATCGTCGGCGATGCCGCGCACGAGCCTACCATCGCCTTCGACCCGAATAATCCCGAAAAATTGGTCGCGGGCTGGAAACAGTTCGGCACGGTGTCGTCCGGCAATCGTCAAGGCGGTTGGGCTTACAGCGATGACGGCGGCAAAAACTGGCATTTTGAAGGCGTGGTGACGCCGGGAGAACAGCGCACCAATATCATGGTCGATGTGGATTCCTCCGGAAACTTTTATTACCAGAACTTGCATTACGGTCCAGGCGGCGATTACGCGCAGGATGTACAAGTTTTCAAGTCGGTCGATGGCGGCGTCAGTTGGCTTGATCCGGCGTATGCCCACGGCGAAGGCGCGGACAAGGGACGCATCGGCATCGATCGCAGCGGCACGGCCAGCGACGGCCATATCTATGTGCACTGGCGGGAAGGCCTGGACGACAGGCACTTCACCCGTTCCATAGACGGCGGCGCCAGTTACGGCCAGCCGGTCAGCATTCCCGGCCGGCCGGCATTCGGCACTATCGCGGTCGGACCGGAAGGGCAGGTCTATATAGGCGGCAGAACCGAATCGGGAGAACTGGTCGGCGCCAAACTGGTGTTCAGCGCTTATCTGTTTTCGACCTCGCTCAACGCCCGCGATCCATCGGCCACGCCGAGTTTCACCACCCAGGAAATTAATCTGGGCGGTTCGCCGGTGATGTTTCAATTTCAAAACAACCCCAATCAGTATGGCCCTATCGGCGATGTGCAGGTCGGTGTCGACCAGTCGAACGGACCGCTGCGCGGCAATATCTATGTGTTGGCTTCGGTCGATCCCGTGGGGGCCGACAATCAGGACGTGAATTTCATTCGCAGCACGGATGGCGGCCAGACCTGGTCGTCACCGCTCAGGCTCAACACCGATCCAGCGGACAGAAACGCATATCAATGGTTTGCCATGCAAGGCGTGGCGCCCAATTCGCGTATCGACGCCGTCTGGTATGACACGCGCGGCAGTCTGCAACCGGCGGTGTCCCAGTTGTATTACGCTTATTCCTGGGATGGCGGCCTGACCTGGAGCCGGAACCAGCCGGTGACGGTGCCATTTAACACCCACATCGCGTATCCGCTGGGCGCGCAGAAGCTGGGCGACTACAGCCACTTGGTTTCGGACGCCAACGGCGCGCATGTGGCCTACACCGCGACTTATAACGGCGAGCAGGACGTTTACTATCTGAATGTGTTTCCCGACTGCAACGACAACGCCGTCTCCGACGTTGTCGACATTCAGCAGCGCCTGAGCGGCGACATCAACGCCAACCACCTGCCGGATAGCTGCGAAACCATCACCGTGCCCGGCGACATCGACGGCGACAAGGACGTCGACCAGTTGGATGTGAATCTCGTGCTGGCGGTCCGCAACAAACCGGCCGCCGGCCCGAACGACCCCAGGGACTTGGATCATAACGGCGCGATCAATGCATTGGATGCGCGCAAACAAACGCTGTTATGCACCAGACCGCGCTGCGCGGCGTAAATCGGCTAATACTCATCACGCATCAGGGCTAACGACATGAACCCAAAAATACACAGATTATGCAGTTTGACGGCACTACTGATGTTCGCCGGCCTATCGCAGGCCAGCGTCTTCGTAAATCCGACCCCTTCCTTCCTCATTTTGAGCATCAGCCAAATTACCCAAACAGGCGACAGCGTGGATGTCGGCATCGGCATTTCCGGTTTGGGCGCGGGCGGTTCGCCCTCGTTGGGTGCTTACGACCTGGATTTACGTTTTGATGCCAACCAACTGGCATTTACCGGCGCCGTGTTTGGCGATACCCTGCTGGGCAATCAATTGGACCTGTTCGATTTCGGCGCCAACCCGCGTTCCGCCGAGCTGAGCGCGGCGGGCACGGTGAATTTGTTCGAGTTGTCGTTGGACGCCGCGGCCGATTTAAACGCGCTGCAAGCCGATGGTTTTACCCTCGCCACCGTCAGTTTCAAAGTGCTGAATGCCGGCGCCGGCGAGCTGACGCTAATCGGAAATACGTTGAGCGATGCCGACGCTAATCCGCTGTCGGCCGTCGACATGTCCGTATCGATTACCACCGTGCCGCTGCCTGCGGCCATTTTTCCGATGGCGTTTGGTTTGCTGGGCTTAGGCGTTGCCGGCAAGGCACGTAAACCCGGTGTCCAGTGAGCGGTTTAAGAATTCTATCAACAACGGCCAGACCCGGCGCGAGATGGATTCCCAAGCGCCCGCGC
>NZ_JANIBK010000006.1 GCF_024505165.1 Methylomonas rivi
CCGTCCGGCAGTGTTGGCGGCAAAGCGCGCCCCGAAATCCCAGGTAATCGGCCTCCAGGGCCAGCAGCGGCGGCACGTCGGCTTCGGTCAGCGACCCCGCCAAACCGGTTAATAAACCCGCGGCTTTGGCAATGCCGGTAAATCTGCTCAATTCGGACAGTGTCGTCAATTGCGTCAACGACCCCAGGCTTTTATCCATGGTGTCCAGCATGACGCCGGCGAATCCCGCCGCCCGCAAGGCGCTAATCGTAGCCATATCGGGCCGGGTATCGGCAAACAGCACCGCGATCAAGCGCCGCTCTTGAGCTATCGCGGCCATCCCGGCTATGCAGGCCCGCCAATCGCCGCCCGGGAAAAAACCGATTTTGACATAGTCGACACCGGTGCCGGCCATGTCTTGCACGGCGGCGGCCAACAAATCGGCCTGCATGGGTAAATCGCCCACCGTGGCGCTAATGACGCAGCGCCCCCTCAACCTGGAAACGATTTCCGCTACTTCGGAAACAGGCAATGCCCCCAGCGCTCCTTGGGCGGGTTGTTTCAAATCGATAATATCGACATTGAATGTCTGTATCAGCAAAGCCTCGTCCAGGCTGTTGACACTCGCCAGCATACCGCTCATGGCGCCACCGTTGTTCGTTTATGTTCTTCCATGGCCCGCATCAACCACCCCCAGGCCTCGAGTTCGCGATCGCCGGCGCACTTGTCCACCGCTATCCGCAGATAATCCAGTTCGGTTTGAATTTTTTGCCACGGCAATCTATCGAGGCGGCTAAGCAAAATCGCCGCTTCCAATACCGCGAATTGCGCCCGGTTGAAGCCCGGAAACGGCTTGTGCATGCCGGTATGTACAGCCTTGCACGCCAGCCTTGGACGGATGGGATCGTCTTCCAGGCGCAGCATGGACAATTCGATATGCGTCAGGGTATCGGCAAGATAATAGCCGGCTATGCTTTCGCAGGGTTTTAACGGCCAATCCCGCCGTCCGGTCAGGCAACCGGCAAATATCCGCACATCGTCGCAATGATTCATGACCGCGTGGCCGGTTTGCACTATATTATTTAAGGTCGTGGAGGGTTTGAAAGGCAAAATAACGAAGGAATCCCCCTCGACGTGAACGCCCATGGGCGCGATATGCACCGTACCCGATGCACTGATGCTGGTGACTATGGTTTCTTGTATCATCTAAAAAACGTTAAACTCGAAAATATTTTTTAATTACAAACTACCAGAATACCACTACATGCACTCCGTCAACATCTGCGATTTGGCTATTTTGCTGATCGAACCTTCCAACACCCAACTTAAAGTCATTCTGCAACATTTGCGTGACGAGGGGGTTGCCAATATAGAGGGTGTAGTCAGCGGCAAGGATGCGATCAATAGTCTGCAAAACCACCGTCCGGATTTAATCATCAGCAGTCTTTACCTGCCCGACATGACCGCCATCGAATTGATCGAGCAAATCAAACACGATGAAGTCTTGAGCCATATTCCGTTCATGCTGATCTCCAGCGAATCCAGCTTTCAGGTTTTGGATGCAATTCGCCAGGCCGGCGTGGTGGCCATTCTACCCAAGCCGTTCGCCCATCGGGACTTAAAAAACGCCTTGCGCTCGACCATCGAATTTATCGATCCGCAAGAAATCGATCTGCAACATTACGACATCAGGAATGTGCGGGTTTTGGTGGTCGACGACAGCAATTTGGCCCGCAAACATATATGCCGGGTATTGAACAATATGGGCATCCAGCAGATTACCCAGGCGGAGGACGGCCGGCAGGGCGCGGAGATATTCGCCGGCGGCCAAGATGCGTTCGATTTAATCGTCACCGACTTCAATATGCCGGTAATGGATGGTCAAGCCATGATCCAATACATTCGCAAGGATCTGGGCAATGCGATCATTCCGATCCTGATGGTGACCAGCGAGGATAATGAAACCCGCTTGAGCAACGTTTACAAGGCGGGCGTTTCCGGGATTTGCGATAAACCGTTCGACCCGCAGACGGTGAAGGAAATGCTGTTTCGGGTATTGGAGGCGGATTGATGCGGACCGTAATTTTGACGATTGACGGCAAAATCAAACTTAAAATAAAACGGCATATCGCTGCGTAGCGATATGCCTGTTGCGAAAGTTTCGGTCCCGACGGAACGAATTAGACAGCTTTTTTCTTTCTGCCAACCGAGAAAACTCCCATCATGCCGGCCAAAAACATCCAAACCGCGCCAGGAAGCGGAACGGCTGTTAATTGCATTTGTCCATCCATTTCAAACAAGGTGTTGTTGGTAGCGCTTAAGCCGCCAACCGTATTATTTCCGTTTAAAACCTGGTTGATAATGGGCGTATTGGTCAAGGGGGTTTTTACCTTTACAAAAAACGACGCAACTCCGCCATCGATGGTATCCGGCTCGAAAACATTTGGATTAAAACCGCCAAACACACCGGAAAAACTAAGCTCTACTTGTTCGAATCCAACCCCCAGAACCGACGGAGAAAAGATCGAGCCCACACCGTTAGTGATAGTCCCGGTTAAAATAGGGGCCCCGTCGGCAAAACCGAAGTCATCGGCAAAACTATAATTGGGCGCGCTATCGAAATAAATAGCCGCGGTCCCTCCGGTAAACTCGACATCCAGTGCCGCCGAGGAAACCGTTGTGTATTTCCCGGTAAAAAAAGACCGGACCGTCAGTTCAAATCCATCTCCCGTGCCGGTAAAATTATTGCCTCCCGACACATCAAGTTGCCCTACATTTATTGCCGTTCCTTCAAAAATATGACTGGTAACGACGGTTTGAAAATAACCCGAAAAAGTATTGCCTACCGCAACAGTAGTGTCGGGCTTGACCAAACCTATTCCGGGACCGAAATCGTAGGTGTCGAACGGACCCACGTTAGCCTCATCCCCGCTTGCACCGGGCGCCACCGTATAATCGGCCGTTCCCACCCAGTTACTTGCAAATGCCGCTGGCCCTGCTATCAACGACCCTGCCGCTAATAACACGCACTTTGCAAGCGTGTTTTTTATCAAAAATCTGTTCATATCAAGCATTCCTTTAAACTATAAAGAAGACACGCACCCAATAAAAGGCAACCCGGCGGGCCGCGAATTATTTCATAGCGATTATGCTCTAATGCCGTGACAGAACCATTAAGATTCGGTTATGGTTTTATTAAAATCCTCTCGACGCCATGACAACAAAACCGCCCATCGCTTGCTTACAGGCCGACAAATGCCATTAATGCTTGCAATTCGGCCGCTTCCAACTCGTAAAACGAGTGCGACCTGACTTTTTCCGGCAACGTCACATCGCCATAGCGCACCCGAATCAAGCGGCTGACCTTGACTCCCTGCGATTCCCATAAGCGTCTGACCAGACGGTTGCGGCCTTGTTTGACTGTGACATAAAACCATTTGTTGGCGCCTTCGCCGGCGTAAAAGCGTACTTCATCGAAACGGGCCGGACCGTCCTCTAGCTCCACGCCGCTACGTAACCGCTCCATCATGGCATCGTCCACTTCGCCCAAAATGCGCACGGCATATTCCCGCTCGACCTGCCGGGAAGGATGCATCAAGCGATTGGCCAGTTCGCCGTTGTTGGTCACCAATATCAAGCCGGAGGTATTGATGTCCAAACGGCCGACGGCAATCCAGCGCCCCACGGCCAAGCGCGGCAACTGGGTAAATATCACCGGCCGCCCTTCGGGATCCCGGCGGGTTACCAATTCGCCGACCGGCTTGTGATACACCAGTACCCGGGTCGGTTGTTCGGCGTATTTTTCCCACTTCACCACCCGGCCGTTGATTTGCAGAAAATCGCCGGGTTTTAAATGGTAACCGGGCTGGATGGGCTGGTTATTAACGGTGAGTTTACCGTCTTCTATCCAGCGTTCGATTTCCCTCCTCGAGCCTAGGCCGGCTCGCGCCAGCAATTTCTGAATCCGCTCGCCGCCGACGGCGGGTTTAATGGAGCGTTCTGATGTTGCCGTTACCGGCTTCGCTTGCGGCCTGCCGGCCGGGCTCGGTTTCCTGCTCTGCGGCTTGACGGGGGATTTGGGTTTCGGCGGGGTCGGTTTGCGATCTTTCACGGGGTTCCTGCTGGGCTGTGTCGTTACTGAAATCCAGATGGGTAATTTCGTCCAAAGTCGGCAATTCGTTCAACGACGTTAAATTAAAATAATCCAGAAATTGTTTGGTGGTGCCGTATAACGCCGGCCGGCCGGGTACTTCCTTATGGGCAATGACGCGTATCCATTCCCGTTCCAACAAAGTATGGATAATACCGGAACTGACGCCCACGCCGCGAATATCCTCGATTTCGCCGCGCGTCACCGGCTGGCGGTAAGCGATGATGGAGAGGGTTTCCAGTAGGGCTCGGGAATACCGCGGCGGTTTTTCCTCGAACAAACGCGTCACCCAAGGCGCCACCCCTTCCCTGATTTGAAACCGGTAGCCGCTGGCCAACTTTTTCAGACCAATCGGGCGAGTCAGATAATCCTGCGCAATCGCTTCCAGGGCGGTCTGAATTTCCAGGGTATCCGGCTGTTCCAGTTCGGGAAAGGTTTCTTGAATTTGTTTGACCGTCATGGGTTTATTGGCGGCAAACAAAATGGCTTCTACGATGCGTTTGGTATTCACGTCGAACTCTATCGATGGCTCGGATAACGGCGGTTGGTACTCGGCAATCAGCGCCCTGCCCCAGTTGGCGCAAGGCTTATCCGCCCGATTCGCGGGCAGGCGCGCAACAGGCTTTCGCAGCGGCGCGCGCTTGGGGCGATACGGTCTGCCCTGTAATTCCACAGTCCACACTTCGGGAAATCGGACCGCGGTTTTTCGGGCTTGCACCACAGTAATAGCCGGCGCGGGTTTGCTTCTGGGTTTACGTGGCTTAGGTTTAACTTCCGGAACGACATTTTCTGATTCTAATGCGACTTCGGTACGAATTTCTTCAATCGCCGGTGCCGCCGTTAGCACGGATTCTGATATAAATTCCGGCGTAGGGCTCGGACTGGATGATGTCGACGATTCGCTCCTTGGAGAGTTCAAGGATGGCAAGAAACGCGACAACCACCCCGTTTTTTCCTTCACTTCCGGTAAAACACGCTGGGAAAGGGAGCTGATTTGCTCCGTTAAGTTTTTCCAAAATGGTTGCCATTCGTTCACGGACTGATAAGGGCTCTTTGGTTATTTGATGATGACTAAGTTGCTCGACACGTTTTAACACATCCTGAAACGCCAGCAGCAATTCCTTGAGTTGTATATCGGGCAACGCTTGTTGAATAGTCACGGTAGACACGTCGACGCTGACTTCGAAAGTATCCCGTTCGTTTCTCGGCAGCAAGTCGATTTCCTCGGCGACTTTCTTGATGGCTTCGTATTCCTGCAGTTTGCGAATCAAAAACGCCCGAGGGTCCTCTTCTTCCTCTTCGCTTTCCGGTTGCCTCGGCAACAGCATGCGGGATTTGATTTCCGCCAGCAGCGCCGCCATCACCAGATATTCCGCTGCCAATTCCAGGCGCAGTTTATCCATCATGTCGATGTAGGCAATATATTGCCGGGTAATCTGGGCTATGGGGATATTCAGAATATCCAGATTCTGCCGCCTGATCAAATACAGCAACAAATCCAGCGGCCCTTCGAAGGCGTCCAGAACCACTTCCAGCGCATCGGGAGGAATATATAAATCGTCCGGCAGGTCCTGATAAGGCTGGCCCTGCACCATGGCCAGCGGCAAAACCGGTCTTTCCGCTAGGGGTTCTACGGCATTCATGTTCAAGGCCGGCAACCGGATGCGGGCCCATGCTTATCGAACGAACTCACAATCCGGCCAAACTGAAAAACAGTTGTTGCGCGTAATACAGCGGATACCCCAAAATCATGCCCAAGGTATTCGTCGCCAATAACACCAATAGAATCAAAAAGCCCCAGCGTTCCAGCTGGTTATAGCGCCAGGCCCAATAGTCCGGTAACAAGCCGGACAAAATGCGGCTGCCATCCAGCGGCGGAATAGGCAACATGTTGATCAAGGCCAGCACCAGATTGATGGTGATGCCGGCCACCCCGCTGTATATCAACGGCATGGAAACAAATTCCATATTGAGGGCAACCCCGATACGCGCCAACAAAGCCCAGGCGATGGCCATCAACAGATTGGACAAAGGACCCGCCAACGCCACCATCATCATGGCCTTCTTGGGGTTTTTAAAATTACGCCCATCCACCGGCACCGGTTTGGCCCAACCGAAAATAAACCCGGTAAAAGTAATTAACAATAAACCGGGCACGATAATGGTACCCACCGGGTCAATATGCTTCAGCGGATTCAAGGTCAACCGCCCTTGCCGCTCGGCGGTTTTATCGCCGTATTGCCTGGCCACCCAGCCGTGCGCCACTTCATGCACGGTAATCGCAAAAACCACCGGCAACAGCCATACGACAATGCGCTGTATCAGCGTCAATTCGTCCATCATACTCAATTCTCCAACATGGGCGCCTGACCGATACCCTGCCTGACAATCTCGATGACGTTATCGGTGCAGGCAATCACGGTTGTCGGTTTGTAGTCGATAATACCGCCGTCGATGATCAAGTCGAGTTCGCGGTCCAGTTTTTGGCGGATGTCGTAGGGGTCGGCCATGGCCTCGTCCTGCCCCGGCAAAATCAGGGTCGTGGTCAGCAAGGGCTCGCCCAATTGTTCCAGCAAGGCACGGGCGATGTTGTTATCGGTAATCCGCACCCCTATGGTTTTCTTTTTGGGATGTTGCAATCTACGCGGCACTTCCCGAGTGGCATCCAATAAAAAGGTGAACGGGCCGGGCGTCAGTTTTTTGATCAAGCGGTGGGCGTCATTACCCATTTTGGTAAAGGTCGACACTTGCGACAGGTCGTTACACAGCAACGTGAAATTGTGGTTGTCGTCCAAGCGGCGGATGCGCCGCATGGTATCCATGGCCTGCTTGTCGCCGATTTGCGCGCCCAGCGCATAGCAAGCATCGGTCGGATAGACGATAACCCCCCCGTTCCGGATGATACCGACCGCTTGTTGAATTAATCGCGGTTGCGGATTTTGCGGGTGGATTTCCAGAAACTCGGCCATGTGCGGTTATAAGGCTTAAATGAAACCATTGTACCTTATCTTTCCGACTGCTTTTTGGCGACTTTGTCCCGCAGATAAACCGGCATGGCCTGTTCGACCGGCACGGCCAGACCATTGGTAAAATCATAGGCGCCCAGCTGAACAATGCAGGCGGCGCGCGGCCAAACTTCGCTCTCAATACTTTGCACGCGCGAACCCAAACGGGACATTAGAATTTCGCCATACACAGCCCAGCCGGAACCCACCCCCGCCCCCTTCAACTCCGGATAAAGCGCTTCTCCAGCCGGCGTGACCGCCTCGTCGCCCCGCAAAACCGCCAAACCCAGCGCATTGCGTTGATAAACGCCCCAAAAAATTTCATTCATGCGGGCGTCCATGGCGGTAAACGCCACATCCTCCGACCGCCGATTGAAAAAATCCTGGGCGATGGCCGCCAGCGTGGATACCAGTACCACCGGAATATCGGCGCCGAAGGCAATCCCATGCGCCACGCCGGTTGCGATACGCACGCCGGTAAACGAACCCGGCCCCCGGCTTAAAGCCACCGCATCGAGGTGTTGCGGCTTGAGTTGCGCATCCGCCATCAGGCTGTCTATCATCGGCAATATCAGCTTGGTATGCTCGCGCGGCGCCAGTTCGAATTTTTCCCTGATCTCGCCATCGATAAACAAAGCCGCCGAACAGGCATCGGTGGAGGTTTCTACCGCCAATAATTTCAATGCTGTTCCTCGTCGGCGAAAAAACGCCGCACATCGTCGATATCCCGGCTGCGTTTCATGGCCGGCACGCTATCCAAAAACATTTGCCCGTAGGACTTTTTCAACAGGCGCGGATCGCACACCATCAAAACCCCTCTATCGTTGACATCGCGAATCAACCGTCCCACGCCTTGCCGCAGCATGATGATGGCGGCGGGCAATTGCTGTTCGAAAAACGGATTGCGGCCTTGCTTTTCCAGGGCATTCATCCGCGCCTTCAACACCGGATCGCCCGGGGAGGCGAACGGCAGTTTATCGATAATCACGCAGGACAGGGCATCGCCGCGCACATCCACGCCTTCCCAAAAACTGGCGGTAGCCAGCAGCACCGCGTTACCCAATTCCTTGAACTGATCCAGCAACACGCCCTTGGAACGGCTGCCTTGTACCAGCAAGGGATGGTCGATTTTACCTTCCAGCAGTTGAGCCGCCCTTTGCAGGGCACGGTGACTGGTGAACAGAAAAAACGCCCGGCCGCGGCTGGCTTCCAAAACCGGCAAGGCGAATTCGACTATTTTGTCGGTAAACGCCGGATCGCTGGGTTGCGGGAGCCCCCTGGGATGATAAAACAAGGCCTGATTGGCATAATCGAACGGACTCTCCCAGCTGCGGCCTAATTCGCTGCTTAAACCCAAGCTTTTGGAAAAATGCACGAAATTGTTCGCCACGCTTAAGGTGGCCGAGGTAAAGATCCAGCTGGCTTTGTGCCGGGCCATAAAGCCCCGGAATTCCTTGGCGATATCCAGCGGCGTACGGCTGAGGGTAAACGACTTGCTGTAGGTTTCGTACCATTTGATCCACTGGCCGTCCTTGTCGTTAATCAGGGTTTCCAGTTGCATATCCAACGTTTCCGCCCTATCGAAGCAGGACTCCAAGCCTTTACTGCGCACCGAAGCACGTTCCAGTTGATTAGTAAGTCGGGCCAGTTGTTTTTGCAATGACTCCAAGGCGCCGGCAATTTTTGGGTTCGTTTCGATATCCTGCCAATCGCCGCGGCGCAATTCCAGGCCGAATGCCAAGCGCATGTCCTTGACCTCCAATTGCAGATCTTCGCATGCAGTCCGCAAGTCCGGCATATCCTTGGCGTCAGTAAAATATTCGGCCAGCGTATCGTCGGCCAGATCGGTCAATTGCTTGCCGCTGAGCGTTACGCCCAAGAAATTGGACGCGGTATCGGCCAATTGATGCGCTTCGTCGATGATGACCACTTCGGCATCCGGCAGTAATTCGCCGAAACCGATTTCGCGTATCGACCAGTCGGCGCATAACAGGTGATGGTTCACCACAACAATTTCGGCTTCCTGCGCCTGCTTGCGGGCCTTGGTTAAAAAGCAGTCGGCATAATCCGGGCAGTTTTGGCCCAGACAATTATCGGCGGTCGAGGTAGCATGAAACCACACCGGATCGCCATCATGCACATCCACCACCTCCGAAACATCCCCGGCTTTGGTGCGTTTGGACCAGGCCTTGATTTGCGCCAAGGCGGCGGCATCTTCCTTGCTGTAACCGAAGGCGGCATTCAGGGCGTGTTCCAGCCGATACGTGCATAAGTAGTTGGCGCGACCCTTCAACAAGCTGGCCTTGAAAGGGATGCGGGGTAAGGCTTTGCGGATCAACGGCAGGTCTTTATTGAACAATTGGTCCTGCAAATTTTTGGTGCCGGTGGAAACGATGACTTTTTTGCGGGATAAAATAGCCGGAATCAGATAGGCAAAGGTTTTACCGGTACCCGTGCCGGCCTCGGCAATCAAATGTTGCTGGCTTTCGATCGCCTCGGCAATGGATTGTGCCATTTCCATCTGTCCGGCACGCGGCGAGTAGGCCGAAATGACATTTGCCAGCGCACCACCGTTGCCGAATATTTCGGTAAGGTCAATCACGGTAAGCTTATGCGATTAACGGCCGAAAAAACTTTCCGACTTGGCCTTGGCTTCTTTGGCGCCTTGATAATTTTGTTGCATGCGCCGGGCTTCGGCTATTAACAGCCAGCTTTTGCGTTTTAAATCCAGGTCGCTGCCTGCCAATAAAGCCGCCTTGCCCGCCAATTCCTCGGCCAGCTGAGGTTTATTTTGCTTGATTCTGAGTTGCGCCAGTTTATAGGTAAGCGTGGGGTTGCGCGAATCGATGCGCAGCGCTCGCTCGGTTGATACCACCGCCGCATCCAAATTACCCGAGGCGCGATTACGATCGGCTTCGGTCAACAGAGCCACTACCGCGGGCGGCGTGCCCGTGGGAATGCGGGCTTCCTCGACGGCAAAAGCAGGCAACGCCGGGACCGCCGCCTCCGGTACAGGGACGGGATCGGCGGGAGGCATCAAAGGTTCCGCCCTAAAGGCTGGCAGACTGGGCTCGACCTTAAAATTGTTTTTACCGTCGTCGATGGCATAGGTCGCCGTACCGCTAGCGGGCGCCGGCTTTTTGGCAGTATAGGGCTGCGGCTTTTGAACGGGTGCGCGCGGCGGCACCGGCTTGGGTTTAACGGCTTTAGCCACCTGCTTTGGCGGCGGTTCATTGACAGTGCTGCAACCCGCGCCGAAAAGCAAGGCGGGGAAAAGACATAACAGGACTTTGTTCTTCATTTAAAACTTAAGATGCTTGATATCAATTAAAAGAATTCGATTTCGTCTTCAGACGATTTGCCATCGATATGAGTTGCCAATGCCAAAGCTTCTTCTATGCTTTTACCCTGATGAATCGCATCGAACATAATTTTCTCGGTTTCCATGGTGTAGCGCCCGCGAATCTCTTCCTGAAAGCCTAGCCACTCGGCCGGGTTATACAGCCGGCTAGGGGTCTCGATAATGTCGGACAGCCCCTTCAACCCAACCGAAACATGTTGCAGGCATTGCTGTAAACGATCGTAAAACTGAAACGCGACAATCGACGAATAGATTTTTTCCTGCGTCGCCGAGCAATGGATCAATACCGCATCCCGCTGTTCGCTAGGCTCTAATGTTGTCAAAAGGCTTTGAATGGCGTTCATGTCGGCCACCATATCGGTAAACGTTGCAGTCAGCACATTGACGGATTCATCGCCGATTCTCATGCTGCCTTCAACCTGGGCCACCGAAACGGCCAACAGCTTGACCGTTTCCCGGATTTGGCTCCAATCCAAATCCGGCTGGTTTGATCCTGAACCTATCATTACTGGATACCGAAAACTGATTTAAAAAGACAAACCGCAAAATTTGCCAACGCGGCATTCTATTGTAATTGACCACGCAATACAAACCACGGTGTGAATAGTGATAATCGCCGCCGAACATGCGGCCGCCCAGGTTGACGTCCGCTCGGCAGATAGAGTAGAAATACGCCAAGGCATGCGGTTAATAACAACAATTCGACTCAAACTATCAAGGACGCCATGAATATTCATTCCACTACCAAAAAACTGTTCGTACTGGATACCAACGTTTTAATGCACGACCCCGCCTCGATTTTTCGCTTCCAGGAACACAATCTTTTTATTCCGATGGTAGTGCTGGAAGAACTGGACCATGCCAAAAAAGGCATTTCGGACGTATCGCGCAATGTGCGCCAAGTAAGCCGGTTCATGGATGAACTGATACGCGACGCCGACCAACGCACCATCAATGAAGGATTGCCGCTATCGCGTATCGAGCACGGCCCCGGCGGCGGTAGCGAATCGCCCGGGCGGCTGTATTTTCAAACCCGGCAGCTCAAGCATCTGCTGCCGGACGATCTGCCGGGCCAGATCGCCGACAATTCGATTCTGAGCATCGTGCTGGCGCTCGGCAAGGAGTACCCGGACGTCAATGTCATTCTGGTCTCGAAAGACATCAATATGCGCATCAAGGCCGCCGCCTTGCAAATCAATGCGGAGGACTACCACAACGACCAGACCATTGAAGACATCGATTTGCTGTATAGCGGCTCTACCGCCTTGGAACCCGATTTTTGGGAAGAACACGGCAGCAAGATGGAATCCTGGCAGGAAAACAATAAAACGTTTTACCGCATCCACGGTCCGCAGGTTGCCGATTGGTACCCCAACCAGTTTTTGTATATCGACGATGAATCCGGCTTTGAGGCGGTCGTCAAAACCTGCGACGGGGAAAGCGCCGTGTTGCAGCTGGCCAGGGATTTTCGCACCAAGCATCACAGCGTTTGGGGGGTCGTCGCCAAAAACCGCGAACAAAACTTCGCCTTGAACGCCCTGCTCGATCCAGACGTCGACTTTGTAACCTTGCTTGGCACCGCCGGCACCGGCAAAACCTTGTTGGCGTTAGCCGCCGGGTTATCCTTAACGATGGAGCACAAGGCATTTCTGGAGATCATCATGACCCGGGAAACCGTACCGGTGGGCGAGGACATCGGCTTTCTGCCCGGCTCCGAGGAAGAAAAAATGGCGCCCTGGATGGGAGCGTTGATGGACAATCTGGAATTATTGGGCAGCCGCTCCGGCACCACCGACTGGGAACAAGGCGCATCGCAAAACATGATGATGAACCGGGTCAAAATCCGCTCGCTGAACTTCATGCGCGGGCGAACTTTTTTAAACCGGTATTTGATTATCGACGAAGCGCAAAACCTGACGCCCAAACAAATGAAAACCCTGATTACGCGGGCCGGTCCCGGCACTAAAATCATCTGCATCGGCAACCTGTCGCAAATCGACACCCCTTATCTGACCGCCACCAGCTCGGGCTTGACTTATGTGGTGGATCGCTTCAAAGGCTGGGAGAACAGCGCGCATATTACCTTGAAACGCGGCGAACGTTCGCGTCTGGCCGATTACGCTTCGGATAATTTATAAGCAGCTATTGAACGGCCGAGACCTGCCCCGCCCGCGGCCATGCGGTTAACACGGCTTTAACCAGCGTGGCCAGCGGGATGGCGAAGAATACCCCCCAAAATCCCCACAGGCCGCCAAAAAACAAAATCGCCACAATGATGGCAATGGGATGCAGATTGACGGCTTCCGAGAACAGCAAGGGGACGAGCACCACCCCATCGATGGCCTGAATAACGGAATAGGCGATCAACACATACATAAACTCGCCGCCCCCGCCCACACCCCATTGCACATAGGCGACGCCCAATACCGGAAAAGTCACCAGCGTCGCGCCCACATAGGGAATGACCACCGACAACCCCATCAAAACGGCCAGCAACATGGCATAGTTTAGGTTTAACATGGTGAAAGTCAGGTAACTGGCGACCCATAAAATAAATACTTCAAGAAACTTACCCCTGACATAATTGGCAATTTGCGAGTCGACTTCCTGCCAGACATGCATGGTCAACGACATATCGCGGGGGAAAAATTGTGCGAACCAATCTATCAATAGCGCTTTGTCTTTCAGGCAGAAAAACACCATCATCGGCACCAGGAACAAATAAATGACGGCCGCCAGCAAACCCGCAAACGACTGCGCCGACCCGGAAATAACATCTTGTCCGTATCTCAACAAATCCTGTTGGATGGAAAACATAATTTCCCTGATCCGCGCTTGAGTGATAAATTCCGGATAAATTTCCGGCAAACGCATGATTTGGCTTTGCGCGCTGGCTACCATTTCGGGAATGCGTTGCACCAGTTGCACGGTTTGCTCGGACACAACGGGCACCAGCACAAATAAAATAAAACCCAATATGGTCAAAAATGCAAAAAATACTACATGCACGGCAACAATTCTAGGCAGCGAGCGGCGTTCGGCTTTAGCGACCAGCCCTTCCAATAGGTAGGCCAGAACAACTGAAGCGAATACCGGCATCAATAAACCGGATAGGCAGTAGATTAATATCGAGCCGACAAAAAGACTGATTGCCAATGAGACAACTTGCGAATTGGGTAAAAACCGGTGAAAAAAGTCCCTGACAAAATCGAGATTGGAAAAATTAGTTTGTTTACTCATTTATACTTTTTGGCCTGGAAACAGGCTGATTAGCGATTTGTTGACGCACGGGAAGCGGGAAGACACGTTAAGCAAGCGTGAAAAGCTTATCAAAGTTGGCAATTTGGAGAATTTTTTTTACATCGGCCGTTGCGCCTTTAATTACAACCGCATCCTTGCTGCCGGCCACCTTATCGCGCAAAATCAGCAGCATTCCCAATGCGGAACTATCCAAATAATTCGTCGTGGACAGGTCGACTTCTATCTTTTTAATATCCTGCATGAATTGGTTGGAAGCCTCCCTAAACTCCTTATGCAAGCTAAAGTCGAATCGGCCGCTGATTTTGATATGCAAAATACCCGACTCAATTTTTGTCTCAAAACTCATTTTCTTCTCCCTTGAACTGATTGACGCGCCAATAAAATGCCCGTTTAGAATAACTCAACATCGCCTTCTTCAACCGTAGATTGCGAAACGGCTTTAGAGCCTTGCGCGCGCCACTGTTCTTGCATGGCCCTCAGGCGGCTTACCCCTTCAGCCAATTGGCTCTCCCACTGTGTGCTGTCCGCGGTTTTAAACACGCCCATGCCGATAGCCACTTCATCGGCCAGCGCCTGGAAATGTTGCGTATTGGTTTGTAAAAACTCTATTAACTGCCGGCACATGTCCTCGAATTGCAGACCCCTAACCGCATCGTTGACCGTAATTCCAACGTTATCGGTAAGTTGGGATACTTCGACGATGCTTTTCGATACTTTATTATTAATCAAGGCAATACTGGTCATCATGTCGTCGATTTTATCTTTTGAATTAAGGGCAATATTCATATCCTTGGATGCCATCATTTCAATCATGGATTGCGCCTGTTTAATATTATTCTTGGAGGCATTGACCACAACCTTAATTTCTTCGCTGAATTTATCGGAGTTTTTGGATAAATTCCGCACCTCGTCGGCAACCACCGCAAACCCCCTGCCTGCTTCCCCGGCGCGCGCGGCTTCTATTGCCGCATTCAGCGCCAATAAATTGGTTTGGTCGGCGATTTTTTGCACATCCACCAGCAATTTTTCCACGCGCGCCATGTTGGAGCCTACGTCATTAATGACACCCACCATTTCTATACTTTGCTTGCTGATTTGCAATATGTGGTCAATAAAAAACCGTAGCACCGTGTCGGTTTCTTCCGCAAACTGCTGAAAGCTCATGGCTCCTTCTTTTTTGGCGGTCGAACTGTCCAAGTCGTTGACCAGCGTTTGAACGATACTCGATTGGCTTGAAGCTAAATAGTGCAAATTATTGAAACTATGGGACATGGTATTTACCGCATCCGCCACCATGGACTTAAGCTGCCGCAGGTCGTTATTGAAATGCAGCGTTTCCTCGGTTAAACAATTGTTTAAACCCGATACATACCGATCGATGCAGAGGTTCAACCTGTCTTCATCCGGCCGGCTTAAGTTTAATTCGGCGGCCTTTTGCAGTGCCGAATGCAAAACAAAGGCCTTTCTTATCCATAATAGCGCCATTATCGAAGCGGGAAGCCACCCCCCAAGCCCGGCGGGCAACAGCAGCGGCGAGAACGCCAGCAATAGCGTAAGTATCAACAACCCGCGGTTGGTTACCAGAAATTTAGTCATATCGATATCAATTGATTAGCGTCATGATTCGCGCGGCGATACTATCCAAAGGTAAAACCTGATGCGCGGCCCCCTGTTTAAACGCCTCGCCGGGCATCCCCCAAACCACCGATGAAGATTCATCCTGAACGATGTTGTAAGCGCCCGCTACGCGCATTTGCAGCATGGCATGGGCGCCGTCCGCCCCCATGCCGGTCAGCATAACCCCAATAGCGTTTTTACCGACATTTTCAGCCACGGACTCGAATAAAACTTCCACCGAAGGTTTATGCCGGTTAACCAACGGGCCGTCGTCCAAGCGGCAAATATAGCGGGCACCGTCCCGCGCCACGCGCAAATGCCTATCGCCGGGAGCGATATAAATATTCCCCGGCAAGATCAATTGTCCGTCAGCGGCGATACAGGCATTCATCTGCCCGGCCTCATCGATATGCTTGGCAAAGGACAAGCTAAAAGCAACCGGCAAATGTTGAGTCACCACCATGGCCGGGGCATCGGCCGGCAGCATTTTTACGATGCGCTTAAAGGCCTCTGTCCCCCCTGTCGAGGAGCCGACCGCGACAATCTTATGCGTGGTTTGAAAGTGCCTGCTTGGTGGTTGGACGGCTGTACTGCTCGCCGCCGGCTTTACGATTTCCAAGGCCTTCACTTTGGCTTTAGCGGCCATGCGCACTTTGCCTATAATTTCATCGGCGTATTCTTCCAGGGCATTCGGCACATCCGCTTTGGGTTTGGCAACGAAATCGACCGCCCCCAGCGCCAATGCTTCAAGCGTTACCTCCGCCCCCTTGGCGGTCAGGGTAGAAATCATGACCACCGGCATGGGTCTTAGCCGCATTAAATTTCGCAAAAAAGTCAAACCGTCCATACGCGGCATTTCGACATCCAACGTCAACACATCCGGATTTAAGGCTTTAATCTTATCCCGGGCGATTAGCGGGTCGCTGGCGGTACCGACAACTTCGATATCGTCCGTTTCGCTGAAAATCTGCTTCAGCATTTGCCTGATTAAGGCCGAGTCGTCAACAATCAACAGCTTTACCTTTTCCATGGGCGCCCTAAAACAGTTCTATGCTGCTTTCAACGGAAATATTTTTGATTTGCGAACCGTATTGTTTTTCGCGTAACACGATCGTTTCGTTATGTAAATCCTTGATTTTCTTCATCCTGACACGACCGGTTTGCGGATAAAAATTGATTTTGCGCGGATAATTATCGCCCAGATCATGCGAAACTAAATTCAGGGCTTCCATATCGACATAATCCAATACAAAAGTAATATTCCTGAGACCTACATCGCCCAAGGTCGGAATCACTTTACCGCCGCCGAACAATTTGACTTCCAGGTTTTTACGCTTGCCTCCAAATTGCAAGACGGTATTGATCAGATGTTCCATGGCGTAATTGCCGTAGCGTAGCGCGGTTCCCACCACAGCCTCTTCCCTGGAGTTCAAGCGCGACGAACTAGTCTCCGGCAACATAAAATGATTCATGCCGCCGATACCCAACACACTGTCCCGGATACACGCGGACACGCAAGACCCTAAAACGGTGGTTATCATCTCATTATCCTTGGTCACGTAATACTCGCCCGGCAATAGCTTCGCAGCGATTATTTGGTTTTCTTTATCCCAATACCGATTGATATTTTCGAAACCGGGAATTGAAGTTGGCCCCACCGAACCATCGTCTGTCATAAGCGTGTTTTTTTATAAATGGTATTGCCGATTAGCGAAAAAGGCGTATCGAGTTGATGCAGCGACTCGGAGTGGCCAATGAATAAACACCCGCCTTCGGCTAACAAACCGGCGTAGCGGTTGGCTAGACGTTCTTTTGTCGCTCTGTCGAAATAAATCAATACATTGCGGCAAAAAATAAAATCGAACGTGCCCTTCAGCGGCCAATCTTGCATCAGATTTAATTGCTTAAAATAAATGATTTGGCGCAACTCCGGTCTGATTTTGACTTTATGGAGTTGCGTACCCGCACCTTTTTGAAACCAATTACGTAAGCGCTCTTCGTTAATCGAAGCAATGCGGTCAACCGGATACACGCCTTCGGCCGCCGAAGACAACACATTGGTATCCAGATCGGTGGCCAAAATTTTAATGTCCCAATCCCGAGGTACATTTTCCATCAGAGTCATTGCCAGAGAATACGGCTCTTCTCCCGTCGAACAGCCCGCGGACCAGACTCTGATCTGTTTTTGCGATTGATTTTTTTTTAGCAATTCCGGAAGCAGGGTTTGAGCTACAAACTCGAAATGGTGTTTTTCTCTAAAAAATGAAGTCAAGTTGGTAGTAACCGCGTTAATGAACTCGGTAAACTCCCGATCCGGATGCTCCTGCAAATACCGGCAATATTGTTTAAAGCAAGTAAAGCCCAACAGCCTAACCCGTTTCGATAATCTTGAATAAAACATATCGAATTTATCGTCCGGCACTAAAATGCCCGAATGCTGATTCGAGAGCCTTCTTAAAAAATTGAAATCATCCTCGGTGTATTCAAATTCCCGCGCTTTATCTTTGTCAGCCACTCTATCAACGCCTTTAAACGGTTATCGAATACCGGCCCGGATTAGAAAAAACCGGAAACGGCCTGGTCTACACTCAGCATTTCCGATACCCCCAGCAAATCGGCGGCCTCCATGAATTTTTCCGAAGGAAAATCGATGTTTACTTCTTTCCGCAGCTTAACAGCGGTCAACTTCAACACCAACAACAATTGCAGCGTCGCCGTATCGATTTGGCTGACGGCGGAGGCATCGATATCAATTTTGTTACAGCTATCCAGCATACACCGTAGTTGTTGGTGCAGTTGGGAGACCGTCTGAATATTTTGCAGCGGTTCCAATATAATCCGGCCCGTGGTTTCCGCATCGGCGGACGGCTGAAGGTCCGCGGCATTTAATGCCGCGCCGGGTTCGGTTTCAACTCCGGCGTCCGCCATATCATCATCGAAAATAGCCGAATCATCCGGTAAAGCAGCGCTCAAGGGCGCCGAACGAGTGGGGGACTCCTCCTCTTCCGCCTCATGCATCCAGGCCAAGGGATCGTAACCGATCATGCTGTTTTCTTCTTGTTCCGCCATTACATCATCCTGCCTGCTAAAAAGTCGCCAGCCAATGCTTCGAAGTCTTTCGCGGAACGCCATCCCGGGCGGTATTCGAAAACGGTTTTGCCGAAGCTGGGGCATTCCGCCAAAGCCGCCGTTTCCCGAACAGGCGTTGCCAAAATCTGCTGTGGAAAATATTTTTTCAGGGTACTCACCACATCCTTGGAGAGTCTGCGAGTGGGTATGTAACGCGACATCACGATTTGCAAACGGTACTTTTTATTTAAAACCGCCTCAAACTTTTTGATCGTACCCATTAAATGCGATAAGCCTTGCAACGCCAGATAATCGCTGGTCATCGGCACCAATAATTCTTCAGCGGCAAATAAGGCATTCGCCACCAAAATACCGGAAGACGGCGGGCAGTCGATAAAGATCAAATCCCTGTCATCGGTTCCCGGCGCCAGGGCTTTACGCAATAAATCGCCCCTGTGGGAGCCACTCTCTCTCAACTGTTCGATTTCCTGCAAACGCGGCCCCGCCACTATTAAATTCAAATTTTCTCTGACTGGAATTTGCTGCTGTGTAAACGTCGCATGCCCCAACATGATCTCATCAATCCCAGTCTGCTGTTTGGACACAACACCCAGCGCCACGGCCAGATGACTTTGCGGATCGAAATCGATCACGGTGATTTTTTTACCCATTCTGGCCAACGCATGGGCAAGATTGACTGTTGTCGTGGTTTTCCCCACCCCGCCTTTTTGGTTGAGTACGGCAACAATTCTGCTTGTCATTTACTCTCTGCCGCCAAAGGCAAAACGGCGATATCCATGAACTCATCGGGGTTCAGCAACTTATCCACATCCAACAGCATGACCATATTTGTTTTACCCACGTACATCCCCCTGATGTAGCGGGTATTAATTTTCGCACCCAGATTCGGCGAAGCTTTAATTTCATTTAAATCGATATCCAACACATCGGACACCGCATCGGCCACGATACCCATCACCGTCGTACCGGTACTTTCGGTCTGAATACACATGACGATAACCACTGTCGTCGGCGTATATTCGATTTTTTCCATATTAAACCGCTCGCGCAGGTCGACGATAGGCACAATCGAACCGCGTAAATTTAAGGCGCCTTTCAAATATGCCGGTGTGTTCGGAATTTTTCTGATCGGCTCCCAGCCGCGGATTTCCTGTACTTTCAAAATTTCAATGCCATACGCTTCACCCGCCAGCTCAAAAGTCAGAAATTGTTCGCTCCGTGCGTCGGACTTCGCTTCGGCTGTCATGTCGGCATTTCCATAGGGCGGTGTAATAAGTCAAGTATCATCAAAAATCCAGCCATTCCTCGTCACTGGCCGGGCTTTTGTAGGCAGGCTGCCGGGGTGCCGGCGCCGCATTTGCCTTGGCCATTGTAACCGATGCCTTTTCGCGCGCCGGACGGCCCGCGGTATTTCGGTCATTGCCGTTTTCCAATTTAAAAAACGACAACAATTCAACCATGTTGGTGGACAAGTCGCTCATCGACACGCTGGCGGCGGACGCTTGTTCGGCCAAGGCGGCGTTCTGCTGGGTGATTTCGTCCATTTGCGCGACGGCCTGATTGACCTGGGCAATGCCGGCCGATTGTTCGACGCTGGCATTGGCAATTTCGGCCACGATATCGCCGACTTTTTTCACGCCGGAGACAATTTCGGTCAACGACGCCCCGGTTTGGTTAACAAACTCGCTGCCCGCCCGCACTTTCTGCACGCTGCTTTGAATCAATTCCTTGCTTTCCTTGGCCGCCGTGGCACTGCGCTGGGCCAGATTTCTGACCTCGGTAGCCACCACGGAAAAGCCGCGGCCTTGCTCGCCGGCTCTCGCGGCCTCCACCGATGCGTTCAAGGCCAGCAAATTGGTCTGGAACGCAATTTCATCGATCACGCCGATAATGTCGGCAATTTTGTTGCTGCTTTCATTGATTTCCTGCATAGCGGCGACGGCGGCGGCCACAACGCTACCGCCCTTTTCCGCCAGTTCGCGCGCGTTACCGGCTACTAAATTGGCCTGCTGGGCATTGTCGGCGTTATTTTTGACCGTACTGGTCAGCTCTTCCATACTTGCGGCGGTTTGTTCCAGATTAGCCGCCTGCTGTTCGGCCCGCTGCGACAGGTTATTGTTGCCGCTGGCTATTTCTTGCGATGAATTGTTAATGAAGCGGGCGGACTCGTTGACCTGACCGAAAATTTCGCTCAATTTATCGATAGTGGAGTTGATATCGTTTTTGCAGTTGAGATAAACGCCTTGATAATCGCGGGTAATCCGGTTGGTCAAGTCGCCTTCGGACATGCTTTCCATGGTGCTGCCGATGTCCTGGAATACCCGTTCGATGACGTCGGTAAGCTCGTTGATGCCTTCGCTCAACTTGGCGAAAAAACCTTGTTTGCCGGCCAGGGACAAGCGTTTATCCAAGCGGCCGACTTTGACGCTTTCGACAATTTCCTCGATTTCATGCTCGACTTTCACTTCACCTGTTCTATCCAGCCATTCGACTACGACACCGATCCGTTCGCCTTCGTCGTTTCTGACGGGGTTGGCGACAATATTCATGTGCCGGCCGCCAATCTCCAGCGCCGAACTAAAGGTTGTATTCAACGCGCCCAATAATCCGCGCTGATGCGCCGGATTTTTATGGAACTGGTCGATATTGGCCCCCATCAACTTATTCGCGTCGAAATTGGGCAGTTGGGTGCGAATATCGGCTTCCGCGTTTTGGAACATTCCTAATACGGTGTTATTCATATAAATGATGTCGAGATCGTTATTCGCCACCATCACGCAGGACTGCACATTATCCAGAGCCTGTTTAATCCGGGTGGCTTCGGCCGCCACCTGCTTGGTATAGGCCATATCCGCATTCAATTTGACTTGCATGCCGTATAAAGCCCGGTTGAAATCGCCTAATTCGTCGCCGCGATCAAGATCGATTTTGTTTCTGAACTCTTCATCGGCCAGACGGTAACAAGTTTTGGCGGAATCTTCCATGCTGCCGACAATACTGCTGATCAGCCCGAACCCCAACAAAGTCCCAAGAAGTAATAATGCCGAACAGACAGACAACTCCAGCCATTGCTGCTGCTGATAATGCGAAAAAATAGCCCCCAGTATCGGCAATAGAAATAAAGCATACACGAGCCCGGCCTTTTTCCACAGCCCCATGCCTGTAAGCGTTTGCCACGAGGCCGCCAAGCCGGTCGGCCGCATGGCGGCTTTGTTGGCATTCAATTTTTCGTATAAAGCCTCGGCTTGCAATATCTGTTCGCGTGACGGCGCGTAGCGGACGGACAAATATTCATGCAACTTCCCACTTTTATAAACCGGGGTGACGTTGGCTTCCACCCAATAATAATCGCCGGACTTAGTCCGATTTTTTACGAGAGCCGTCCAGGGTTTACCGTTTTTCAGGCATTGCCATAAATCGGCAAATGCGGCGGGCGGCATATCGGGATGGCGAACCACATTGTGATTGGCGCCAATCAACTCATCCTTGCTGAATCCGCTGATGTCGATAAAAGCATCATTGGCATAGGTAATGATGCCTTTTAAATTGGTGCGCGTAACCAGGATGGTGCCCGGCTTCATTATCACTTCATGATCAGTCACAGGGTGATTGATTTTCATTGCAAATTCTCCGTTAATCCCCAGCCAAACAGTTCATTTTTTTTAAACTTCATCGTCATCGTTTATGCCCATGTGGGTATCCACGCCATCCAGTTTCAATAATTTGTCGACATCCAGCAACATCACCATGCGCTGATTGACGGAAACCAGACCATTTATAAATTCGGTGCTCACTTTCGCCCCAAAATTCGGCGAACTCTGGATGCTCTTTTTTTCCACATCGATCACATCGGACACCGCATCCACCACCACGCCCATAACCCGGGTCTTTTCGCCGACTTTAGCCTGGAGTACCACGACGACGGTCAGCGGCGTATATTGGCTATGCCCCAGGTCGAAACGCTCTCTCAGGTCAATAATAGGCACAATGGCGCCCCGTAAATTAACCACGCCCTTTTCATAAGCCGGCACATTGGGAATGCGGGATACCGGCTCCCAACTGCGAATCTCCTGTACCCGCAGAATATCCACGCCGTATTCTTCCTTGCCCAAAGTAAAGCTCAAAAATTGAGCCAGCTCCGCTTGAGATTTTTTTTCCTGCCGCTCGGCCGGTTGGTTTGCGTCTGTTTGCGACATGTTACCCGTCTTTATTGGTTGGCCAAGCGCACCAGGCCTGGAATATCAAGAATTAACGCCACCGAACCGTCGCCCAAAATAGTGGCCCCCGACACGCCTTCCACGCGGCGATAATTGGCTTCCAACGATTTAATCACCACTTGCTGCTGGCCGAGCAGGTCGTCCACGAATAAACCGCACCTCACGCCCTGCCCTTCCACGACCACCAACAAACCTTCCGTCAGTTTAGTGTGCTTGGCGGAAACCACGTTAAAAATTTCATGCATCCGGATGATCGGCAAATATTGGCCGCGCAACAGGAAGGTTTCGCCCTTGCCCACGACCCGGTTGAGTCTGTCTTCCTTGATGTTCAGCGATTCGATGATGCTGCCCAAGGGCACGATATAGGTTTCATCGCCCACCGCAATCGACTGACCGTCCAAAATAGCCAGCGTCAGAGGCAAATGGATGGAAATGGTAGAACCTTTGCCCAGGGTAGAAATTATTTCAATATTACCGCCCAGTGCCTGAATATTCCGCCGCACCACATCCATGCCGACACCGCGTCCGGAAATATCGGTGAGTTTTTCGGCCGTGGAAAAGCCCGGCATAAAAATCAATTCGTAGGTCTGTTTGTCGGTTAAAACGGCATCCGGCTCTATCAAACCCTTTTCGACGGCTTTGGCCCGCAGCTTGTCTTTATCCAAGCCTTTACCGTCGTCGCTGACTTCAATGACAATGTTGCCGCCGCGGTGGTACGCTTCCAGCGTCACCGTGCCGGTTTCCGTCTTCCCGGCCGCCAGCCGCACATCCGGCATTTCGATGCCGTGATCCAGACTATTTCTGACCAAGTGCACCAAGGGATCGCTGAGCAATTCCACCACGGTTTTATCGACCTCGGTATGCTCGCCCACCAGTTTTAACTCGATTTTTTTACCCAACTTGCTGCTGATATCGTGCGCCAACCTGGGAAAACGGCTGAACACAAAGCTGATAGGCAGCATGCGAATATTCATCACGCTTTCTTGCAGTTCGCGCGTATGCCGCTCGAGTTGGGACAAGCCGTTTTTCAATTGGTCCAGTTTACCGAGTTCGAAATGCTCGCCGATTAAACTCAGCATGGATTGGGTAATCACCAACTCCCCCACCATATTGATCAACGTGTCGATTTTGCCGGTATCCACCCGAATGGAACTGGAACCTTTCGCCGCCGCTTTCGGCTCATCGCCTTTAGGTTCTTTCGATCTCGCGGCGGTTTGTTCCGGCTTGACCGGCACGGCGGGGACGGCATCGGGAACGATATGCTCCGATACGCCAAACGCCGCCTGCCTATCGAAAGCAGACGCCGAACTAAACACCGCCTGCTTGGCCAAGTCGCAATCGTCTTCGACCCAATCGAAAATTTCATCGATTTCGCTAACCGGCACATTGCCGTCCAGTTCCAGCTTCCAGGAAAGATGGCACTCTTCCGGATCCAAATCGTAAAGATCGGGCACGCCTTGCAAATCCGCCGTGACGCGCAAATGACCCAAGGTCAACAATTCTCTAAACATCCGCACCGGTTCATTGCCTGTTTTCAGCAGATGCGGATGCGGACTGAACGCAATCGCCCAGCCGGAAATTTGCTCTTCCGCGCCAGCGGCTGCGGAGGCCTTTTGCGGCTGGCTTAATCCAACGCCATCCGCGGGGGAATGATTGTTCAATTCGCTATCTAAAGACCGTTTATGCGCACCGACACTTTCCCCGTCGATTTCCGCGCCATCCCGAATAGCCCGCAACATCTCGCGTAAACAATCCACCGAACCCAACAGTACGTTAACGGCAGGCTGGGTTACCCGTCTGCGGCCATCCCGCATTTCGTCCAGCAAGGTTTCCATGACGTGGGTAAAATCGGACACGGCCGTAAAGCCGAATGTGCCGCTACCGCCCTTAATCGAATGAGCGGCGCGGAAGATAGTGTTAATCTCATCGACATTCACGTCACCCATGTCAAGATTAAGCAATCCTGATTCCATGGCATCCAGGCCCTCGAAGCTTTCCTCGAAGAACACCTGATGAAATTGCGCCATATCGATAGACATAATTTTATCCGCTCGGAGATTGCCGGGCTGTTAACCCAACACTTTTTTGATGGTTTTAAGCAATTGATCGGGATTAAACGGTTTTACGATCCAACCCGTCGCTCCCGCCTCTTTGCCCTGCTGCTTCTTGTCCATGCCGGACTCGGTGGTCAGCATCAGCATCGGCGTAAATTTATAGTTCGGTAAAGCCCTTAAATCCTTAATCAAACTAATGCCGTCCTTATTGGGCATATTGACGTCTGTCACAACGCAATCGAACGCTTGCGATTTGGCTTTATTCAAAGCATCCAGACCGTCGACCGCTTCCACAACCGTGTAACCCGCCCCTTTCAGGGTAAAGGAAACCATTTGTCGCATGGATGCGGAATCATCGACTGCAAGTATTGTCGCCACTGTTTAACTCCTAGAACTGTTGAAAAGTAAGCATATCTAAACCCAAAAAAACCCAATTAACAATCACTGCGTCAAAAAACCGAAGCAAACCTTGAAAGGCGGCAACCGTAACCGGCACTGTATTCGGACATTCTAATGGGAATTAAAACCGAAACAACGGCTAAGCCTGTTTATGCGAACTGTTTAACAGACACAACAAACGAATACAGACTACCGGCAATCCACCCAAAATCAACAAATTTTAAAATTTCAGGTTCCTACAAATGCAGCATAATCAACCGATAATTAAATCTTGATCTATTATTAGCGGAACAAAATTTAGCCGGAATGCCGCGTTTCACATATCCGATCGGCCCGAACCTAACAAACAAAATATTGTGATTCGTTTAACAGATAAAACAATGCTTTATGATAGCCTTCCTAACCATAGGCAATATCCTCCGAACACCTTAAACAGAGGCAACCATGTGCAGTAAACCTGTCGAAAGTTTAGGTTTCACCCTGATCGAACTCATGGTAACGATAGCGATTGCGGCTATTTTGCTGGGCGTTGCTATACCTAGTTTTACTTCGGTCATCATCGGAAGCCGTTTGACAGCCAATACCAACGAATTCATAACTTCGCTGAATTTAGCCAGAAGCGAGGCCATCAAGCGCGGCCAGCATGTGGTGGTAAAAAAAACCGCTACGAATTGGGAAGACGGCTGGCAAGTGTTTGTAGACATAGACCGCTCCACGAACGCCAAGGAAAACGTACTCGATGCCGGCACGGATATCGAGTTGAGAGTGTATCCGGCATTACCCACCAATATTACCCTGCGCGGTAACAACAACGTCGTTAATTTCATCCGTTACCAGCCCAACGGCACCAGCAATCAGCCGGGCAGTTTTGCCATGTGCAATGCCGGCTCGGTAACTGGGGCCAAGCTAATGATAGTCAACGCTGTCGGCCGGGTTCGCATGGCATCGGATGCCGACGATGACGGAATCCCCGAAAAGGAAGATGGCAATGAAATTACCTCTTGCACCTCAGGTTTTTGATATATGAAAACGCATAAAGGCTTTACGCTAATCGAAGTGTTGGTTGCCGTAATCATATTGGCGATCGGCCTGTTGGGTTTGGCGGGCATTCAGACTGTCGGCCTAAAAAATAATCAAAGCGCTTATACGCGCAGCCAGGCAACTCAGTTAGCTTACGATATTGCCGACAGAATGCGGGCCAACGTCGCTGGCGTTACCACCTACACGACAACCGATCCTCCGGACGCCGCCGAAACGGCTGCGTGCTCAACCGCCACCGGCTGCACACCCGCCCAAATGGCGGAAACAGACCTATTTCAATGGAACGCCACTTTAACGGATGTTTTACCTGGCGGTTCCGGCACCATCGCAGTTGCCGGAAACGTCTTTACTATAACTATTACCTGGGATGACGACCATGACGGCGATAATTCCAACAATCCCAGTTTTCAAACCAGCTTTCGACTATGAATACGCCGGCCTTGCATAACATTGCGACCACGCCCGGTAACCAATATGCTTGGTTGCGCCAAAGTCTCAATGTTCAGGAAATGGCCCTGATTTTATTTGGCGCCAAAAAATGGGATGGCGCTTGTTACCACACTCAGCAAGCCTGCGAAAAAGCTTTGAAGTTCGTACTCAGCTCGGCGGGTGTTGCCTTTAGACATACCCATTCCGTGCATGAATTGGCAAAAGATTGTAATAAGACATTAACGCAGAAGTTGTTTGACGATGAACTAATCGACCATTTCAAAGAGCTGAGCCAATACACAACCATTGCTCGCTATCCGTCCTCATCGAGCGCACCTGTCGATCTCATTACGGAAAGACAGGCGCTGACCGCCATGCACACTGTCAATGAAACTTTGCTAATTTTGGAAAAACTCTATGCAACTCAATAGGCTTATACAGAGCGCAAGAGCTAAAAGACAGGCTGAGGTAATCAGCAATCTCCAGCAACGGTTTGCGGTTTTTCCCTATCCCGTCTATTTGTTCGGCTCCTTCGCCTCGGGCCAGTTTCATGGTTATTCCGATATAGACATCATGATTCTGGCCCCCAAAGAACGGACAAAAGAAGTCTATGCCCAGGCCTGCGACAAATTGAGCGACTGGAAAACCCCCTATGACATACTCGTTTGTCAATCGGTGGCAGAGCTCGACGACACCATCAAATCATCCCTATATCCCCTGCATCGCCCTCGGCAAACAGCCAGCGATGGCCTGCACCAGCAAGGCATGACGTTGATAGAAATTTTAATCGCCATGCTACTGGGCATTTTTTTGCTGGCGGGCGTTTTACAAATTTTCTTAAATACCAAACAAACCTACCGCATGCAGGAGGGTTTATCCAGATTGCAGGAAAACGGCCGTTTTGCCATGGAATTTATCAGCCAGGACGTGCGGATGGCCGGTTTTTTCGGCTGTTTGAGCAATAATTTCAGCATGGCCAATGTCGAAAACGAACTCGATGACCAAACCGATTTTGCCTGGGATATATCCAATCCTCTGATGGGTTACAACGATGTCACCAATGCTTTCACCGTGATTTCCAATGTCGTGGTCGGCACGGATGTCATCGCCATGCGCGGCTTATTCGGCGACAACATACCGTTGATAGCGCCCTATTCGGACTCCGCCCAAATGTTTGTAGACCCCGCGTTCAATGCCGATTGCCCGGCCGCCAGCGCGAGCACCTGCCACGAAGGCGAAATTTTGATGGTAACCGACTGCACGCAAGGCACTATTTTTCAGGCCACCAACACGACGGATATAGGCGGCGGCAGCGGCGTGAATGTGGTGCATTCCGTAAATAATACTTTTACGCCCGGCAATACCGCACCCGCAACATTTACCAAAAGTTACGGTCCCGGCGCTCAAATTGCCAGACTGAAAACCTACGCTTATTACATCAGGCTCAATCCCGGCAACCAACCGGCCTTATACCGTTCGGAATTAACCACTTCCGGCAATGCCACCAATGCCATGTCGGCGCAGGAATTGATTGAAGGCATAGAAGACATGCAAATTACTTACGGCGTGGATACCGATGCGGACGGCACGCCGAATTCCTATCTGACCGCAAACAGTATAATCGCTGCTAACTGGCCCCTGGTAGTCAGCGTCCGCATCAGTCTGCTAACCAGAACGATTGCCGACAATTTATCCGCCAACGCGGTACCTTATGACTACAACGGCGCCGATGATATAACGCCTGCGGACCGCCGCTTGCGCCGGGCCTTCACCACTACGATCGCCTTGCGAAACCGTCTGCGTTAAAGGAGGAGACCGACATGCCAAACATCTCAAATAATCAAGCCGGAGCGGTACTGGTCGTGAGCTTGATCATGTTGCTGCTGCTGACCATCATCGGCGTGTCCGGCGTACAGAGCACCTCATTGGAAGAAAAAATGGCCGGCAACAACCGGGATAGGAATTTGGCCTTTCAATCCGCAGAAGCGGCGCTGCGAGCCGGCGAGGCCAGAATCGAAACCTTGTGGAACGGCGGCACCGGCTCGATTCAGGCTTTTTGCACCGGCACGGCCGGCCAATTTTCCACCGTTGCGGGTTGCAATAACGCCCCACCCGACCCGGAAACCGCCACCACCTGGACAGACGACAACAAATCCGTTACGCATAATACGGGTAGCAGCGAAGTCGGCACGCAACCGCGCTATTTCATTACCTATGTGACCGCTTATAACCCCGGCCCACCGGTCACGCCGATCAGTTTCATCGTGACGGCCAGAGGCACCGGCGGTCAGGATGCCACGGAAGTTATTTTGCAAAGCCATTTTGGCGGCGACTCTACGTTTCTACCTTAAAGTATGCATCGCTCATTTACCCGCTCAGGCCGATTGGCCCGGAGTTAAACATGAATACCAAGCTATCCAAATTCATTTTCTGGTCTATCGGCTTTTTAATGCCCGCTCTGGTAGCAATACCGGCGCAAGCGGCACCGGGTATACTGGCCAATTCTCCATTGTTCACCATGAGCAACGTACCCCCCAATGTCTTCTTCGAACTGGACGATTCGGGTTCGATGGATTGGGAGATCCTGACTAAAAACTATTGGCACGCCTGCGCATACGATAGGGATAGCCCGGGTAACACTGGCAGTACCGATTGCGGCGGCGTATTAAACGACGGCTTGATAAGAATTTATTCCGGTACCGCCTTTCGCAGCTATGCCTACATATTCGACAATGACGACAATCTCTACAACAACGGTTGTAATGCGGATGACTATCCGAAATTGGAAAATTGCGTTTCCGATGTGCGTAATTATGAGTGGCGGGTTCGTTCATCCGACCTAAATGTGCTGTATTACAACCCAAACATCACTTATTTACCATGGCAGAACGGCGACGGCACCGCCATGCCGGACGCCAGCTTCACGTCGGTCAGAAGCAACCCCAAAAGCGGCGAATCCGGCTACGACGACACCAAAAACCTGACCGGTTTTATATTTGAAGTCTGGTCTGACACTCACGGCTACAACGGTACCCGCCCCAATCGCGGCACCAACATCGATAGAACCGTCGGCGCCAATGGCCTAATGGATTATTGGGACGAACATACCCGCTATACCGTCAATGCCACCTCAATCACCAGGGATGTCATCACGTATTCCCCAACCGCCAACGGCACCAATAAAGGCCGGCTGAATGCGTCGGCGGCCTCCACTACCCTGACAACCGGCCTGAACGGCCGCACCCTGGCCGAGGAAAAACAAAACATTGCCAACTGGTATCAATATTCCCGCCGCCGCTCGTTCGTCGCTAAAGGCTCCATTGCCAAGGTCATATCGGAAAAACCCAGCTTTCGCTACGGTTTGAACACGATCAACAGCAGTACGTTTTTTACCGAAGTACCGGATTTAGACGCTAATTTTGCCTCTCACAACTCAACCCTTATTAGCGATTTATTTAGCTTCAACTGGCCCGAGTCGAGCACTCCGCTGCGGCGCGGACTGGAACGGGTCGGTAAATACTTCGACAACACAGACGATAGGACCGATCCTATTGTTCAAGAATGCCAGCAAAACTTTGCCCTGTTACTGACCGATGGCTATTGGAACGGCAGCAATCCCGCCACGGCCATAGGCGATGCGGACGACGACGGCCACAGCCGAACCCTGGCGGACGTTGCAAGATACTATTACACCCGCGATTTAAGCCCCTTGGCCGATAACGTACCCAACAGCGTGTTCGATACCGTCAATCATCAACACATGGTTACTTTTGGAGTTGCCTTCGGTTTAAGCGGGTTATTAACCGACGCCGATGGCGACGGCTGGCCGGGCACGGCACCGGGCTTGGCCGAAGATGATGACTGGGGAGACCCATTCGATAGCGATCCGGAAAAAATAGACGATCTCTGGCACGCCGCTTACAACGGCCGCGGCGCTTTCGTCTCGGCTTCGTCGCCGGAAGCTGTTAACTCGGCATTGACCACGGCGCTGGCCAGTATTGGCGACCGCTCGGGAAGTGCCGCCTCGGTTTCTTTCAACACCACCACTTTAACCGGCTCCAGCGCGGTTTTTTTGGCCCAATTCAACAATCTGAACAACAAATGGAGCGGCGACCTGCTGGCTTTTGCCCTCAACACCACAAACGGGGATGTGGCCACAACCCAAAGTTGGTCTGTCAATGGCAATCCCGCGGGGGCCGCGGATATTTTGGACAACCGCGCCAATCCGGTAACGACACGTACCATCCTGACCCACGACGGCGGCGATGGCATTCCTTTTCAATGGGCTAATCTGACAACCGCGCAGAGGAACGATCTATTAACCGATCCCAACGGCACCCTTGGCACCGATGATGCCAAAGGGCAGGCGCGCCTAAATTATCTGCGTGGCGATAGAAGCAACGAACAAAGCCTAAACGGTACTTATAGCTTTAGGGACCGTAGCAAATTGCTCGGCGATATTGTCAATTCCGATCCTGTTTTCGTGGGCTCGCCGCGTTCCGCATGGCCGGATAGTGCGCCATTTCCAATCACAACCGGAAACAAATATAGCGATTTTGCCGCCAACAATATAAACCGCGCCGAAATGGTCTATCTAGGCGCCAACGATGGCATGCTGCACGGGTTTTCGGCCGCCGACGGCAGCGAAACCCTTGCATACATACCGGGTAATTTATTCAGTTCGGGCGACCCTCTCAACGGATTGCATTATTTAACCGACCCTGCCTACACGCATCGTTTCTACGTTGACTTGGCTTCGGCCGTTGAAGATGTGTATATCAATACCGGTACGGGCACGTATTGGCATACCGTTTTAGTCGGCGGAGAACGCGCCGGCGGCAAAGGCGTATTCGCGCTGGATATCACTAACCCAGCAACGTTTTCCGAAGCCAATGCCAGCCAAATTGCGTTATGGGAATTCACCAACAACAATGATGCCGACTTGGGCTTTTCCTTCAGCAAACCCAGTATCGGCCTGATGCCGAACGGCCGCTGGGCCGCCATTATAGGCAACGGTTATAACAATACCGGGGACGGACAAGCCAAGTTATTTATTTTGTTTCTAGACGGCGGCTTGGATGGCGTCTGGACTCCAGGTACGGACTATATCGAAATAAGCACAGGCATAGGCAGCATCGTCAACAACGACTGTATCGACCCGACCAGCGATTGCAATGGTTTGTCCACTCCGCTTGCCGCCGACATAACCGGCGATCACGTTATCGACAGGATTTATGCGGGCGATTTAAAAGGCAATATGTGGGCGTTCGATGTATCTAACTCATCTGCCGCTAATTGGACCGTGGCTTATTCCGGGCAACCATTGTTCATCGCCGGCAAGCCAATTACTAGTAAACCGGCATTGGTAACCCATCCCTCGCAACCAAATGGCATAGCACCTAACGTACTGGTATTTTTCGGCACTGGACAATATTTGGTCGACACCGACGTGACTAACACCGACGTTCAAGCCTTTTATGGCGTTTGGGATCATGGCACGGCCGCTATCACCTCGGCGCAGTTGGTCGAACAAACGTTTCTATCCAATACGTTCACCAATAACGGCGTCAACGTTTCCAACCGGTTTACCGTATTGACCAACAACACGGTCGACTATGCTACTAAACACGGTTGGTTTATCAGATTGACGCAAAATACCGGCGAACGAGTGATTGTCGATCCCGATGTCTTCGGAGATTTTCTGTTCTTCAATACCTGGATCCCGGAAAACACGGTTTGCAGCGCGGGCGGCTCCGGGGTGTTAATGTCTATCGATCTTGTAACCGGAGGCAGACCTGAAATTGCCCCATTCGACCTGAATGGCGATAATACAATCGACAGTACCGACCTGTTGCTCTCGGGGAGTTCAACTTACGCCGCAACCGGTCAAATATTTACGCGCGGCTTGCCCGCCTCTTCAAGTTTCTTAACGGATTACCAATACACCCCGGGAACAAGCGGCGGTTCAACTATAGAGAAGCGTAGGGTCAGGCCACCTGCCCCACCACCAACTCCAACGCCTCCTACACCTTTATCGAACATGAAAAGAAACTCATGGCAAGAAATACGCCATTAAGGGGCGCACTCATGAAAAATATATTACTATCGCTAATGATTTTGGCCCTGGTGTCTTCACCCCTATCGGTAACCGCGACCGATAGGGATTCCAACACCGCGCAGCAGGACAATCGCAAGTCGAGTGCTTCTTACCCTTTGCAACCAAGCGATCGCGAAATTGGGCATGACAATCACGACACTGATAAGGGTCCTAAGGATGAATACCCAGCACCGGACGGTAACATCCCCGAGACACAACCTATAGACAAATCGAGCCTTCCGCCAAGTTAATTTTTTTTCATCGACATTATGCAAAAACAAAAAGCTTTTACTCTTATCGAGTTAATGGTTGCCGTGGCAATTATCGGCATCCTGGCTGGTATCGCACTCCCCAGTTATCAAGACAGCGTACGCAAATCGCGCCGAGCGGACGCGAAAGCAGCATTGCTGGGATTAGCTAACGCCATGGAACGACGTTTTACCGAGCGAAACAGTTATTGCGATGCGGCGGATGCGTCCGGAACCGACACCGGTTGCGGTACAAACCTTGAAGATACCGGCGCGCCTGCAATTTACACCGTTGCGGCGGAAACCCAAACCTATTACACAATAACGATCAGCGCCGCCACCGCCAGCAGTTATACATTAAGCGCGGCGCCTACCGGTCCGCAAAGCGGCGATGATTGCGGCACATTTACCCTTACGCAGACGGGAGCAAGAGCGGTAGATGGAACAGCTACCAATTGCTGGTAACAAATCCGCCTCGTTTATGAATACCTTCTATCTTCTTTAAGTTATGTAGGTGAAATCTCTAAGAGAGGCCAAACCCATCCAGCAATACCATCACAAAGCCAAGTATATGGTCATAAACAATTTCCAGGAATTGCTATCGCACCAAATCATACGATTACCCCCTTTGAAAAAGAAAGGCTGGAGAAGATTTTTTACCCCCATTACACAAAAGACGGGTTAAATGCAATGAAGCCCAACATTTTGATTTTGTTGGGTTACGGCCACACTAACCTACATTTTGGCTTTTACCTTACATACATCAAATTTCATCCCTGCCGATCCAATGCTTCGCGACGGGCGGTTGATAGTTGGCATAGCGGTCCAATAATACCTCCGGGTCGGTTTCCACCATCAACATGCGATGATGCTGGGTTCTTACAAACTGCTCGGCCAGAACATGATCCAAAAAGCCGATCAATGCATCGTAATACCCGTCTACATTCAATAGACCGCAGGGTTTTTGATGAAAACCCAATTGCGCCCACGTCCAAATCTCGAACAACTCCTCCAGCGTGCCGATTCCGCCCGGCAGCGCGATAAAGCCGTCGGACAATTCGGCCATCCGCATTTTGCGTTCATGCATGGAGGCAGTAACATGCAGCTCCGTCAACCGCGGATGCGCAACTTCCTTATGCGACAGCGCCTTGGGGATAACGCCAACAACCTCGCCGCCAAGCCGCAACACCTGATCGGCCAACGTTCCCATGATACCTATGCCGGCCCCGCCGTAGACCAAAACAATATTTCTGCTGACCAGCGACTTGGCAAGCGCGGCCGCCGCATCGGCATAGACTTCGCGCCGGCCGGGGCTGGAGCCGCAGTACACGCATATACTTTTAATAATTGCCATTGTTGTGCCGCCGGTAAGTTGTTAACTGAATAATGATTACAAAATTGTACTTCAGGATGGCATCGCTACCCACCCGCCAAGCGATAAAACTGCATTCGCCGCGAAATACCGGCCAGGCGCGCGAAATGGCTAAAAATGCAAAAACCTAACTTTTGCCGAACCTTAAGCCCTCGACATACAATAGCAAGATACCATCCACGCTTCGTAACCAAGGAAACCCGCATGAAATTCAATCCCTGTATCGACCAATGCACCAAAGAAGGCAGCCACTGCGAAGGTTGCGGACGTTCGCATGCCGAGATCGCCGGCACCAAACAAATCGTGCAAGCCGCGGTAGCCTTTATTCAGGCGCAAGACTACGAGAATCCGGACGAATTCGTCGCCGCCATCGGTAAAAGCATTTTGAAAAAGCTGCAAAAAGCCAGAGAAGCCGGCCAGGCTTAATCGACAATTCCGCCATCATTTTCCCCAGCCGCGCCTAACCATGAATATCGCCGATTTACAGCACCTCCCCCGCCGCTCGGTACCGGCATTTCCCGGCTGGTGGGCCGCCTTGGGCCCGGGCGTGGTGTGGATGGCGCTGGCGCAGGGTAGCGGGGAGTTGATTTGGTGGCCCTACATGGTGGCCAAATACGGTTTGACCTTTATCTGGCTGCTAGCCCCCGCCTGCCTGCTGCAATACCCATTGAATCTGGAAATCGGCCGTTATACCTTGCTGACCGGCGAAAGTATTTTTCATGGCTTCATTCGCCTGCACCGCGGCTTCGGCATATTTTTGTGGCTGCTGATGAGCGTTTCTTTTTTGTGGTTCGGCGCGTTCGCCTCGGCGGGCGGCACCGCCATGGCGGAACTCACCCACTGGCCGGCGGGCTGGAGCCAGCGCGGCCAAAGCCTGTTTTGGGGCTATGCGTCGATTGCAGTGTTCGTAAGCGCCATTCTGGCCAGCGGTGTGGTGTATACCTTGATCGAGCGATTCATGAAACTGGTGGCGCTGGTGACCGTCATCGGCCTGCTATCGGCCTGCATGCAAGCGGAAGTTGTCGCCAGTTTACCCGGTTTTATGCGCGGTCTGCTCGGGCCTACCGAGGCCAGCCCGCGCCCATGGGAGGCGGCGGACGCCAGCAAACTGCTGACCGCCATTACCTTTGCCGGCCTGGGCGGTTTCTGGATTTTGTTTTATTCCTATTGGCTGCGCGACAAAGGCGCCGGCATGGCCGGTCTGGTGGGACGCATCACCGGACTGGGCGGCGCCGAGGAAGCCGTGCTCAGCGACGGCTATCTACCGAGCGACGACAGGCCAAGCGCCGAAAACTGGTCGCTTTGGCGGCGGTTTTTGAGCACGGACATCATGGTCGGCATTCTGGGTAATTTGTTCACCACCCTAATGACTTGCCTGTTGGCGTATGCGTTATTGTTTCCCAAAGGCTTGCTACCGCAGGAATACGAACTGGCCGTAGTGCAAAGCCAATTTTTTGCGGTGAGTTGGGGCGAAATCGGCCGCCTGCTGTTTTTAGTGATTGCCGCCGCCTTTTTGACCGACACCTGGCTGGCCACCGCCGACGCCGTTAGCCGTATCCAAACCGACATTGTCATGACGCTGTTTCCCGCCAGCCGCCGCCTGCCGGCCAGACGTTGGTATTACATTTTTCTGGCGTTGCTGACCGCGATCACCTCGCTTACCATGCAACTGGATGCGCCGGGGCCCTTGATTTTAACCAGCGCCTTGATCGGCTTCATCGGCACTATTATTTTTCCGCTGGCCCTGTACCGGCTGAATCATAAGCTTCTGCCGCCGCACTTGCCCGAATGGGCCCGTCCCCGCGGCCGACCTTGGTTGCTGGGCCTCAGTTTCCTGGTCTATGTAACACTGGCTGTTTTATACCTTAAATCCAGCCTGGGCTATTGAAGCACATGGCAATGCGCTCTACCCCACCCTCTCGCTCGCAATTAATCGAGCTGATCGGACAAAACATTTTAGTGGCCGGCTCCCGCCAGGATTTATTGGCCACCATTGCGGACTGTCTGCAATTCATGGCCGTGGCTCAAAACACGCTGATTTTCAGACAAGGCGAGGAAGCCGACGGCTTATATCTGGTCGTGCAAGGCACAGTGCAAATTTTCAGCGAGCACGACAATAACCGGCTGATCATGTCTCATTCCAGTAAAAGCCATTTGTTCGGCGAGTTTCTGTTATGCGGCAACAGCATACGCTCGACCAGCGCCTTGGCTTTGACCGATTGCCGGTTATTATTCTGGCCCATGAAAACCTTCGGCGCCTTGCTGCTGCAACAACCCGAGGATTTCACACCCATCACCACCCGTTTGGTCAGACGGCTGGGCTGGAATCAGACCATGCTGGCCTTGCGCCTGTCCAGCCTGTTCATCGGCCTGAACGAACAGATAGCCCGCGATTTGATTAACGCATTAACCATTAAATCCATCCCCGCCAATACCCTATTATTAAAACAGTCCGACCCGGCCGAATATATGTGCATCGTCATCAACGGCCAATTTCAAGTTTGCCGGGAAAACGAAAACCGCCAACCCGAAATGCTCGCCGTGATCGGCCGCGGGGAAACAGTGGGCGAGGTGGGCTTGATCTCGGGCAGTAAACGCGCGGCCAATGTGTTTGCCATTCGCGACTCGACGGTAGCCTACTTGAACCGGAATGCCTTCGAGCGCCTGTTAAAACAGCACCCTTTGGAAATCAACCAAACCTTTGTCAGAAGTCTCATCAATCGCCTGGAAAAAAACTCGCAAGTAAAAACCAATACCGCCAATACCTTTGCCTTAATCAATTTATCGCCGCATTTGGACCCATTCGAGTTTTGCCGATGCTTGCTCAAAGGTTTACAAAACCACGGTCTTGCCCGGGTATTGACCAGCACTATCGTCGATCAGGCGTTCATGCGCCCGGACGCCGCCCAGTGCGATTTCAACAACCTGGATAACGCCAGCCTGGTACAGTGGCTTTCCGAACAGGAACTGGCGCACGAACACATCGTCTACTTGGCCGATGCCCGCCTCAACCCCTGGACGCGCCGCTGTCTGCGCCAGGCCGACCATGTCTTGTTCCTGGCCGACGCCGAAGACCGCCCCGATATCGCGGCGCTTGAAGCGCAATTGCTGGCGGAACTCAACGCTAACGCCGTCAAAAAGACCCTGGTACTACAGCACCCCAAGAACGCTCAAACCCCTATCGGTACATCCCGCTGGTTAAAACCCAGGCAATTGGACTCGCACTACCATGTCAGGCAACAGCTGCAAAGCGACTTCGACCGTTTGGCGCGCTTCATGACCGGCAACGCACTGGGTTTGGTTTTAGGCGGCGGCGCGGCGCGGGGCTTTGCCCATATCGGCGTACTCAAAGCTCTAAAAGAGCGGGGAATCGCGGTGGACATGGTGGGCGGAAACAGCATGGGCGCCGTATTGGCCGCCGAATTCGCATTGCAGTGGGATGAAAATCGCATGCTGGAAAAAACCCGGCAACTTTGCGTGCGGGGCGATCGCATGACATTACCGTTGGTCTCGCTGTTTTCCGGCAAGACCATGACCGACGCCCTGGAAAACCTATTCGGCGACATCTACATAGAAGACTTATGGATGCCTTTTTTTTGCGTATCCTGCAATATCAGCCGCGCCACGCTGATGATCCACCGCCAGGGAACGTTACTGGCCGCCTTGCTCAGCAGCAACGCCCCGCCCGGCCTGTTCCCGCCGCAAGTCAGTAACGGCGACTTGCTGGTCGATGGCGCCTTATTGAACAACCTGCCGGTGGATGTGATGCGGGAGTTGAACCCGGGCGGCCGCATTATTGCGGTGGATGTTAACGAGCGGGAAGACTTGCTCGACAATACGGACAACCTGGGAGGCGTCAGCGGCTGGCAACTATTATGGAGCCGCTTGAACCCTTGGGCGCCGCGCATCAATATGCCGGGCATGGTGCAAATACTGACTCGCGCCAGCATGATAGGCGGGTTGGCCCAACAAAAAAAGATGCGCGCAGGTCTGGCGGACCTGTATCTGCAACCGCCCGTCAAACATTTTCCGCTAACCGGCTACAACCGGGCGCGGGCCATAGCCTACGCCGGCTATCAATATACCCGCGAGCGATTGAAAGGCTGGCAAACTCAACCGGGCAATAACCCGGCCCTTCCGTTACGGCATGCGCAAACCGCGCTTGATAGCCCGACTGAGGGCGGGCAAATACCGGCTGCTAAACATGGCGCCATGTAAGCCCGGCACATAGTCGACGCTTAATTGGCCGCCGAATAACTTGATCCAGCCGGAAAATAGCCAATGCTTCAAACACTTCATCCGTCTGGACATGACCAATAATGTCAGCCCGGAATAAGGCCGAATGCTATGCCGGCTCAACCCGGCCAGTTGCTGAATGATGCCCGGGTCGGTCAGCATGGCCCGCAATTTACGGCCGTTGACGGAGATCGCATTGAATCCCCATAGACCGGACAAGCCTTGCAAGGTTTTGAACAGCCAAGCCGATTGCAAAGGCCAGCGCGGATAAACGGAATCGAGCAAAATCAGTTTCCGCGGCGGAAACCCTTGCAACTCGAGTTGGCGGGCCGTTTCAAGCGCGGTCACGCCGCCTATCGAAAAGCCGCCCAAATAAAAAGCTTGCGGCGACTGTTCCCTGATTAAACGCGCATAGTGGCCGGCGATAACCTCTATACCCGCGGGCTCTTTCCCGGCGGCGGGCGGATATAGCACGTGCAGCGTGCAATAGTCCGACAAGGCATCGGCCAAGGCCTGGAAACGCATCTGATCGCCGTAGCCCGACGCCGCCAAATAAAAACTGACGTGCGGATTTTCAGCGGTGAGCGTCGCGCAGCACGGTTGCATGGCTACAGGGTTTTGTTTTAGCCGCTCGGCTTGCGCCGCTACTGTCGGATAAGCCATTAAAAATGCCATGGATTGCCGAAAACCGGTCAATTTTTCGATGGCGGCGATTAAACCGATGGCCGCGATGGAGTCGGTATCCTGTTCGAAAAAATTATCTTCAACACCCAAAGCCGGATTTTTCAGCGTTTGCCGCCAGATAAGCAACAATTGCGTTTCCAGCTCCGACATGGGTGCGGGTTGCCCGCGCGGGCGATTGATAGGCTGCGGTTTCGGCAAGCGCTCATAGGCGATCTTACCGTTATTTCCGACCGGCATGCTGTCCAGCACGCTGATCGCCCGCGGTTGCATATAATCCGGCAGGCGTCCGCGCAGGAAAGCCGATAGTTCGGCCCGCAGCAGGTCGGGCGCATCCGTCACGGCCGCAACGTATGCCACCAACCGTTTCGATCCATGCCGCTCTTCAACCGCAACCACCGCCGCGGCATCCACGGCGGCATGCCGCAACAACAGATTCTCGATTTCGGCGGGCTCGATACGGTAACCGCTTATTTTGACCTGCCGATCCAGGCGTTCGGCGAAATATAATTGTCCGTCGGTACCGATATAGCCTTGGTCGCCGCTTCTGTAGAGGCGCGCGTTTGCCTCCTCCTCGTCGTAAATATCGGCAACGAAAACCCGCCGGCTTAGCGCCTCCTGCCGCAAGTAGCCCAGGCCCACGCCGGCGCCGCCTATGACGATTTCCCCGGGCACGGCCAACGGCAATAATTTCAACCGCCTGTCCACAACCAGAATCCGCGTATTGCTCACCGGCCAGCCGATCGGCAACACCTCGCCGTCATCCATGCCGCAGGGCCAGGCGCTGGCCAAAATCGCGGTTTCCGTGGGGCCGTATACATTCCACAATTTCGCACCGGTGCGGGCTATAAATGCCTTGGCTAGAGCGGGCGGTAAAGTTTCCCCGCCGCAGCAAGCCACTCTTAACGGCACATCGCCGGATTCGGGCAAACCTTGCATGAGCAGACGCAAACTACTGGGTACCAATGCCAGAGCGTTAATCTTTTCGGACAAAACGAAATCGGCGAATTCATCCGCGGTTAACCGTTGCCCGGGCGCCAAAACCAACTGCGCGCCCTGGGTCAACGCCAGAAATATTTCGATTAGGGACGGATCGAAATGGGTCTGAATACTCTGACCAACTCTTTCATGCCGCTGAATGGCGAAGGCCTCTTGCAACCAGTCCAGGCGCAGGGAAAGCGCTTGGTGATGGATTTGGACGCCCTTGGGTTGTCCGCTGCTGCCGGAGGTATAAATCACATACGCCGCTTCGTCCGCCCGCGGCTCGGCCCATGCCGTTCCGCCGGACGAAGCGGCCGCATCAAGCCGGTCGACAAACAAACAATACCGATGCAGCGCGCCTATCCACGCCGCCGTTGAAACGGCCAATACGGCAACCGCCTCGCTGTGGCGCAAAATCGTTTCGATGCGTTCCGGCGGGCTATCGGCATCGATCGGCAGATAAACCGCGCGAATTTTGAAAATGGCCAATAAAGCGACCACCGCTTCGATACAACGCGGCATGCAGACTGCCACCACGGCGCCGTTCGGTATCCGCCGCCGCAGCAATTCCCCGGCCAGTCGATCGCTAAGCCTGTCCAGCAGGCCATAGCTCACGCTTCGGTTTTGCTGACTGACCGCTATTGCATTCGGGGTCTGTTCAACCCAAGCCGAAAACCGGCCGATGACGCTGTTGAAGCCGGCGGCGGGTTTTGCGGAATTGAAGCGTTGGAAGATAAATTGTTTTTCGGCCGCCGGCACCAAGTCGACATCTTGCAAAAGCAGGTCGGGCGCTTCGATAAACTGCCGTAGGAGCCATTGAAAACGCTGGGCTAAAAACGCCAGTTCAATTGGGTTGAAACAGGTTTCGGCAGCCTCGAAAATCACTTCGATGTCGTCCGCCGCATTAAACTCGCACACAGTCACCGCCAACGGGTAAAGCGCAAAACCACTGAATAATTGCCGGGCATGCACATCGGCTTCGCCAAACCGCGCCGAATAATCCTGTTTTTCGAAAGACAGCACCAAATCGAATAAACTCTCGCGTTGATTTTTCAACAGCTGTAGGCGCTGGTGCAAAGCACTCAAAGGATAACGCTGATGCTTGTGGACTTGCCGAACCGCTAAGGATATCCGCCTTATAAATTGCCGCACCGACATCTCCGGATCGATGTCGATCGCCAATGGCGATAAACTGGCGAACATGCCCACCACTTTTTTGAAGCGGGCCCCGCCGCGATTCAAGGCCGGCAAGCCCACGGTAATGCGTTGCTGCTGGTGGGCGCGGGCAAAATACACGCTCAGCGCGCTCAGCAATACATGATAGATGCTGGATTGCCGTTCGCCGGCCCAGCTTTGCAGGCTGTCGTAAAATGTCCGGTTCAGGCTAAACCGGTGCACATGGGCCCGGGCCGCTTGCAAGCGGCCGTTGCCGGGATATTTCCGCCGTATCAAGGGTTCCGGCAGCTCCGGCAGGGCATGCCGCCAAAATGCGGCATCGTTAAGGAATGACTTGGAATTCAAATAGCGGGCTTCTTGAGCCACATAATCCAGATAACCGCTTGTTTCCGGCAGCGGCGGCGGCATTCCGCATAGCAGGGCGTTATATAATTCGGCCAGCCTATCGATGACAATTTTAGTCGACCAGCCATCGGCGATCAGATGATGGTATTTTGTCAATAAGGCATATTGCCGGTTACTGATTTTAAGCAGGGCAAATTGCCAATAAATACTTGCGTCCCCGATGGGAAAAGCTTGCTTAAACCGCTCTTGCAACCACGCCTCGGCCAAGCTTTCCGGGTTGGCTTCATTCGAGAAATCGATAAACGGCAGTTCAACCGGCAGATGCGGGCGCACGCTCTGCATTATGCGTCCGCCGCTTGGGCTTATTGCCAGTCTGAATGCGGCATTTTGGGCAACCAATAGCTCCAAGGCCCGTTTCAGCAAGGCAACATTCAGCTCGCCATAAATAGCCAAGCGGCCGCCGATGTTATATACCGGACTGCTTGAGCGGGCGATTTGGTCGTACCAGACAGCCAATTGATTGTCAGCCAAGGCTGACAAAATAGCGTCATCAACGCAGTCCGAGGAAGATAAAGTCATAACGGCTCATTAAAATAAATCAGTGTTTTAGGACTATTTTAAGCCGTTATGCCGTTGCCACGCTGTTTAATTATCTTGTAAGCGTTAGGAACTGGTCAGTCATAATTTCCCGAAGCCGAAACTTATCGCTCGGAGCGTATGAGCCATTATTTTTGGCGAGATCCTTAGCGGTGTTTTAATTGCGCTTGTTCCAACAACTGATCGATGAAGTAACGGCAATAGGAGGGTAAATACAATTGCTTTAAATAGGCGATTTTAGTCACCGATGCCGGAATCAACCGGCTTAAATCCAACGCCACCAAATCGCTGTCCTTATTGGGTTCGTAAGACGTTTCCGCAATAATGCCTACCCCCAAACCGAGCCTGACATAGGTTTTGATAACATCCGAATCCGCCGCCGCCAAAATAATATCCGGCTGCAACTCGGCATCGTTAAAGGCTTTTTCAATGGCCGACCGCCCGGTAAAGCCGGGGCTGTAAGTCAAAATGGGTTCCGCGGCCAGGCGCTGCAAGGTCAATTCGCCGCTAGTCAACGGATGATTTTTAGGGACAACGGCAACGTGGTGCCATTGATAACATGGCCTGAGAATCAACCTGTCGTCGTCGGCCAGTTTTTCGGTGCAAATGGCTATGTCCGCCTGATGCCGGTGCAGCAAATCGATCAGATTATCCGGCGACGACTGCACCATATAAATTTTGATACCCGGATAGTGTTGGCGGAATTTTTTCACCGGCACCGGTAATAAATACTTGGCCTGGGTATGCGTGGTGGCGATATGCAGGGTAGCGTTCCGGTTGGCGCGAAAATCGTCGGCCATGCTTTGGATGTTCTTCTTGGCCTGATGAATCTGCTCCACTTCACACATGATGCGCTCTCCCAACGGCGTCAACCCCAGTAACCGTTTGCCGTGGCGTTCGAACAACGGCGATCCCAACTCCGTTTCCAATAATTGCAATTGCCGGCTGACCGCCGATTGCACCACATGCATTTTTTCCGCCGCCTTGCTGAGGTTAAAATCCGTCTCTTGCAAAATGCGCAATAATTCCAGCTGATTAAGATTCATCGCCCGCACCAATCTCCCGGTAATGCTGTAATTCCGTTAACAAAAGTTCCAAACAGTCCGCTAATTTCAAGGACAGTTCCAGACACTGCGGTTCTTGCACCTTGGCGGCCTTTTCGGCCGCTTGCGCCAACTCCATTAAGGCGGCCGCCTGAAACACGCCGGCAAAACCTTTTAAAGCATGCGCTACAAACTTAACGCCGGCAAAATCCTCGTCATGGGAGGCTTGCCGTAATTTTTGCGCGTTAGCCTGTTGGGAACCATCCAGCGCACTATCGATGAGCCGTAGAATAAAATCCTGCCGCCCGTCGAAACGCTGCCGGACCGCCGCCCAGTCGATCGCCCCGGTTTGGGCGGTTTCCGGTTGCGGACTTTCCGGCCCGGCTTGTTCGATAACCGGCGCTTCATTCAACCGGTCCCGCGGCTTAACGGGCAAATGCTGCAGTATTACTTTAACCAAATGGTCGTTGTCGATCGGTTTGGTAACGCGCTCCCGCATTCCGGCCGCCAGACAGCGTTGCCGCTCTTCGGGCATGGCATGCGCCGTCAAGCCGATAACCGGCAGGTCGGGGGCTAATTCAAGGATCTTGCGGGTTGCCTGATAACCGTCCATGATCGGCATTTGTATATCCATCAATACCGCATCGATTTGCGTATAACCTATTTCTTCCAGCCTTTCCAAGGCTTGCCGGCCGTTTTCGGCGAAAATCACATCAGCGCCTTCGTAAACCAGCAAATCCTCCAAAACCAACCGGTTCAGCTCTACATCGTCCGCCGCCAATATTCTCAGGCCCGATAGGCGGGGACCGTTTTTCACCCTTGCCGCCGGCTCTTCGGCTCGCGGATGCGTTGCCGGTAACGGAATGCTCAAGCAAAACTGGCTTCCCACCCCCGGCTGGCTTCTAACGAAAATATCGCCGCCCATGATCCGCGCCAAATTACGGCTGATGGCCAACCCCAAGCCGCTGCCGCCGAATCTGCGCGTTGTAGAGCCGTCGGCCTGTTCGAACGCGGCAAACAAACGTTGCCTCTGTTCCGCGGAGATGCCGATACCGCTGTCGCTGACGGTAATTAACGTTTGCCGACGTTCCTGCCTGACGGACAGGCTGACATAGCCGTGTTCGGTAAATTTGACCGCATTGGATAACAAATTGACCAGTATTTGCCGTACCCGAAAGGCATCGCCCACCACCCATTCCGGCAGATGTTTCGACTTTTCCACCACCAATTGCAAATGCTTTTCCTTGGCCCGCAGTTCGATCAAACCGAGGGCATCTTCGATGATCGAAGCAAGGTTAAAAGGCTGGGTTTCAACGGTCATTTTACCGGCTTCGATTTTGGAAAAATCCAGAATATCGTTGACCACGTTCAGTAAATGCATACCGGCATCGTATATCCGCCGGCTATTGGCCTGTTCCGCCGTCGAACCGGTACGGTCGCGTAATGCTATCTTGGCCAAACCGATAATGGCATTCAGCGGCGTACGGATTTCATGGCTCATATTGGCTAAAAATTCGCTTTTAACATGGGCCAAATGTTCGGCTTCCCGGCGCGCGCTCTCCTGGGTAAACTCGGCGGCTTTGCGTTTTCTAATATCCTGAATCACGCCGATATAGGTATGTCCCTCGTCGTCCATCAATTCATTCACCGATAATTCGATAGGAATCAAATCGCCGTTCTTGTGTTTGGCTTCAAATTCCACCCGCCTGCCGATGATGACGCGGCCGCGGGTTTCGCGATGCCGCTTAAGGTATTCGTCATGCCGGCTACCATGCGGCTCCGGCATCAATAGCTTGATATTGTTGCCCATCAGCTCTTCTTCGTGGTAACCGAATAATTCCAGGGTGGCGTCGTTCACCAATAAAATATGGCCGAACGCATCGATTTGCACGACCGCATCGGCCATGGTGCGCAATATGCCCCGGAATCGGGATTCGCTGGCCAGCAGTTCCGTTTTAGCCTGTTTGCGTTCGGTAATGTCGCGGACGGTGGCCTGCAAAATAGTCCCCTGGCCGATGGCAATCGGGCTCAGCTGTACTTCGGCAATAAAGGTTTCGCCGTTCAACCGCCGATGCACCCATTCGAATTCATTAAATCCTTCCGCCATGGCCCGTTGAATTTTTGAGGCGGCGGCCTCGGCGGACGGTAAACCATCGTTCTGAAATGGCGGCGACAGGCTAACCGGATCCTGCCGGATCAATTCCGCTTCATCCCGGCAGGCGAACAAGCTAATGGCGGCGGGGTTGCCCGACAGAATACCGCGAGCGGGGCACAGGGTGATGATGGCGTCGCGCGAGGATTCGAATAACAACCGATAGCGCAACTCGCTGTCTTGCAAGGTTTTTAAGGCCTGTTTTTGGCTGGAAATATCGCGAATGAAAGCGCTGAACTCAATACCGTCGTGCAACTGATTCGGCGTAATGGTCAATTCGATCGGAAACTCATGCCCTTGCCTATGCAACCCCACAATCTCGATGCGTTGATTAACCAGCTTGGCGTTTCCGGACGACAGGTATCGTTTTAGGCCCTTCCCATGGGCTTCCCGAAAGCGTTCCGGAATGATCAGCGTGTGCAATTCGGCCCCTGTTGCTTCATCGGCCCGCCAGCCGAAAACGATTTCCGCCTGCCGATTCCAACCGCATATCAAACCCGCCGCATCCATTTGTACGACGGCATCCAAGGCGCTGTTGACGATACTGATCAGCCGTTTTTCATTTTGTTGCTGGCTTTTCAATAAAAGCGCGAAACCGGCCGCCATTTGGTTAAAGCTGTCGGCCATCTGGCCCAGTTCGTCCCGGCTGGCAATCCGTAGCGATTGATCGAGATCGCCGCGCGCGAATGCCTTGGTCGAACGCACCAAGGCAGCCATGCCGCCGGATACGGAAACATGCGCGCCGATAGCCAAATAGGCCAACGCACCGAACAACAGCATGGGTATGCCGATGCCGAGCCGGAGCACGTCATAGGCATTTTCGATACGGTCTTGAAGCAGTTTGTCGGCAGCGGGAAATAAATTTTCAAGGATCTGCCGGTAATTCGTATCCACCACGAACAGCGCGCTCGATACGAAATATTCCGAATCGTGGGAAAATTCGCCCCGTAAAATATCGGGTAAAGCGACCTGAGTAAATAGATGAACCGCGTTATGCAGACTGTCCCGAATGGCCGAGAGAGGCACTTCTAAAGCCGGATTATATTGAACGGTTTTGAGCAAAATATTTTCAATTTTAGCCATGTGCAATTCGATGTTGTTCTTGGCGAACAACATCGCCATGCGCTGGTCGTCCGTCAAATTTTTTTGGGCCATCGCGGCAATGCTGCGCCCACGCAATTGACAGATTTTTTCCAATACGTCCGGCAGTTCTTCGCTTAACAGGCGAATCAACTGCCGAGTGTCCGGCTCGTTATCGATCAGCAGCTTCGTTTGATCCGCCAGATTGGCCTGTAATTGCAAGACGCTGTCCACCAAGCGGCCATGATCGGCAAAAATGTCTTCGATATCGGCGCCATCATCCCTTGACTGCTTGATACGCTGCCAGTTTTCCCGCATGGCCGCGTAACCGAACCGTTGTTGCATGCCAGCCGGCAAAACTCGCGTTAATACCATGAAAGCCCGGTCGACTTCGCCTTCCACTTCGGATTGGCGATCCTGCATCGACCGCATGCCGCCAGCCACGGCCATGGATAGGCCGCGGTATTTTTGCAGTTCATTTAATAGTTGCGCAGTCGCGTTTAAATGGCGCAAGCCCTCCAATTCCAACTGCGATCTTTGGATCACCCGATTCAGACTTTGATACAGGCTGGCGATGACCACCAAAACGGCCAGCAGCGATAAAATCGACAACAACAGATTTTTTTTGCCGTAACTCAACCGATTCATCACGGCAATAGCTGGAGATAATAAGCCTTGCATCCGGGGACCCCGTTTCCGGAAAAAACGCCGCATCGTCAAAACGACTGCCAACCGCGCCAAACAAAAGGCCTATTCATTCGGACTTTAACAGCTGCTGTTGTTTGTCCACGATGCCGCTCAACCGTAAAGCTAACAAATTGTCCTTGACAAAAAGCGCCTCTACTTGCGTGACCAGCTCATCCACGATGCCGTGCAATTGCAATTCCTGGCTATCGGTCAAAGCCAAGAACACAAAAGCCTCCTCCATTTGCAGCCGATGCAGCTCGATCAATTTTTCCAATTGGCTGTGGTTGCTGGCTTGGTGCGTCTCGATTTCAGCAATCAAATCCACCAGTTCCTTAATTCCCGCCATGCGTGCATTGGCTTGCCGCAAACGCTCCTGTTCCCTGGCCATGGCATCGATCCGCACCCCGACCCCTTCGGCAATGGTGGCCAAATGATCGCGTAAGCGGCCTATCAATTCCGGATCTTCGGTATCCAGACCGGTCGCCAACAAGGTAATGTTGGGATAATTCATGGCCAGCCGGTCACCGGTCTGACTGATGCGCCCCAATTTGGCGGCATAACCCAAAATGGATTTTTCCAGTTCGGTGCACGTTGTATCGGAACGGAAAAAGTGCTCCTCGCCGGCGTCGCTCAATTTAACCAAGACATGCAGGCCAAATTGGTCCATCGTCTCTATAAGCAAATCCCCCAGTGCCCGCAGATTTAAACACTGAAACGATGAGCGGAGAAACTGCAACACCAACCCGGTTTCGCCCAGGCTGGACATGGCCGTAAAGGCCGTTTTTTGCGCATACGACAATTGTTGCTGCAACTGGTGTTTTTGCTCTTCGGCCTCGATGGCTATTTCGACCTTGCGCAGCAGTACATCCTTAGCGGCATTTTTGGGGATAAAATCGTTACCGCCCGCTTCGAAAGCCGCCATCAATGTTTCCAGGTCGTCATGCGCGGAGACAAAAACCACTTGTACCTCGTCGTAACCCTCGGCGCGTAACGCACGGCAGGTTTCAAGCCCGCTTTGCCCCGGCATTTCGATATCCAACAAGATCAGATTGGGTTGCAGGTCCATTGCCGCCAGACATTCGGCGCCGCCGCCGAATTCATGAATTCGATAATCATGGCCTTGCAAATGGTCGGTTACGATCATGCGCTGCAAATTATCGTCATCCACTACAAAAATACGGAAGGGGTTGTCGGACATCAAGTTCTCCAGGGGCATAAGGCAAACGCGGGGCAAACGGCCGCCGATCCCGGCCATCATATCAATTAACCGGCGGCCGCTTTGTAGATGAAGCACTCGAAAATACCGGACATATCGATTTTTGCAACCCGGATAACAGTAAGTATTTTAAAAATGCGAAACCGGTTGTGCCGAAAGCGCTGCCAGGGCCTCGCCAACTACGCGGGATAGGCCTTGTATCGATCGGCCAACGCTAACGCGTCCGCCACGGGTTGGCAGGTAATAAAACCTTGATGCGTATTTAACGCTTTAGCGAAACCGGGGTCTTGAGACAGCGCCGCCAGCCCCTGGTCGGCCAATTTCAACACATAAGGCAAGGTTGCGTCGGTTAGCGCCATGGTGGCGGTACGGGGATAGGCGCCGGGCATATTGCTGACGCAATAATGTATGACCCCGTATTGTTCGTAAACCGGGGCAAGATGGGTAGTGGCATTCGCGGTTTCGATACAACCGCCCTGGTCGATGCTGACATCCACAACCACCGAGCCGGGCTGCATGGTTTGCACCATTTTTTCGGTGACCACATGCGCCGCCCGCGCGCCGTGTATCAGTACCGCGCCCACTACCAAATCGGCATTTTTCACATGTTCGGCAATAGTCGCCGGGTCGGAAATAATGAAGCCGATGTCCGGGGATATCTCGCGTTGCAAGCGGGCCGCGTTTTCCGGAAATAAGCCCGCCACCGTTACATTGGCGCCCAAACCGGCCGCCGTGCGCGCCGCATGACTGCCGACCACGCCGTCGCCGACGATCAGGACATTGCCGTGGCGCTTACCCAACACCGAACCCAGCATCACGCCTTTGCCGCCGTTACAGCGCGCCAGATAATGACAGCCCATTTGCACCGCCATATTGCCGGCGACCGCGCTCATGGGCGCCAGCAAAGGCAAGCGGCCTTGCCGGTCTTCCAGCGTTTCGTAGGCCACCGCGGTGGTTTTACCGCTCAATAACGCTTCGGTGAGCGCTTTGGGCACACCCGCCAAGTGAAAGTAAGTAAACACAATTTGCTGTTTCAGGTACCCGTACTCGGCTTCGACGGGCTCCTTGACCTTGATGACCAACTCCCTGTCCCATGCCTGCTCGACGCCGACGATGTCCGCGCCGGCGCGTTGATAATCCGAATCGCTAAATCCGGAGCCCACCCCCGCCGACGTCTCGACCGAGACCCGATGGCCGCGGGCAACCAACGCCGCGACGCCCTCCGGCGTTAATCCCACCCGGTATTCCTCGCTTTTGATCTCTTTTATCAGACCTATTTTCATGAATTGACACTCCTAATGAGTCAGTAAGCGGCACAAGCCGTTTCCGCAGTATTGCCAAGCCACTTTGGGCTGTCAATTGCCGTATGGCGAAACAGTTTGATTCATCCTGGTTTATAAGTTGGGCCGGTTGCGTGTATGATCCGGCTCTAACGGCAATATCGCATGGGCACCCTCCGCTTTGCCGCCGAATTCCGTATTTTTCTCAAGTTAGCACTATGACCATTATCACTTGGAATGACCAACTCAATGTTGGAATAACGAACGTAGATAAACAACATCAAAAGTTGGTCGACATCCTGAATCAGCTGGATGAAGCCGTGGCCTTGGGTTACAAATACAAAAAAATCCTGCAGCTGGTCGACGAGTTGATCGATTACACGCAATACCACTTTCAGGAAGAAGAACAGCTGATGCAACAAAGCGGCTACGATGCGGCCCAGTATAAAAAACATAAACTCGAACACGACGAATTCATCGAAAAGGTCACTCAAGAGCGGACGATGGCCATCGACAATCCGGATACGGTTTCGAGCGTGTTGTTGGAGTTTCTGGTCGCCTGGCTGATGGACCATATCTTGTATTCGGACAAACAAATGGCGCTGGCGCTGAGCCGAGCCCCGGCGATTAACGATATCGAGCTGCGCAAACAGCAAGCCGACATCATGCACAGCAACCTTTATTTGGCCTTGCGGGAAAGCGAAAACCGTTTCAAGGAACTGGCCGACCAGTTGCCGGCCCTGATCTGGATCACCAACACCCAACATATCCCCATTTTTTGCAACCGGTTCTGGGTGGAAATTTTCGGCCTGCCCAAGCAAAAAATCACCATGGACAACTGGCATAGCGCCATCGACCCCGACGATATCGAGCTGGTTAAACAGGCATACCAAAAAGCCAGCACTGAACTTTGCGAACAACAAATAGAATACCGTCTGAACCGGGGCGAGAAAGGCACCTTCTGGATGCTGGAAAAAATCGTCCCGCGCATCAGGGCAAACGGGCATGTGGCCGGGTTGATGGGCTTCGGCATGGACATCAGCCTGCAGAAACAGGCGGAAGCCCATCTGGAAATCCTGGTCGATCAACGCACAGAACAATTGCGGGAAGTGAACCAGCACCTTGAAGACGAGAAAAATCAACAAGTTGAATTGAACCAGCAATTAAAAGAAGTACAAAGCCATCTTGTGCAATCCGAAAAAATGGCTTCCTTGGGCCAGTTGGCCGCCGGGGTGGCGCACGAAATTAACAATCCTCTCGGTTACATCTATTCCAATCTGAATACCTTAAAACAATACATTCAGGATTTGCTAAACATTGTAGAATCGGGCCAACGCTTGGCAGCGCATCTGCCCGCCGATGACCCGGCCGTCGTGGAGTTTCTGCGGCTGCAACAATCGGCCGACCTGGATTTCATGAAGGACGATATTCCCGACCTGGTCCAGGAAGCCTTGGAAGGCGCGACCCGGGCCAAAAAAATCGTCCAGGATTTACGCGATTTTTCCCGAATCGATAAGCAGGACAAAAGTCCGTTCGATCTGGAGGCCGGTATCGACGCCACGTTGAATATCGTTAGCAACGAAATCAAATACAAAGCGGAAGTCGTCAAAGAATATGCCGGCGTTAAACCGTTTGTCTGCGTCGGCAGCCAAATCAATCAGGTGATTTTAAATCTATTGGTCAATGCCGCCCAGGCCATCGAGGAATTCGGCAAAATTTACATCCGTACCGGTTACGAACCGAACTGGGTTTGGTTTGAGGTGGAAGACACCGGCAAAGGCATACCGGTAGCCATTCAGTCCAAAATATTCGACCCCTTTTTTACCACCAAACCGGTCGGTAAGGGCACCGGACTGGGTTTGTCGCTATCGTATAAAATCATTCAGGACCATCAAGGCAAGGTTGATTTGCAATCCGCCGAGGGTAAAGGGACTAAATTCAGAGTCTCCTTACCTATCCCATAAATTAGCACAGGGACCCGACCGCCATGAGCGCAACCATTCAGATACAGCCGCCTACCCTGCTGTTTGTAGACGACGAACCCAACATACTCAAATCCCTGAAACGGCTGTTTCGGGGCGCGGAATACACTATTTTGTTGGCGGAAAACGGCGAGGAAGGCTTAAGGATCCTGGCCGAAACGCCGGTCGATTTGATCATATCCGACATGCGCATGCCGCAAATGGACGGCGCGGAATTTTTATCCCGGGCCGCCGAACACTGGCCCGAGACTATCCGGATTTTATTGACCGGTTATGCGGACATGGAATCCACCATCAACGCGGTCAATAAAGGCAAAATTTACAGTTATTGCAGCAAGCCGTGGGAAGACAACGAGCTGAAAATCCTGGTCAATAACGCCCTGGAACAAAAACGCCTGCTGGACGAACGCCGGCAGCTGTTTGCGATTATCGAACAGCAAAATCAGGAACTGAAAACCTTAAACGACCAACTGGAAACCAAGGTCCAGCTGCGTACCGAGCAGGTCAGACTCTCGCTGCAAAAAATCGATAACGCCCATAATGCGTTAAAGAAACAATTCAACAACACCATTAAAACCTTTGCCCGCATCATTGAAATGCGCCCCGGCATCAAAAGCGGCCATTCCAAATACATAGCCGAAAACGCCAAAGAGTTGGCCCAACGCCTGAATATGGCCGACGACGACGTCAAGGATATTCTGTATGCCGGCCTGCTGCTGCAAATCGGCAAAATCAGCTTGCCGGACGATTTACTCAGACAACCGTTGACCGACATGACGCTGGCCGGCAGGAAGCGTTTCCTGCATCACGGCCAGGAAGGCAGCAATTTATTGAGCGGCATCGACCAGCTCAAAAATGCGGCCGAGCTGATCCTTTACCAGCACGAAAATTTCGACGGTTCCGGCGAACCGCATGGCTTATCGGGCAGCCAGATCCCCTTGGGATCAAGAATTTTAGCCGTGGTGCGCGACTATATCAGCAGCCTGGACGGCTTTATCACCGGCGCATCGTTAAGCACGGACAACGCCAAGAAGCGCTTGTCGCGGAAAAAAGGCAGCCTCTACGATCCCGCCGTTGTCGATCTGTTTCTGGCCTTGCTGTCGGAATCGCAAAGCGAGGACGAGCGCCCGGTGATCGACATTTCCTGGACCCAATTGCAACCGGGCATGGAAGCGGTTGAAATCATCCACAACGGCATGCTGTATTTAAAGGACCAGATCTTAAGCCACAGCCAAATCGAGAAAATCCTGGAAATGCGCAGGCATAGTAAAGACTTGGTTTTGCGGGTGCGCGTTTAAACCTTGGCCGGCTTATTCAACCCCGTAGCGCTTGAATAGGTAGCGAATTCCTTCCAAGCCTTCCTCGATGGACCAGGCAACCGATTGCGTCAATAAATCCAGCAGGATGATGCCATTGACGGCCGCATCCTCGCTAATCGCCGCTTTCAAACGGCGCGCCAGAGCCCGGTTGATGATTTGCAATTCCTTGTATATCTGCGTGAGCTGCTCCAGTTCCAGAGTGTAGGGTTTGCCGTCCCGGTATAAAAAATACTGCGCCAACAAAAACGTGGACGTGGTGCGGTAGATGGTTTCCTCATCGCTGGCAAGCGGCAAATGAAACCGCGCCATCGGTTTAAAATACTCGGTATGCGGGCAGGCGCTGGTGGCGATGATCAGACCCAGTATCGAACTGATCACCCGCTGTACGGTCGTCTCTCCGCTAATGGTGCGCTCCGGCGTCGCAACCTCCAGACTCACGGTTTGATAGGACTTCATCGAGCCGCACAATTCGATCAGCGGCACCAAATTGGCCGCCACCGGGCAAAGCGGCACCTCGCTTTTCGACAGCGGGCAATTGCCGCACTGCTGGTAATCCAATGCAGCCCAAGCGGGAGCGGGATTTTGCGCGGACGGGATAAAGCTGTTGCTGGCTTTATCGATATGTATCGGAAATTCCAGGCGGTTACCGTCAACAAACGATAATTTGTATAAAAACACCCAGCTTGATTGGTCGGAATGTTCCATGGCCATCATTTTAATTTATGCTATAAGTTATAGAAAAATAAACTCGTCACTACCATGAACAATGAACCCGCCCACGTTTTGCTCGTCGATGACGAACCCAATATACTCAAGGCGCTCGGCCGTGTATTGAAAAATTATACCGTTACCGCCGCCAACAGCGGCTCCGAAGGTCTGGCGCATGCCCTGGGAACCCAATTCGATATTGTCATTTCCGATTACCGCATGCCTGAAATGGACGGCATCGCATTTCTGGAAAAATTCATGGCGATTCAACCGGACGCCATTCGGATCATCGTCACCGGTTATGCCGACCTTGAAGCCGCGCAAAATGCCATCAACACGCTGGGTGTGTTCCGCTTTATCAACAAACCCTGGAATAACCTGGAAATTATCAATGCCGTGGAAAAAGGCCTTGAATTAAAACGGATATTACAGGAAAACAAGGCGCTTGCCGACCAAGTCAGGCAACAACAAGCCAAGTTGAACGAACAGGATGCCATTTTAAAAGCCTTGGAAGCAGAGGAACCCGGTATTACCAAAGTCAATTGGGCGCCGGACGGCTCCATCATTCTGGATGAATCGGAACTGGATGACGATTTTAAGCTTTAACAGCCGATTTTCCGCTTCGCTTTAAAATACGCCCCTAGCTAAAAGCCTACTTATAAAACTATTCCGCCCGATGCCTGAAGAAAGCACGACCGAAGACCAAAAACTGGATATAGCGCAAATCATCGCCTGGTTGGAGGCCGACGGCATGTTATCCGCGGCGGATCTTAAAAAATGCCGCCAATACGCGCAAGCCGGCATCAACAAACATAAACATCCGCTGAAAATCCTGGCCGAGTGCGAATTGGCCGATCGTTCGGCCTTGGGCAAACTGCTGACCCAGGAAGACCTGACGCAATGGCTGGCTAAAAAACTCAAGACGCCCTATTACTACTTCGACCCGTTACGTATAGACGTATCCAAGGTTACGACGGTATTCAGCAAAGCGTACGCGGGCAATTACAACATTTTGCCGATCAAAATCACCGACGACGAAGTGGTCGTCGCCACGGCCGAACCGTTTGTGCAATCCTGGCAACAGGATTTAGCCAAAATGCATAACGGAAAAATCCGCTGCGTGTTTGCCAATCCGGATGAAATCAAGCGCTACGTGGATGAGTTTTATAATTTTTCCCGTTCGTTAAAAGGCGCTAGCCATCAAACCGGCCAACCGGACGGCAGCTCGGTACAAAATTTCGAACAGCTGATCGAACTCAGCAAAAATGCCGATCTGGACGCCAACAATCAGCACGTGGTGAATCTGGTCAACTGGCTGCTGCAATACGCCTTCGACCAGCGCGCCAGCGACATCCACATCGAGCCGCGCCGCCTGCAAAGCAATGTCCGCTTCCGTATCGACGGCGTACTGCACCAAGTGTATCAATTACCCAAGAACATCATGAACGCCGTCTTGAGCCGGCTAAAGATTTTGGGCCGCATGAATATCGCCGAAAAACGCCTGCCGCAAGACGGCCGCATCAAGACTCAAAGCTCGGCCGGCAAGGAAATCGAACTGCGCATGTCCACCATGCCGACCGCCTTCGGCGAAAAGCTGGTGATGCGGATTTTCGATCCGGACGTGCTGTTGCGCGATTACGAGCAACTGGGATTCAACAAGCAGGAATTGCAGATTTGGAACCACATGACCAGCCAGAGTCATGGCATCATCCTGGTGACCGGTCCCACCGGTTCCGGCAAAACCACTACGCTGTACTCCACCTTGAAACGGCTGGCCACGCCGGAAATCAACCTGTGTACCGTCGAAGACCCCATCGAGCAAATCGAACCCGCATTCAATCAAATGCAGGTGCAAGCCAATATCGGCCTGGACTTTGCCAGCGGCATCCGCACGTTGATGCGGCAAGACCCGGACATCATCATGGTGGGCGAGATCCGCGACATGGAAACCGCCGAAATGGCCGTCCAGGCGTCGTTAACCGGCCATCTGGTGTTCTCCACCCTGCATACCAACAATGCACCGGCGGCGGTGACCCGTTTGCTCAATATCGGCGTACCGTCGTATTTGATCCAGCAAACCGTGCTGGGCATCATGGCGCAACGCTTGATCCGGGTGCTGTGCCATTGTAAAACCGCCGTTGTGCCGGACCCGCAGCAGTGGCAAGCCTTGACGGCACCGTTTAAAGTGGCCGCCCCCAAGAAAATTTACCGGGCCGTCGGCTGCAAGGAATGCCGCAACACCGGGTTTGCCGGCCGTATCGGTATTTATGAAATTTTCGAAAACAGCGCCACTTTGCAAAAAATCATCGTAGAGGGTTGCGATGTCAACCAATTACAAAGACAGGCCATCAAGGAAGGCATGCGGCCGCTGCGTTTGAGCGGCGCCGAAAAAGTCGCCGCCGGCATCACCACTATCGAGGAAGTCATGCGCGTGGCCCCGGAACGGATAGATTTATAATCCCGTCAATAACGCAATTCTCGGCCTCCCCCAAAACCCAGCATGCTGCCATGACGGTTCCCCGGGAGAGGCCGAGCCTTACGAACGTTACTTGGGCACCGGCGGCACTAGCCCGGCGCCTTGCCGAATGCCGCGCGCATAATCGCCGCATCGCGTTGATCGACCCGGCCGTCGCCGTTGAAGTCGGCATCCGCGTTGGTCGAACCAAAAGCCGAGCGGAACAGGCCAGTATCGGCTTGGTTGACGATGCCGTCGTTGTTCAGATCGGCGTCGCAAGCGTTACCGAAGCCGTCGCCGTTGCTATCGCGCTGGTTGGCATTGGCCACCTGACTGCAATTGTCTTCGTCGTCGTTGACGCCGTCGCCGTCGCTGTCCTGGACCACAAATAAGACCACGCCGCCGGAATTGGTTTTCAGCTTGAACTGGCCTTGGGTCAAAGCAGGCAGTTGCACGCCGGCGAATTGGCCGTTGACGCCTTGGCCCGCCTTGACGATTTCGAAGCTGTCGCCCGGTTGCGGCAGATAACCCTGCGCCAGTTCGACCTGTAAATCGCCGCTCAAGGTTACGGTGCCGCCGGCGCAGACGCGGTTGAACTTGCCGGTTTCCTTGCCGGCCAGTACCACCCTGTGCGCTGCGTTCAGCTGATGAAAATCCACGTCGCCGCCATAATTGCACAGCGCCCGGGCCGCCGCTTGCCAATCCAGCACGATATTCCACTCGTGCTGTTTTTCCGGCGGCAATGTCGGCGAGGTATCGTTATCCACCGATTCCAGCACCCGTTCCGGCGGCGTGACGGAGGCGTCGCGGCCGAAGATAAAGTCCTGCTCCTCGACGATGGCTTTGTACGCTTTATTCAGCAGCAAGGCGCGTTCGGGCGACGGCGCCGCCAACTCGTAAAAGTCGCTGGCGCTGGCCAGCGCCACGGTATTGAGGCTGCCGTCGGCATGGTAAAAGCGCGATTCCAGCTCCGGATTGCTGCGGAATTCGGTGCCGCCGCCGACCCGTTGCAAATACGTCGCCACCTCGCCCAGGGTTTCGCCGAGATTCGGCGCGTCCGGCATGCCGCGCAGATTGATATAACCCCAGCCGGCGGCGCCGTCTACTTTGCGGGGGAAACTGAAGGTCTTGTCTATCGTCGAGCCGATCGTGGAATGGCAACCCATGCAGAACGCGTTTTCCTCGAAGGTATTCCAGCGCAGTTTACCTTCCTTGTTTTCCAGAAAACCGGTGATGTTCCAGCCGAAATTGGTGCTCAAGCCCTCATGGCCGAAATTCTTGTAACTGGGCAAGGACCCCTGCTCTTTTTCCAGGTTTTCTTCTTCGTAATAATGATTGAGCTGAAAATGGCGGCTCTGGATGCGGCGCTTCATATAGCGCACTTCCTTCATGTGGCGGGCGTTATAAATCGAACCGTCCGGCTTGACGCCGACATAACGCACGGTATGCAAAAACTCGGTATTCAGCGGGTAGACATGCGGGATCAAATCGGTTTGATGGGCGGCGCCGACATAATGCGGACGATTGGCGGAGACTTCGTTGACCACGCTCAGTTGGCCGTCATCGTTCAAATCTTCCCCGACAGCCTGCTCATCGATCGGCCAGGAGCCGATTTTGGCATAGCCTTTGATATTGGCTTCCAGAATCGCCAGATTGGCTTTATAGACATCGCGCGACACGCTGCCGTCGGCTTTTTTATAAAATTCCGCCGGCAGGCGGATCATCACATCGTCGGTGGAACCCTGGGTCGGCCAAAAGGTGCTGGGCAACGGTTTGTAGCTGAAGGCCACCCACCAGCTGCCGTCTTTGGCAAAACCTTCTTCGTCGAACGCGGCCGCGCCTTCGGCCAGATTGGCCAGATCGGGTTTCCAGCCGGTAAACCCGGCGGCGGTCAAGCGCGCCGCCAAGTCGGAATAATTGTCTTGATCGATGTAATCCAGAATCTCGGCATCGCTGATCTGGCCGACGCGCTCGCTGCGGGCCTCGAACAGGTTGCTCCAGTGATTGGTCAGACCGGCGTCGCTAAAACTGTACGCTTCTTGCAGGTCGTGGTCGTTCATGGTGTTTTCGCGGCCGGGTATGGCATTTTGATGGCAGGCATAGCAGGGATTATGCTCGCCGCCGGTATCGGTATAACACTGCGGCGGAATCGGCGCTTCGCGGTTGTACATGGTTTCGGTATCCTGGGCTGCGGGCAGCCACGGCAATACCACGTCGGGGTCGGTTTTCAATCGGTTCAGAATTTGCTGGTACAGCGGTAACTCTTCGGCGAAAGCCGGCACCAATATCCACACATCCGCCATCAACAAGCCGGCAATGACCGCCAGCGTTCCGAGATTTTTCTTTAGCCCGTTCATCACGACACCTTCGAACATAATTTGAATATCAACAACAAAAAAGCAGTTCCACGGCATTGCACCGTGGAACCGCCGGTTTGGCTAAGCCGAAACGCTTGCGATTACGCGCGTTGGCGGCGAACCGCGCCCAGGCCGCCCAGCAATACGCTGCCGAACAACCAGGCCGCGCCTGGCACAGGAACCGCGGTGACGTTCAGGCTGGAAGGCGCGAACTGCAGGCTGATAACGTCGTTGTTGTAGTCGGTCCAGACGTTGTCGAAACCGCTGGTGAATTGACCCAAGGATGCTTGCAAGGCCGAAGTACCGGCCGCCAGACCTTTGAAGGTCAACACCGCGATGTCGAATGAAGCATTTGGCGCGCCGTCGAAGAAGCTGGCAACGCTCAGGTTGCTCAGGGTACCGGCATTGTTATCGACCACGGTATTGACGCCGACATCGGCCAAACCCAAGTCGCCAGGGAAGACGCTGGTGTCGTAGCTTTGCAACGACAACAGGCTGGCATCCCAGGAAACGCTCAAGCCGCCGCCGTAAGTACCGTTGCTGAAGTCGCTGCCCACCAGTTTGATCTGGATGGTGTCGCCTGCGGCAACGGAAGCGTTATCGGGGGTAAAGGAGATGATTGCGGCTTGCGACGCTGACGAAGAAGCCATCAAGCCGGCAAATGCCAACGCAGACAACAATTTTGCTACAAATTTCATTTAAAAGTCCTCGTGTTTAAATCGTTAATAATCGACTTGAATCCAGTCTTACTGAGCAGTACCGGAAGGGCCGGGCTCGGCGCCGAACAGACTACGGAAAATGCCGTTATCCACTTGGTTAACGATACCGTCGCCGTTAAAATCGGCATCGGCATTGGTCGAGCCGAACGCGCCGCGGAAAATGCCGGCGTCGGCCTGGTTGACGATACCGTCGTTGTTCAAGTCGGCGTCGCAGATATTGCCGTAACCGTCGTTGTTGGTATCGCGTTGATTAGCGTTGGCTACCGCGCTGCAGTTGTCCTGGCTGTCGGCAAGATTGTCGCCGTCGGTGTCGGCTTGAATCGACCACAAGGCATCGTTATTGGAAGACGGATGTTGAACCATAGTCAGGAAGCCGCCGCGCGGATCGGCCATGAAACCGGTCGGTTCGGAACCGAAGGGCCCCAAGCTGGCGAACATGTCCATTTTCTCGGCCACGCCGTCTTTGTCGGCGTCGGTCGCCATCCAGATGTCGCCCGGATTTTGGTCTTCGATGATGTAGACCTTGCCGTCTGCATCGACGTAGAGGTTATCGGGCGATCCCAATCCGTAAGTAGACTGGCTACCGGCGGGCACGATCGCGCCGTTGGAGTTCGGCGTTACGCCGCCCTTGGCGAACAAACGTACGTGAGCATCGCTGCTATCGCTGTCGCCGTTGGGGTTCAACTCGATCGAATAGACAGCTGCTTCACTGGTGGTAGCGACATACAGCACTTCATGGTCGTTGCCCAATTTGCCGAAATGCAAATCTTCCGGACGGCCATAAGGCGTACCGGTCACTTCGTCCGCCGCCGCGCGGCCGCCGCGGGTGGTAAAGCTGAACGGGTCGGCATTGGTGGTTTTATTGCCGTCGGCGTCGGTGATGGCAACCCAGGTCGCTTCGCCGGTGCGCGGTTGACCGGCATTAGCAGCGTTATTCCAGGTTGTTGATGGATTACCGGCATAAGCGGTCACTTTCAAGACGAACGTTTGGCCAACGCTCAGATCGCCGGCGACTTTAGGCACGAATTTGTAGATGGAACCGGAGTTGTCTTCGTCGACAAAATACAGATTGCCGGCGGCATCGAATTTCAAGCCTTCATGCGACACGGATGGAATGCTGCTCAACCAGCGCCAGTTGGCATCCGCCAGGCCGGTTGCGGTTTCCGGATTCAGCATTTCGAACAAGCGGCCGTTGCCCGCCCACTCTTCGCCGGTCAACAAGGTGTTCCAAGGCGTCAGCACGGCAGGATCCAAAGCGCCGAAATCGTCGCTCGTTGCGCTCCAGGACGCTGGATTGGATTGAAAGATACCGGTATTGTTGCCTTGCAGCAAAATCGCGGCGGTACCGTTATCGCGGTTGTAGCGGGTAACGCCGGCACCCTGTTGTACTTCGTGAGGAATGTAGATAAATTCGTGGTTGGCGCCGCCGATGTCCAGCATGTCCCACGCTCTAAAAGTGCTGGGGTAACTGCCGCCGAAAAAGGCGTTCATGGCATTTACATCGGTCACTTCGGTTTGCATCCAACCGGCCGGCAATTTGAACGGGTTGGTGTTTTCGTTGGTGTTGCCGGATGTGGCGGAAGCCGTCAACGGCGTAAACGGATCGATGGCGTAAGCATTTGCGCACACCATGCCAATCACGGCGGCTAGTAAGGTTTTGTTCATTAATCCCTCCTGAAGGATCGCATAAATGAGTCGGGTTACGGTCTTTAGCCCAGCACCGATTCTCGGAACCGGCGTCGATAATGCTATCCGGCTCACATAAACAAAACGTTACCGCAGTGTTAAATTTGTATGAAATGTCCTACAAGCTCTTTCGGTTAACGGAACAGTTCATTCGGAACATCAATGCCAGTCTTTCGTTCGCGGCATTGACACTATTACTTGTCTATTTCGGGTTTGAAACAGAGGTATACCTACCGCACCTCAAATTTCGGCAGTCATCCCTGACCGATGATCTGGAAGCGATCGGTCAATAGTGAGCGCAGGGAGTCGTGGTATTGATCCAAGCCGGTGAAAAATTGGTCGCAGGCGGCTTTAAATTCAGGAAACGTTTCGTAGTAGTGCCCGTACAGCACGGTTTTCTCGAAGAACTTCCAAAATCGCTCGATCAAGTTGAGATTGGGCGCATAAGGTGGCAGAAAAACCAGTTCGATTTTGGCGTGTTCCAGATAGTCCGGCATGAGCTGAGACCGGTAATAACGGGCATTGTCGCAAATGATTTGAATCCGGCCAGCTTCGGGGTTTTGGGCCTCGATTTGTTGAAACAACTTGATCGTCGATTGGGCATTGATGGTGTCGTCATAGCGGACGATGGCACTGAGATCATTGCAGTCGATGACGCCATTGATATTGAGCCGTTACCGGCCCGTGTTGCTGCGAATCTCGTGCGCTTGATCCAGCCGTAGGCGGCGATCGGATTGTGGTGCTGATGGGTGGCATCCATGAAGTAGAGCCCGTCTTCCGCCTGCTGGGCGGCCTTGAGTTGGCTGTACGTTTCAATGAAGGCGCGCTGCTTCTCGGCGTCGGCTTTGCCGGGTGTGATGGTTGCGCACACTTTCCCGGTCTATCATCAGCGCCAGGGCCATTTGGCTGACTTGCCAGCCACTACCGAGCAAGTACACAGCGAGCCGATCCGCATAGCGCTTGTCGCTGGTATGGCGATGCTCATATTCCAGCTCGTCGAGTTCCGCTTGGCTTAGATAGCAACGATTTGACATGATCAGATTATATATAAATCAATTACTTAACCAATACTTCTAAACCAAAATTTGATTTGCGAGGGGTATACTTATAAATACCATAATTTTTAATGTGATTTTAACTTGACTCCGCGCACCGTCATGCCCAACAATTAGAATACACTAAAAATCTGTTGGAGAATGCTATGGATCGGTCGCTTCAAATCTCTCGTTCCTTCTGGCTTTTCTGCTTATTTTTTACCGTCGGTCTTACTTATGCCGATGAAAAATCCCAAAAGACTTCCATTCCGCATCTATCATCGTTATCCCCCTCCAGCGGTTTACAAGGGCAGAAAATCACGCTCACCGGCACCCATTTCGGCCCCCGGAAAGGCAAAGTTTATTTCGGCAAAACCGAACTGACTGAGAAAAAAATCGCCTCTTGGAGCGACACTCGGATAGTCACTACCGCCCCCAAGGGCAGTGGAGAAGCGGTCGTGCAGCTGATGACCAGCAAAGAAAAACGCAGCAACCAACTAACCTTCAAATACGTGCAAACAACGCCCGGAGACTCAGGATCGGGATCCGGTACGACTTTTCTGAGCAATTTTAAAATATTGGCCAATAACGACTTAGGCATGCATTGCGTGGACGACGATTTTTCAGTGTTTTCCATCCTGCCTCCTTATAACGTCATCAACGCTCAAGTGCTGGGCCAGGATGCTTCCGGCAAACCGCAACTGCTGGATAAAAATACCGTCATTCTGCGCTATGCCCCCGTCCAAGATAGCAACAAATCGATTAACTCTACCTCACTCAACAAAACCAACTTCTGGGATTTGGACCCCACCAAAAACCTTAGTTATGCCGAACTGTTATTTGGGGTTAACTTGGGCAAGGGACAAGGTATCAAAAATCTGTATATGCCTGCCGATGCACCCGCTCCCGGCAATACCGTGTTCGGTTGGAGCGATCATTTGGGTATGTTTACCGCCGAAGGCATCCCGATTTTCCCCATTGACGACGTGAACCATTACAACCCTTACCCCATGTTGAGAATAACGGCTTATGACGCCCGTAATCCCAGCTTGGAATTGGCGCATACCGACATCGTGGTACCGGTATCGGATGAAACGACTTGCAGCAATTGCCATGCAACCGGAAAAATCGCCGCCAATAACCCTAATATTGTTTGGTCCAACCACCTCAACCTGGAAGTGCAATCCAGAAATAATGTCTTACTGGCGCACGACTATCATGAAAACACCAATCTAACCAACCAAAAGCCGGTGTTATGCGCCAGTTGCCATTATTCGCCCGCACTCGACTTAGCGGGTAACGGCCAACCCACCGGGGACCAAATCGGCCATAAATGGATGTCTCAGGTCATGCACGATTACCATGCCGACAAGATGGCCGAAGTGGACGGCAAAGCGATTTTCGACAGCCCCGCGCCGGTTGCAGGTCTTGACACCAAATTAAATGGCGTCCCGGCTCCAGACCAACAAGCCTGCTACCAATGCCACCCAGGTTCGGAAACTAAATGCCTGCGCGGCGCCATGACGGAAACCGTTACCTGCCAAAACTGCCACGGGGGCATGGCCGCGGTTGGCGGCGCGCATGCATTACGCGCTAACGGTCCAATCGATCAAACCAGTCCGGCCGCCAACCAAATCCGTAAAGCCTGGACCGATGAACCGCGTTGCCAATCCTGCCACACAGGCGACGCCGTCAAGCACATGACGCCTGCCGGGGCCACTCTGGCCAGCGACGGTATCCGTTTGATTCATGCTTACGATCTCAACGATCCAGCCGCATCCCCATTCCTGGCCGGCAATAAACGCTTCGCGGAAAATGACCATAAATTATTCCGATACAGCAATGGGCACGGCGGTATAGCTTGCGAAGGCTGCCATGGCAGCACTCACGCCATATGGCCCAGCGACAGCGGGCATCCGAATGACGATATAGCCGCAAAAGACCTGCAAGGCCACGCCGGCACCATCAGCGAATGCACCGCCTGCCACAAAGCCAACACCTTACCGCTTACCTTGAACGGCCCGCATGGTATGCACAATGTAGGCGACAGCCGTTGGGGACAGGAAGACGGCCATCCCGCGTTTTACAAGAGCAACCCGGCGGAATGCAAAGCCTGTCACGGCGGCGACTTACGAGGTTCAGTGTTATCGAAAGCGGGGGTCGACAGAAACTGGCGGACTGAATGGGGGAACAAATCGGTTAAAAAAGGCGAGCCGATTGGTTGTTACACTTGCCACAACGGACCTGATGGCGACTAAAAAGGTAAACAATCCCTTAGGTGCAAGGATGCGCATAAGAGGCAATTATTTACCCAATCCAAAACGAGCGGCTTCAAGCAGTAATTACCAATAATTCGCGGCTTAAACTCGCTTCTTAACACACTCCAATACTTTTATGAGGAAAATTTATGCATAAGACTAAACGTAACCTAGTCGGCGTTTTACTGGGCGGCATAGGCCTATTCGGCGCTAACACAGCCATGTCCAGCACAACCTTCGGCACCTTGAGCAATTTCGACGTTTTTAACGACTCCACCACCGATAGCTATTATGGCTTCGAAATTGAACTGGAAGGTATCGATTCGTCTTCCATTGCAAATTTCAACGGCAATTTCTACACCTTTCATAACTGGCATTACGGATCAGGTCAAATAAGCACCGTAAACGGAAATACTATTGTCCGTTATTTCGATGGCGGCATACATAGCACGGCCCCATTTACATCTCCCATCACCAACACCGGCGGCCACTCCTGCATCACTATTGACGGTTGCGAACACTTCGGTTTGGCGTTGAATGGCGCTCCAACCGCATCCCGCTATTTTTGGTTGGACCAAGCGGGCAACCGCGCCACGGCGGTTAACCTGATCGGCGCCCCCATCATCAACGTGGTACAACCGGCGGCTCCCGCACCGGGCGTGCCTGCACCGGCTCCGCAAGTGCAGTTCGTCATGGAAGCCCCGGAAGCCCCGGAAGCGCCCGAAGCCAATCAAAAGTTTTCCGACGCCGTCTGGGTCAAGGTTATGAAAACGGAACTCGATCTGGAGCACATGGCCAACCTGGATGATCTGATGGCCGATAATCCGGATAAAATCGCCGACGCGGAAAACGACGGTGTCGAGGTGGAGTGGAAACTACTGCAACGCCGGCTGGATGACCCCGACGGCGTCAACAACAAACTGGACAGCGGTTTACAAGAAGTAGGCGCCGATGCGGAACAAGTGTTGAGAACCTATCAATTTTTCGCTTTCACCGGCACTTACGATCCGGAACATGAAGCCCAATGCGTTGAGGCCGGCTCTTGCGAAGATGACCTACAAGACGACCCGGCCAACATCGATCTTTACGTGGGCAGATTGCTGGGTCAACAAATGGTCGCCGCCAATCTAAACGGCCCTATCGAATTCCCCGCCCAAGTCCCTTTACCCGGGTCCGTCTGGCTATTCGGTTCGGTTTTGGCCGGTTTTATGGGCTTCTCTCGACGCAAACCGATTTCCAAGCAATAAATCTGCTCGATGCAACCGCGGCTTAGTTATTAATCAGCATCTGGACCTTATTGCTGACCCACAAGAGACGCAAGGACTTGCGTCTCTTTCAATCTTCCTTCCCTCAAGACGACTCCAATAAAGCATAAACATAGATAGACGGTCGAAAATCAATCTACTAATTGAACTATGTTTAATTTTACTTTACAGTATCTCCTGCAACTTGTAATCCGTCTGCTAAGATGCGCCCCCAGGAGGCATACTATGTTAAAAATTTTTCTACACTGGCTACTTTCATTGCTATACCGGGTCAAGGTCATCGGCTTGGAAAATTACCGTCAAGCCGGCGACCGGGTGTTGATTGTGGCCAATCACACCTCGTTTCTGGACCCGTTATTGCTTGGGGTGTTTTTACCGGACGACATTACCTTTGCGATCAATACCCAAATATCGCAACGCTGGTGGTTAAGGCCTTTCCTGCGCTTGTCCAAGGTGTTTCCGATGGACCCCACCCATCCGTTATCGCTGAAAGCCCTGATTCATCACCTGCAAAACGACACCAAGACCGTGATTTTTCCGGAAGGCCGCATCACGGTGACCGGATCGTTGATGAAAATTTACGACGGCACCGGCATGGTGGCGGACAAATCCGGGGCGACGATCTTGCCGGTACGCATCGACGGGGCGCAGTATACGCCGCTGTCCAGGCTTAAAAACATCGTCCGCTTGCGTTGGTTTCCGCCGATTACCATTCACATTCTGCCGCCTACCCGTATCGACACCCACGGCGAATTCACCGGCAAGGCCAGACGCAAACACAGCGGTCACATACTGTCCGACATCATGACCGAAATGATGTTTGCCACCAGCCAGTACCGGCAAACCGTTTTCTCCGCGCTACTGGAGGCCCGCAAAATTCATGGCGGCAAGCATACGATGGCCGAAGATTTGGAACGCCAGCCGCTCAGTTACGATGCTTTGATCACCCGTAGCATCATTTTGGGCAAACTGGTTAAACCGCTGACGGTAGCAGACGAAAATGTCGGCGTTCTGCTGCCCAACTCCACCAAAACCCTGAGCGTCATTTTGGGCCTGCAACTGACTAAACGGGTGCCGGCCATGCTGAATTATTCCATCGGCTCGGCCGGCATGGCCTCGGCTTGCGCGACCGGCAAAGTCAAGATTGTGTTGAGTTCGCGAAAATTCATCGAACTGGCGCATCTGGAACACGAAGCGGAGGCATTGTCCCAGCATGTCAAGTTGGTATATCTGGAGGATTTGGCGGCATCGCTAACCGCCGCCGACAAATTCGTGGCCTTGCTCCAGGCCAAAACCGCCGACTATTGGTATAAAAGCCACGCCTACGATGCCGATGACGCCGCCGTGGTGCTGTTTACCTCCGGCTCGGAAGGCGCCCCCAAGGGCGTGGTGTTGTCCCACGCCAATATCATTGCCAATCACCAACAAATCAAGGCGCGCATAGACTTCAACCCCACCGACGTGGTACTGAATTTTCTGCCGATGTTTCATTCCTTCGGCTTTACGGTCGGTACGCTGCTCCCCGTATTGAACGGCATGACCGCCTTCTTCTACCCCTCGCCGCTGCATTTTGCCGTGGTGCCGGAAATGGCCTACGAAGTGGGCGCCACCATCATGTTCGGCACCAATACCTTTCTGGCGGCTTACGCTAAAAAAGCCCACCCTTACGATTTTTTCAGCATGCGTTACGTGGTGGCCGGCGCGGAAAAACTGCAGGAAAGCACCCGTTCGATGTGGCTGGACAAGTTCGGCATCCGGGTACTGGAAGGCTACGGCGCCACCGAAACCGCGCCGGTGACATCGGTCAACACCCCGATGGACTACAAGGCCGGCACGGTTGGCCGCTTCATGCCGGACATGCTGTACAAGCTGGAACCGGTGCCGGGCATCGAACACGGCGGCAAATTGCACGTAGCCGGCCCCAACATCATGAAAGGTTATTTATTGCCGGATAATCCGGGTGTGCTGGTACCGCCCTGCTCGCTGTACGGCGAAGGCTGGTACGACACCGGCGACATCGTTAATGTCGACGAAGACGGCTTTATCCATATTCAGGGCCGCAGCAAGCGGTTTGCCAAAGTCAGCGGCGAAATGGTTTCCCTGACGGCGGTGGAGCAACTGGCCAGCCACGCTTGGCCCAGCGCGCAACATGCCGCGGTCAGTCTGCCGGATGCCAAAAAAGGCGAACAAGTCATTTTATTGACCACCCAAGCCGCCGCCACGCCCAAGCAATTGGCGGACGCCTCGCCCGGCATCGCGGCTATCACCCTGCCGAAAAAAGTCCTGGTGCTGGATAAGATCCCGGTATTACCCACCGGCAAAACCGACTACATTTCCGCGACCCAATTGGCGGATACGCTTATCAACGCCGAGGCGTAAATCAGTATGAGCAAACATATTTATCCCCTGCTGATTGCCCAATTTTTGTCCGCCTTTGCCGACAATGCGATTTTGTTTACCGTGATAGCCCTGGTCATGCAAACCGCACAGCCGGCCGGCTGGTATATCCCGGCGCTGCAAAGTTCGTTTTTGGTATCCTTCGTGCTATTGGCGCCCTGGGTGGGCACCTTTGCCGATAATCACGCCAAATCGCGGGTGTTGATTATCGCCAATCTGATCAAGGCCGCCGGCGCGGGCTTATTATTGTTGAAAGTGGAACCTTTGATTGCCTACTGTCTGGTCGGCGCCGGCGCCGCCCTGTACAGCCCGGCCAAATACGGCATTTTGCCGGAACTGGCCGGCCACGACGGCTTGGTCAAGGCCAATAGCTGGATAGAAGGCTCGACGATTCTGGCCATTCTGACCGGCATGGTGGTGGGGGCAAAAGTCGCCGATTATTCCACTACCTGGGCGCTGGCCGGCACCGTGGCCTTATTTCTGATCTCCGCCGCCACAACCTTGTTTTTACCCGCCAAGATCAGCCGCGCACCGGTGGCGGGTTCCAAAATCGTACTGTTTTACCGGGAAGTGCGGAGCTTTTTAGCCACCCCGCGCTCGCGTTTTGCGGTTTTGGGCGCTTCGTTATTCTGGGCGGCGGCCGCTTGCGTGCGGGTCATCATCATTGCCTGGGCGCCGGCGGTGTTGCTGTCGCACAATGCCAGCGACATCGCCAACCTGACGCTGTTTTTGGCGATCGGCATTATCGTCGGTTCGGCCCTGGTGCCGCATTTGATACCGCTGGAACATTTGCGCCGGGCGCGCATCCCGGCCTATGCAATGGCTTTGATGATCGTAGGACTGAGCTTTACTCATGACATCTGGTCGGCACGCGCGGTGCTGTTATTGATGGGCACGGCCGGCGGCATGTTTATCGTGCCGATTAACGCCGCCCTGCAGGAATTGGGACAACAAAGCATAGGCAGCGGCGGCGCGGTCGCCATGCAAAACTTCTTTCAAAACGTGGCGATGCTGCTGTCGGTGGGTTCGTATACCTTGGCGGCTTCCCAGCAAGTCGGCCCGGTTGCGGCGCTGCTGGGCTTGGGAGGCTTGCTGTTCGCGGCTACTTTTTGGGTGGTACTGCGTTTGCCGGAAGCAGCGACTGCCTCCACCCCGCAATAAAATTTTTTACCAGCAAACCCACGGTTGCTTGGGCGTTTTCCGCGCCGACTCTGCCCAAGCTGCCGTTCAACGATAGCACGCAGGCCCCGTGCACCCCGCTCCATAAAGCCTGGGCCGCCATATGCCCCTGTTCCGCCTCGGACGGGTCCGGCAACAGTTGTCGAAACGGCGCTTCCACTATCAAAAACATCTCGCGGGTTTTTTGCTGATACCATTCGGGCACCGGCGCATCCTTAATAGCTTCGAAAATCATCCGCCAGCGGTTGAAATGCCGGTGGGCGAATTCTAAATAGACATTGGCCAAGGCCAGAATTTGCTCCTCGGCGGAGTCGCAAGGCTCAAGTTGTCGTAACTGTTCGGCTAACTCGTCCAAGGCCCTGCCTTTAACATGCATGATCACATCTTCCATGTTGGCAAACACCATGTAGATACTACCCACCGTATAGCCGATTTCCATCGCCACTTTCCGGACTGTCAAGGCATGGAAACCCTCTTCTATGACGATGCTTTCGGCCGCATCCAACACCATTTCCCGGATTTGTTCTTGAGTGTGTTCACTTCTTCTGGCCATATTTGCTCTGCGAGGTGCATTCGAAAAGCGATACCATACACGACCTTTGAGCCGGAATCGATACCCAAAATGCCAAATGAACTGCTTGCCGTCGTCGACGAGCTTGACCGCATCATAGCCCACCGCCCACGCCGCGAAATTCACGCCTTGTCCCTACGTCACCGGGCCGTGCATATTCTGGTTTTTAACGATAGCGGCCAGTTATTGTTACAGAAACGCTCTCTGAAAAAAGACCTTAATAAAGGCTTGTGGGATACCTCGGCGGCGGGCCATGTCGATCAAGGCGAAAACTACGCCGCATGCGCGCCCAGGGAGCTAACGGAAGAACTCGGCGTCAGCGCCGCCTTGACGGCCCTGTTCAAACTGGAGCCCACCCCCGAATTGGGCATGGAGTTTATCCAGGTTTACGAATGCGTCAACAACGGGCCTTTTGCGTTTGCCGTCGATGAAATAGACGAACTGCGCTGGCTGAACCGGGACGAGGTGGACGAACGCGTCGATAGGAACGATGCCGAGCTGACCGAAACCTTCAGGATTATTTGGCGGCATTATCGAAGTTTATAAGGGCAAACGGGGTATCCGGTAATCAGCGGACACCCCGTTCAACGGCGCTATTCGATAGTCATGCGTTGGCCGGCTTGTTTTTGTTTTTTCAGCAGATTCAGCGTCAGCACACCGTTTTCATAGCGGGCCTTACTGGTGCTGTCGTCTATATCGACCGGCAGTTGGAAACTGCGGGACACCTCGCCATAATAACGTTCGCTGCGCAGCAGTTTATCGTCTTTGGTTTGGCTGTCCACCTGACTGATTTCGGCGCGGATACTGACGACATTGCCGTCTATGTTGACGTGGATATTCTCTTTGCTGGTGCCGGGAATTTCCGCCTCGACGATAAATTCGCTGGGATTTTCCTTGATATCGACCTTAATTTGGGTCGGCAGCGCATCGCCGTGTAAAGGCTTGATAAAATAACCGGGGTTAACGTCGCGAAACAACTCATCAAACAAACCGCGACTGACAAATGGACTTAAATTGGCCATGACATTTCTCCTCTGCGTTGAGTTAAAAATTTTATTTGATCGCAGGAAGATTATGGAGGTAGAAGTTGGAATTTCAAGGCCGAACATACCGATTGGCCACAATCGGCAGCCGCTTAAAAAACTTGCAAAACCCAAAATGGAAATGGCGGAGCGGACGGGGCTCGAACCCGCGACCCCCGGCGTGACAGGCCGGTATTCTAACCAACTGAACTACCGCTCCGCAGTTGGAAGCCGCGCATTCTACAGCAAAACCCCATACCGTCAAGCTTAATCATTAAATTTGCCAAAATTCATGCCAATTACGCCCTGCCCGCTTTGCCTCTCCGCCGATACCGTTAGTTTTTTCGCGGATAAACACCGCGACTATTTGCGCTGCCGGCACTGCCGGCTGGTGTTTGTCCCGCCCAGGCAGCATCTGTCCGCCGATGCCGAAAAAGCCGTTTACGACGACCACCAAAACCGAATGGATGACTCGGGCTACCGGCAATTTTTATCGCGCCTGGCCGAGCCATTGTTAAGCAGGCTGCCTGCCCGGGCCAGCGGCCTGGATTACGGCTGCGGCCCCGGCCCCTTGCTGGCCAAAATGTTTAGCGAACAGGGCCACGCCATGCGCACTTTCGATCCTTTCTATGCCAACCGGCCCGAGACGCTGCAAAGCCGGTACGACTTTGTCACCTGTACCGAAGTGGTGGAACATTTTCGCCGGCCGCGGCAGGAATTTCAGCGCCTGTTCGGCTTGCTGAAACCCAACGGCCATTTGGGCATCATGACCAAACTGGTGATAAACGCCGACGCTTTCAGCCGCTGGCATTACAAAAACGACCCGACCCATATCAGCTTTTTTTCGGAAGACACTTTGGCATGGCTGGCGGCAAGCTATCAATGCCGGCTGGAAATCGTCGGCAAGGATGCGATCATTTTTACGGCTCAAGCCTTGTCGGCATCGCCGCCTCTGCCCGGCACGAGGCGGCGGTAAAAAGCCAAATGGCAGGCCGGAATAAATTCGATGGCGCGATAGCGGAAGCGGATGTTTTCGGCCTAGCTTTTACGGCAACCCCAACTCAGCGCGGTAAAAATCCATATCCTCCGCTAACCCAAACCAAAATATTTCCGGCATGCCGGTTTGTTTCGACCCGTTTTTCATTCAAATCCCGGAAGGTTAACCCACGCTCATTGCTGATGTTCAAAACTCCGCGGAAGTCATTTTCTGGCCCGGAGCGCAGGCCGGGCAACTCACTTGCATTAAGGTACCGCTATGGCGGTGACGCATGGGCCGCATCAGACCATCCTGCTCGTTCATGGTGTTGTATAACTGATTTTCGGCCTCAATCACCTCGTATTCGTGTTCGAACGGATAAAAGTTTTGCCCCATGCCATTTTTTTCAAGGAAATGCTGATTATCCACCAGCATTAATTTAGCATGCAGTAATTCGTGCAATAGCGCATCGGCCGGCGAGATTCCGCAAGCAGGGTTATTTTCACACCCGGGAGCATTGACCAATTGGGCGCCCAGCCGAGTGTCAAACCGGATACTGACACTATCCACGGCATATTGGTTACCCCATGCCTGTGCCTGCCAAGTATCCTGCTGATAATTCAACACAATTTTATGCTCGCGCAATTCATCGATTAAGTCCGAAATCGCGGGATAGCGGGCATAGTAATCCGCTATTGATTCCAGGTCCCCGGTAATAAATTCCGGGTCGCCGGGCCGGGCTTGATATGTACTTTTCAAAAAATCCGCGATTTTAGCGCGTAAAATTTCATTGGGACTGCCGGTTTGGACATGTTCGCGGTAGGACGCCAGCACCTGCTCGGCGGATGGCGCGCGGGCTTGCCGCAATTTAATAACCGGCGAGCCGTCGTCCGCTGCCGTGGAAATAGCTTGTAGGCCGCTATTCGGCATTTTTGCGGGGCCGGCCATTGCCGCCGGCAAATGGCTTGGCATATATAAATCGCCAGCCTTCACAGGCCTCGAAGCGGCTAAAACAATCACGCAAAACGTCAACACCAAACAGGTATTACGCCGCCGGTTATGTCCAACGCTCCGGTTATCCTTGCCGCGACCGTCCTCTTTTAAATAAACCCCATGCCGATCGGCAATACTTTTTAACTCGGTAAAAACCTTAGGCTCGATAAGGCTCAAATCTCGCCGGCAAACCAGCGCGGGCTGGCCGTCGATCAGGCAAGGGTGTAGAAAATTGTAATCCGGCCATTGCAAAAACCAGCGATTCAACGACTGAATCAATCCACTGATATCGGTGACTGGGCGACTGCCGGAGGCGTATACCCGGTCAATTATGTCGATAGCATCCATCGGGAACCTATTTATTATTATGTTATTTCCGTCGGCTTAGTAAGCCGCTTCTAATTTCTCATGCTATTGAAATTCCAAAAAACTTCAACCGACGCGCGGCACCGGTTGCGACTAACGGATAAAATTTAAGAATTGCCGCTAATCTTCGGTTTTTTGCCCGCCCAATACAAGAGGTTGTCGTAAAAGCTAGGTCGGGCCGATTGCAATGAAGCCCAACGTTTTGATTTTGTTGGGTTACGCTACGCTAACCCAACCTACATTTTGGCTTTTACGACAGCCTCTACAAAGGGATGTCTAACGAACGATTTACCCGCTATTTATAAACGCGCTATGTCGGCGAGAAACAATTCAGTCGGCTAAACAAGCGAGGAAGCTTCGAGAGAAGTCAGCTGTTTGGTTCGGGCAAACGTTTCCTGCACGATTAACGCGTCGCTGCTGGCTCGGTGGCGCTGCAACGCCAAGCTATCGATCACCTCGCGCTTGATTTGGCTCCAGATTTCCATTTGCTCTTCCTTCAGAATCAGTTCCAAGGGGCTCAGGTAAAAGCTGGGTTCAATACCGGCATCGTAAGACAGGCGGGACAGCCAGGGTTTATCCACCACCCAGCCGTCGCTGTATACGACCCTGCCAGCCAGAAACGCATTCAGTTCGGCTGCCACCACCTGAATCGGTTTGCCGTGTTCGTACAGCAACTCGCGGCTCAGGCCATGGACCTGCTCGGCCTGCTCGTCCCAAAAAAGCCAGCGGCTGGCGGGCTTGATCAACGCGCAGTATTTGTCGCCGTTGGCTAAAACCGCACCGACCTCTATCGGGTAACTATCCTCGCCAAAACCGGACGCTTCGAAATCGATAACATTAGGTCTAAAGTTCTGCAAATCAAACATCCTTGAACAAATTGACAACCTGCTAAGCCTAGCTCAAATCGCGAATTTGACGAGCCGCGATTAAGGAGCAAATATTTTAAAGCCGCCGATGCGGCCGAACAACTCACGGTAACCGGCAGCGCAACGGAGATCCGGCGGCTGTTGCGGGTTTGCCTGAATATGCCAATAATAGCCTCGTGAAAATACCGCCAGGCGATAACCCTAGGCAAACCCATCGATCATTGTTTCCGCATAATTGGATTTATAGCATGACATTCCGGATAGACGATTATTTAACGCGTATCGGCCTTAGCCAACCCGAATCGACGGCCGCCGGCCTGGCACGCTTGCAACAGGCGCAGCTCAACGCCATTGCCTTTGAAAATATCGATCCGTTGCTGGGTGTTTTGCCTAATCTGGAAACGCCGGCCGTGGTCGAAAAAGTGCTGAAGCAAGGCCGTGGCGGCTACTGTTTCGAATTGAATGGATTATTGGCATTGGCACTGGATGAACTGGGTTTCGACTATCACCCCATCATGGCCAGGGTGCGCATGGGCCACCGCGAAGGCGGACCGCGCCACCATTTGGCCTTTATCGCCGAAGCCGATGGCGAATCATGGTTGGTGGATGCCGGGTTTGGCGGCCCTTCCGCCCGCTTGCCGCTTCGGCTTGAATTCGAAAACGAACAACAGCAACACCACGATAGCTATCGCATCCGGTACGAGCCCCATAGCGGCGAACGCGTGTTGGAAATACGCCGGGACGGCGACTGGTTTGCCTTATACAGTTTTGACAGGGCGGCAGTGCGTCGTTGCGACTTGGATGCCGCGAATATACTCTGCTCTACATGGGATCAATCGCCGCTATCCCAAAATCTGCTGCTGTGCCGCAATACCGCGCGAGGCCGGATTCATCTGTACAATCAAACCTTCAGCGAATTCAATGCCGGCGTGCAAACCGACATCACCGTAGAAACCGCCGAACATTTGGGCGACCTGGTGCGCAACGACTTTGGCGTCGCCATTAACGACGCTGAATTAGCCGCTATAGCCGGACATTTGGGATTGGCATAAGCGGCCCGTTCGACAGCCCCGCAAGCGCGGCACGCTGACTAAGCGCGATCAAATCCACGCTAACCCGGCTCAAGCGGCCTGACTACGCTTCGCGGAACCGGTCAGCGAATGAAGTTTGAAGCGGCGTCCCGCCGGCCGGACAATTTCGGTTGAGGCGGCACATAATGGGTTTGCCCGGCTTTAAGCCACCGGCGTTACCGGCGCGGCTGCCGCGAGCGGATTAAATGAATCGCGTATTCAGGCTAGGGCTTGTTATATTACGAGAACGGACACCCTATCCGAAACCCAATACAGCCCGGCGAGGTTTTCAAAATGACTAAAC
>NZ_JANIBK010000007.1 GCF_024505165.1 Methylomonas rivi
AATCATTGAGTAATAAAAAATGGCTAATCAAACTATCCGTATCCAATTGAAAGCATTCGATCATAAATTGATTGATCAATCGGCGGGTGAAATTGTTGAAACAGCGAAAAGAACTGGTGCCCAAGTTAAAGGCCCGATTCCGTTGCCAACAAGAAAAGAACGCTTCACCATACTGATATCCCCGCACGTAAATAAAGATGCGCGTGATCAGTATGAGTTGAGAACTTACAAGCGGCTGCTCGACATCGTCGAGCCAACCGATAAAACCGTGGATGCATTGATGAAATTAGATCTTGCAGCTGGGGTTGATGTTCAAATTAAGCTTAAATAAAGCTAGAAATATTTAGAGGAATTGGCAGATGTCAATAGGTCTTGTTGGTCGTAAATGTGGTATGACCCGAATTTTTTGTGAAGACGGTACTTCAGTACCCGTAACTGTTTTGCACGTCGAATCGAACCGTGTGATTCAAGTGAAAAGTGTTGAAAACGATGGCTATCGCGCGGTTCAAATAGCAGCGGGCGATGTTAAGTCTTCGAAAGTTAATAAAGCTATGGCTGGTCATTATGCGGCAGCAAATGTAACGGCGGGTCGTGGCTTGTGGGAATTCAGATTAAAAGACGATGAAGGCGTTGAGTTATCTGCCGGTTCAGAATTGACTGTGAGCGTCTTTGAAGCTGGTCAAACCATAGATGTTTCCGGCACCAGTATTGGTAAAGGTTTCGCCGGTACAGTGAAAAGGCATAACTTCAGAACACAGGATGCCACGCATGGTAACTCGAGATCGCATAGGGTTCCAGGTTCTAACGGTATGAACCAAACACCGGGTCGAGTTTTTAAAGGTAAGAAAATGTGCGGTCAAATGGGAGCGGTTAAAACAACCGTGCAAAATTTGACAATACATGCGGTCGATACCGAAAGAAGTTTGATCTTGGTAAAGGGCGCTGTTCCTGGTGCTAAAGGTGGCGATGTTGTTATTACGCCTGCAGTAAAAATGTTAAATAAGGGTTAAGTGATGAGTCTGCAAATACCTGCAATCAGTAATCAAGGTACATCGCAAGCATTGGATGTATCCGAGTTGGTTTTTGGCCAAGATTTTAATGAAACCCTAGTTCACCAGTTAGTTGTCAAATACATGGCGGCGGCGAGAGCAGGAACCAAAGCGCAAAAAAATCGCTCTGCGGTAAGTGGTGGTGGTGCGAAGCCTTTTAGACAAAAAGGAACTGGTCGGGCGCGTGCCGGTACGACGCGCAGTCCAATTTGGCGTACAGGTGGTGTGAATTTTGCTGCTCAACCTAGATCTTTTGATCAAAAGTTGAATAAAAAAATGTATAAGGCCGGCATTCGATCTATTTTCTCGGAACTGCTGAGACAAGACAGAATTGCTGTCTGTGATGACATTATGCCTTCATCGCCAAAAACGAAAGAATTTCTTGCAAAAATTAAAGACATTGATGCAAAACGAATTTTAGTAGTCGCCGATGAATTGAACGAAAATTTAATTTTGGCGGCCAGAAATCTACCTTACATTGCTGTTGTTACGCCTACTAGCGTGGATCCGGTCTCTTTGGTATCGGCGGATAAAGTAATTGCAACAACTGCTGCACTGAAGCAGATTGAGGAGCGTTTAGCATGAGTATTCAACAAATTAAGTTAGCCAGCATCATTTCTGCACCGATCGTGTCGGAAAAAAGCGCTATCGTTGCTGATAAAGGCAATCAATTTGTGTTTAAAGTTGCGAAAAATGCCACCAAATTACAAATTAAAAACGCTGTAGAGATGATGTTCGAAGTAAAGGTCGAGTCGGTTCGTGTTTTAAATGTAAAAGGTAAAATTAAACGCTTTGGACGTACATTGGGTAAAAGATCGGATTGGAAAAAGGCATATGTCAAATTGCAATCTGGACACAATATTGAATTAGCAACAGCTTAATAAAAGATCAATAGGAGCGGTAGAAAAGCATGGCTATTCTAAAATCTAAACCGACATCTCCGGGTTCTCGGTTTGTAGTGCGTGTACAAAATAATGATTTGCATAAGGGTAAGCCATTTGCGCAACTACTAGACAAAAAAAGCAAATCTGGTGGTCGTAACAATACAGGTCGGATTACAACCCGGCACGTTGGTGGTGGACATAAACAGTTCTACCGCATTATTGACTTTAAACGCAATAAAACTGAAATACCGGCAGTTGTAGAAAGAATCGAGTACGATCCTAACAGAACAGCCAACATAGCTTTGGTTTTGTTCAGAGACGGGGAACGCAGATATATTATTGCACCCAAAGGGATTGAACTAGGTCAAGAAATTCTGAGTGCCGAAACCGCGCCGGTTAAACCCGGTAATTGCATGCCGCTACGGAATATGCCGCTGGGTACCACTATCCACTGTGTCGAATTGAAGCCTGGTAAAGGCGCCCAAATCGCTAGAAGTGCAGGCACATCGGTGCAACTAGTGGCTAAAGATGGTTCGTATGTGACGATCCGCTTGCGTTCAGGCGAGATGCGTAAAGTGCCGTCCGATTGCAAAGGTGTGGTTGGCGAAGTGTCAAATTCCGAGCACAATCTGGTGTCGCTGGGTAAAGCTGGTGCAAAGAGATGGAGAGGTGTTCGCCCAACCGTGCGAGGCGTGGCAATGAACCCTGTCGATCACCCGCATGGTGGTGGTGAAGGTAGAACATCGGGTGGTAGACACCCTGTTTCTCCTTGGGGTACGCCTACTAAAGGTTACAAAACACGCAAAAATAAACGTACTGACAATATGATTGTTAGACGCCGTAAGCAAAAATAAGAGGTATAACTCGTGCCGCGTTCAATTAAAAAAGGTCCATTTATTGATCATCACTTGCTGAAAAAAGTTGAGGAAGCAGTGAGAACAAATAACCGGAAACCGATTAAAACTTGGTCAAGAAGATCCATGATTAGCCCGGATATGTTGGGTCTGACCATAGCTGTGCACAATGGCAAACAGCACATCCCTGTTTTGATTTCGGAAAACATGGTCGGTCATAAGTTAGGCGAGTTTTCGCCTACAAGAACTTATAAAGGCCATATTATTGATAAAAAATCGAGATAGGAGTTGGTGTGGAAGTTTCAGCTAAATTGAGTAATGCTCCACTATCGGCGCAAAAAGCCAGATTGGTGGGTGATCAAATACGTGGATTGCCAGTTGAAAAAGCGCTTAATCTTTTGAATTTTAGTTCAAAGAAAGCTGCGGCAATTATCAAGAAAATTCTTGAATCTGCTATCGCAAACGCAGAGCACAACGAAAGTGCGGACGTTGATGAGTTAAGAGTATCAACAGTATATGTGAATGAAGGTCGAACCATGAAAAGGATTAGCGCTAGAGCTAAGGGAAGGGCGAATCACATACTGAAGAGAACTTGTCACATAACAATTAAAGTAGCAGAAAGCTAATAGAGGTAGAAAATGGGTCAAAAGGTTCATCCCACCGGCATACGTCTGGGGATTGTTAAAGATTGGACTTCCAGATGGTATGCAAATAGCCAGAATTACCCAGTTCTTCTGTTACAAGATCTGAAGGTTCGCGAATACATTAAGAAAAAACTTGCACACGCTTCTGTCAGTAGAGTGCAAATCAATCGCCCTGCTAATAACGCCAATATAACAGTGCATACTGCGCGGCCGGGTATCGTTATCGGTAAAAAAGGCGAGGATATTGATGTCTTAAGGCAGGATATTTCCGCTATGATGGGCGTACCGGTTCAATTAAATGTTGAAGAAATCAGAAAGCCGGAATTAGATGCTTATTTGGTTGCTGAAAGTATAGCTCAGCAACTGGAGAAGCGGATTATGTACCGTAGAGCGATGAAAAGAGCTGTGACCAATACCATGCGTCTCGGTGCGGAAGGCATTAAGATTACAGTGGCCGGTCGTTTGAACGGTGCCGAAATTGCGCGTACTGAATGGTATAGGGAGGGTCGAGTGCCTCTGCATACCTTGCGCGCGGATATCGATTACGGCACTGCTGAAGCCAAAACAACATACGGTATTATTGGCATCAAGGTGTGGATATTTAAAGGCGAAGTGTTCGATATGGATGCGCACGCGGCTTCATTAAACTCTGATTCTAAAAAATAGTTGAAGGAATAGAACAATGCTTCAGCCAAAAAGAACAAAATTTCGTAAACAGCATACTGGCAGAAATAACGGTACAGCCCTTAGAGGATCGTCCGTTAGCTTTGGCGAGTATGGATTAAAGTCCATCAGTCGTGGTAGAATGACCGCCCGTCAAATTGAGGCGGCTCGTAGGGCAATCAGTCGTCACGTAAAACGGGGTGGCAAAATTTGGATTCGGATTTTCCCGGACAAACCAATTACCAAAAAACCGTTAGAAGTTCGTATGGGTAAGGGTAAAGGTAGTGTAGAATACTGGGTTGCTCAAATTAAACCAGGAACAATGTTGTTCGAAATAGAAGGCGTTTCTGAAGAACTTGCGCGCGAGGCATTTGATTTGGCTGCGGCGAAGCTTCCGGTTAAGACAACATTTTCTGCACGGACAATAATGTAATGAAAGCGACAGAATTAAGAAATAAATCAAAAGATGAGTTAATGGCCAATCTTTTGGAGCTGGCTCGTGAGCAATTTAATTTGCGTATGCAAAAGGGTGCCGGGCAGCAGGTCAAGTCAAGCCAAGTAAAGCAGGTAAGACGCGATATAGCACGTATCAATACTGTTTTAAGCGAAATGGCGAGAGTCTAAGTATGAATGAGAAAGCAGAAAAAATCCGCACGGTTACTGGACGTGTTGTTAGCAATAAAATGGATAAGACGGTTTCTGTGCTGGTCGAGCGATTGGTTAAGCATCCCGTTTACGGTAAATATGTAAAACGCTCGACCAAGTTTTTAGTGCACGATGAGAATAATCAATGCAATGAAGGTGATATTGTTTCAATTACTTCGTGTCGGCCTTTATCTAAGAACAAAACATTTAAATTAGTAGAAGTGCTTGAAGCTTCTAACAGGTAATTAATTCGAATTTAGTTGGGAATTTAAAATGATTCAGATGCAAACTAGCCTTGACGTCGCCGATAATAGCGGTGCAAAAAAGGTCATGTGTATCAAAGTATTAGGTGGCTCGCACAGACGCTACGCTGGTATAGGCGATATAATTAAAGTCAGCGTAAAGGACGCAATGCCGCGTACTAGGGTTAAAAAAGGCGATGTGTATAACGCGCTGGTAGTAAGAACCCGCAAAGGTGTGCGCAGGGCGGATGGTTCTGTTATTCGTTTCGATGGTAATGCCGCTGTAATTTTAAATAACCAGCTTCAACCTATTGGTACCCGTATATTTGGACCAGTAACAAGGGAACTAAGAGGAGATAAGTTTATGAAAATTATCTCACTGGCTCCGGAAGTACTTTAATTATTGGGTATCAAAATGCAGAAAATTAAACAAGGCGATGAAGTAATCGTTATTGTAGGGAAAGACAAAGGCAAGTTAGGGAAGATTATTAAAATTTTGGACGATAGAAAAGTGTTGGTAGAAGGTATCAATACAGTCAAAAAGCATCAGAAAGGGAATCCTAACTTAGGGGTTTCTGGTGGCATCGTTGAAAAAAATATGCCTGTCGATATTTCTAACGTGGCTTTATTCAATCCTAAGACCAAAAAAGCAGATCGCGTAGGGTTTAGAATTCTGGAAGACGGAAAAAAAGTCAGATTTTTTAAATCAACTAATGATGTTGTTGGTCTATAAGGTAATTGAGCTATGGCTAGACTAGAATCAAAATATAAAAGTGAAATTGTTCGTGCCATGCAGGAACAGTTTGGATATAAATCAATCATGCAAGTGCCTAAACTTACCAAAATTACGTTAAATATGGGCGTAGGAGAGGCAATTGCGGATAAGAAAATTCTCCAATCTGCTGTCGCGGATATGGAAAAAATTGCCGGACAGAAAGCAGTTATTACGTTAGCAAGAAAATCAATAGCGGGTTTTAAAATTCGCGATGATATGCCTATCGGCTGTAAAGTCACATTACGCGGTGCTAAAATGTATGAGTTTTTCGATAGATTAATTACTATCGCGATTCCGCGCATTCGAGATTTTCGCGGCATGAGTTCTAAAAGTTTTGATGGTCGTGGAAACTATTCTTTGGGAATAAAAGAACAAATAATTTTTCCAGAGATAGACTATGACAAAATAGACGCTCTACGTGGTATGGATATTTGCATCACTACAACGGCAAAATCTGACGAAGAAGGTTTGGCGTTGTTGAAGCATTTTAATTTTCCATTCAAAAACTAAGGGCAGCTGAAATGGCAAAAAAATCAATGATTGCGCGCGAAGTTAAACGTGCTGTTTTAATTAAAAAATACCAAGAAAAACGTACTGCTTTAAAAGAAATTGTTAGATCGCCTAATACTTCTTTTGAAGAAAAGGAAAATGCTCAACTCCAATTACAAAAATTGCCAAGAGACTCAAGCAAGTCTAGATTACGTAATCGCTGTAATCTAACGGGTCGTCCGCATGGGTATTACAGAAAATTCGGTCTAAGCCGTAATAAACTGAGGGAAGCCACTATGCGTGGTGATGTTCCTGGTGTGACCAAGGCCAGTTGGTAATTCTGTTCCTTACGTTTTTGGAGAATATTAATGAGTATGACAGATCCAATTGCAGATATGTTGACCAGAATTAGAAATGGCCAATCTGCGGGTAAAAAAAGTGTAAAAATGCCTTCCTCTAAGCTAAAGCTCGCAATTGCGAAGGTATTGAAAGATGAAGGCTATATAACTGATTATATTGCCGAGCAAAGTGGTAATCACATGGAAATGACGGTTGAATTAAAATATTTTAATGGCGTTCCTGTTATCGAAAGTGTGAAACGAGTAAGTCGTCCGGGTTTGCGTATCTATAAATCGAAAGACGAATTGCCAAAGGTATTGGGTGGTTTAGGGATTGCAATAGTTTCTACCTCTAATGGTGTCATGACAGATCGTGCCGCGCGTGCTATTGGGCATGGCGGCGAAGTGATTTGCACAGTTTGCTAAGGTTTAGGAGATAGTATGTCAAGAGTAGCGAATGCTCCTATTACGGTTCCGTCAGACGTTCATGTAAAAGTAGACGGAAATTTGATGGTGGTTAAAGGCAAATTAGGTGAATTAACTTTTGGTCTTCATGAGGCTGTAACACTGGATATAGGCCAAGGCGAAATCAAAATTGTCTGGGATGACAGTGCAAAAAATGCAAAAGCATTTGCTGGTACTGCGCGAGCATCGATTAACAATATGGTTAAAGGTGTATCCGAGGGTTTTGTGAAAAGGATGCTTTTGGTGGGTGTTGGTTATAGAGCTCAGGTTAAAGGCGACTTGTTAACTTTATCGCTTGGCTATTCCAATCCTGTCGAATATACAGTACCTGAAGGTGTAACTGTCGAGCTGCCTTCTCAGACCGAACTTCTTGTTAAAGGAAGCGATAAGCAAAAAGTCGGACAGGTGGCATCTGAAATTAGATCGTTTCGCCCGCCAGAACCATATAAGGGCAAAGGTGTTCGAATTGCTGATGAATATGTTGCTCGCAAAGAAGCCAAGAAAAAATAGGTAAACAGATGGATAAAAAGTCCGCTAGATTGAAAAGAGCGTTAAAATTACGTTGCAAAATTAAAAAGCAAGAAGTTAATCGCTTAACAATTCATAGAACTTCTCAGCATATTTATGCTCAGGTTTTGAGCGTAGATGGTAAATCTACCCTCGCCGCCGCATCAACCGTTCAAGTTGGCATTAAAGGTACGGTTAAAAATACGAGCAATGTAAATGCTGCGGTTGAAGTTGGAAAACAAATTGCCGAAAAAGCAATTGCGGCTGGTGTTACGCACGTAGCATTTGATCGCTCAGGTTTTAAATATCACGGTCGCGTAAAAGCATTGGCTGATGCTGCACGTGAAGCTGGATTGAAGTTTTAGGGGAATTAGAATGGCAACAGCACCAGCTCAAGGTAGTACAGACGGTTTGCAAGAGAAGCTTGTATCCGTTAGACGTGTAGCAAAAGTAGTTAAAGGCGGTCGAGTGTTTGGCTTTGCGGCTCTTACCGTTGTTGGCGACGGTGAAGGAAGGGTCGGCTATGGGGTATCCAAGGCTCGAGAAGTACCGGTGGCAATTCAAAAGTCACTTGAGCAAGCCAGAAAAAATATGCGGAAAGTGGCATTGAAGGAAGGTACTCTGCAATATTCCATTATGTCTAATACTGGTGCTGCTAAAGTTTATATGCAGCCTGCTTCGGAAGGTACCGGCATCATCGCTGGCGGTGCCATGAGGGCCGTATTTGAAGTTGTTGGTGTTCATAATGTTTTGGCAAAATGTATAGGTACCAGCAATCCAATTAACGTTGTTAGAGCGACTATCAACGGATTAACTTCAATGCATGACGCTAAACAAATCGCCGCTAAGCGCGGTTTGAGTGTCGAACAAATTACAGGATAATTTTCATGGTAGCCAAAAAATTAAGTGTAATGATGACAAAAAGTAAAAATGGTCGTTTAAAAAGTCATCAGCAATGTTTAAAAGGTTTGGGTCTGCATAAAATTCGACAAACTGTTGAGGTTATCGATACTCCCGAAAACCGCGGAATGATCAATAAAATTGCATACATGCTAAAAGTCGAGGAAATTTGATGTACCTTAATACTATTCAAGCATCCTATGGTGCAAGAAAAAAAGCAAAAAGAGTTGGGCGGGGTATTGGTTCAACTGACGGTAAAACCTGTGGGAGAGGTCATAAAGGCCAGAAAGCTCGTAGCGGAGGATTCCACAAAGTTGGCTTTGAAGGGGGGCAAATGCCTTTGCAAAGAAGGCTGCCGAAAGTCGGTTTTACCTCAAGGTTAAAGAAGTTTACTGCAGAAATTAGATTGCATGAGTTGGAAAGTTTGGATGCCAGCGTTATCGATTTGCAAGTATTGATTGATAATAATATAGTGCCGGTTTTTTCAAAGAAAGTGAAGTTGATAAATTCAGGCTCTATATCTAAAGCCGTGTCATTGAAAGGTATATCTGTTACTGCGGGCGCGCTTGAGGTTATTCAGGCTGCCGGCGGCAAAGTCGAGGCATAAGTGAGCACAAAAGGGTATGATGTTTCAGCTGGAAAATTCCAGTTTGGAGAGTTGAAGTCAAGGCTATTATTTGTACTGGGGGCATTTGTAGTATACAGAGTCGGCGCACACATACCCGTACCAGGTATTGATCCTAATGCTTTGGCTGCAATGTTTGCACAACAATCGGGCTCCATTTTAGACATGTTTAATATGTTTTCTGGTGGTGCCTTGATGAGGCTTAGTATCTTTGCTCTCGGTATTATGCCCTACATTTCTGCTTCAATTATTATGCAGCTCATGACAATCGTTGTGCCTGCAATGGAGCAAATGAAAAAAGAAGGTGAATCGGGGCGTAGAAAAATAACCCAATTTACACGGTATGCGACTGTTGTTTTGGCTATGTTTCAATCCATCGGTATATCGATTGCGTTACAAAATCAAACTGCAGGCGGGATGTCTGTAGTAATTAATCCTGGATTGGCTTTTATAATCGTCACGACACTTACATTGGTCACTGGCACTATTTTTTTGATGTGGCTTGGCGAGCAGGTGACCGAAAGAGGGATTGGTAACGGTATTTCATTAATCATTTTTGCTGGGATCGTTTCGGGGTTGCCGTCCGCCATTGGTGGAACTCTAGAATTGGCAAGAACTGGTGAGATGAATAGTGCATTCATAATATTACTGTTTGCAATCTCTATATTCGTGACTGGTATCGTTGTCTTTGTAGAGCGGGCTCAACGTAGAATTACAATCAATTATCCTAAGCGCCAGCAAGGTAATAAAGTGTATGCAGGGCAAACGTCTTTTCTGCCGCTAAAGCTTAATATGGCCGGGGTGATTCCACCTATTTTCGCGTCAAGTATAATTTTATTTCCGGCTACAATAGCCGGATGGTTTGGAAATATCGATGGGTTTTCGTGGTTACAAGACATTTCGACGGTTTTGTCGCCCGGTCAGCCTGTATATGTGATGTTTTACGCGCTCGCAATCATTTTTTTCTGTTTCTTTTATACTGCTTTAGTTTTTAATTCGAAAGAGACGGCGGAAAATTTAAAAAAATCGGGTGCCTATTTGCCCGGAATTAGACCTGGTATCCAGACTACAGCTTATATTGATAAGGTAATGACGCGTCTAACTCTTGTCGGTGCTATCTACATTACTTTGATTTGCTTGCTACCAGAGTTTTTGATCGTATACTGGAATGTTCCTTTTTCATTTGGTGGTACTTCGCTGCTGATTATTGTTGTGGTTGTGATGGATTTCATATCTCAAATGCAAACTCATTTGATGTCGCAGCAATATGAAAGTTTAATGAAAAAAGCAAATCTTAAAAGAAATTAATTAATATTAAGGAGTTTGCCGTGAAAGTACGTGCATCAATTAAACCAATTTGTAAAAACTGCAAGATTATTAAAAGAAGTGGTGTGGTTCGGGTTATCTGTAAAGATGGTCGACACAAACAACGGCAAGGTTAATTTTGTTTTTAAAAAGAATGATGTTATAATTCTCGATTAACTTAAGAATCAAACTTTAGGAGTATCTGGATGGCTCGTATAGCCGGTATTAACGTAGCTGATCATAAGCACGCAGAAATTGCATTGACTGCTATATACGGAATTGGAAGGCAGACGGCACGGCTTATCTGCGCTAAGGTTGGCATACAAACTACCGTAAAAATCAAAGAATTAACCGAAGAACAAGTGGAAAATATCCGTAAGGTTATCTCCGCAATGACAGTAGAAGGTGATTTGCGACGCGAAGTTTCAATGAACATCAAACGGTTAATGGATTTGGGGTGCTATCGAGGTATTAGACATAGAAGAGGGCTTCCATTGAGGGGGCAGCGCACTAGAACAAATGCAAGGACCCGTAAAGGCCCTAGAAAACCAGTTACAAAATAAAGTTTCTAAAAAGGCAAGTTAATGGCAACCCAAAACCGTGTTAAAAAACGCATTAAAAAAGAAGTGGCCGATGGCATCGCTCATGTCCATGCATCTTTTAATAATACTATAGTGACAATCACTGATAGAAAGGGAAATGCTCTTTCTTGGGCTACTTCAGGAGGATCAGGCTTCAGAGGGTCGAGAAAAAGCACTCCTTTTGCCGCGCAGGTTGCGGCTGAGAAGGCGGGATTGGTCGCTCAAGAATATGGCATGAAAAATCTCGATGTAATGATCAAGGGGCCTGGGCCTGGAAGAGAGTCGGCTGTTCGCTCGTTGAATAGTATGGGTTTTAAAATTTCTAATATTGTGGATGTAACGCCAATTCCACATAATGGTTGTCGTCCGCCTAAAAAGCGTCGCGTATAAAGGTTTTGGAGTAAAAAATGGCAAGATATCTTGGACCCGTCTGCAAATTAAGTCGTAGGGAAGGAACAGACTTATTCCTAAAAAGCAGAGGAAAGTCGCTAGAAAACAAGTGTAAGTTAGATCAGCGTCCAGGTCAGCATGGCGCAAAACGCACTCGAAATTCTGACTACGCATTACAGTTACGGGCAAAACAAAGATTACGTCGAATTTATGGCGTGTTGGAAAAACAGTTTAGAAATTACTATAAGGCTGCTGATCTCCAAAAAGGTGCGACAGGCCAAAATCTGTTGGATTTGCTCGAATCCCGTTTAGATAACGTTGTTTATAGAATGGGATTCGCGTCGACTAGGGCTGAAGCTCGACAATTGGTTTCCCATAAAGCGATCATCGTTAATGACCAATTGATTAATATTCCTTCTTACCAAGTTGTGGCTGGCGATAAAATTAGCCTTCGGCAGAAGGCAAAGAGTCAGCAGCGCATTAAGGAAGCACTGATTGTTGCGGAACAATACGGCTTTCCTCAGTGGGTTGAGGTTAACTCAAAAGAGATGAGTGGTACTTTCAAATCTCTACCGGATCGTGTTGATTTGGGCTCTGAGATTAATGAGCAGTTGGTTGTTGAGCTCTATTCTAAGTAATTAGCTGGATTAAGGTATGCAGAGTTCTATTGCGGGTTTGTTAAAGCCAAAATTAGTTGAAGTAGTTAGCCATTCAGCAAACCATTCAAGAATTGTTATCGAGCCCCTTGAGCGTGGTTATGGTCATTCATTGGGCAACGCTCTACGTAGAGTTATGCTGTCCTCAATACCAGGTTGCGCTGTTACGGAAGTTTCGATAGCAGGTGTGCTGCATGAGTACACGACAATTGAAGGTGTTCAAGAAGATGTAATCGACATCCTATTGAATCTAAAAAAGCTTGCTGTTATTTTGCACGGTAAAGATGAAGTTACTTTAACTTTGTCTAAATCCGGAATAGGTAGTGTCACCGCTGCAGATATAGAAACTACAAGTAGCGTTGAAATTATTAATCCGGATCTTGTAATAGCAAATCTTACGCAAGATAAACAACTTGATATAAAGATTAAAATAGAACGTGGACGTGGGTATATACCTGCTGCTGTTCGGAAAGAACAGATGGATGACACGCCTGTAGGTGTTTTAATGGTGGATGCGGCTTTTAGTCCCATCGTTAAAGTTGCATATCACGTTGAAACTACTCGTGTCGAACAGAGAACCAATCTCGATAAGCTTGTTATAGAGCTTGAAACAAATGGGACTGTAGATCCAGAAGCCGTTATTAAGTTAGCTGCTTCAATTCTGCATGATCAATTGTCGGTATTTGTGGATTTTGAAAAAGTCAAAGAGCAAATGCCTGAGGAAAGTGTTGTCGAGGAAGAGGCTTTCGACCCTATCTTATTAAGGCCTGTTGATGATCTTGAGCTAACAGTGCGCTCAGCTAATTGCCTTAAAGCGGAGAATATTTTCTATATTGGTGATTTGATTCAGCGGACCGAAGTGGAATTATTAAGAACCCCTAATTTAGGGAAAAAATCTCTTACTGAAATAAAAGATATACTTGCCATAAAAGGCTTATCTTTGGGTATGAGGCTTGAAAATTGGCCGCCAGAAAATCTGGTAGATCAATCCCAAATCGGTATATAAAATAGGCAAATAAACATGAGACATCGTAAATCCGGTAGACAATTAAATAAAAATAGCAGCCACAGAAATGCGTTATTTAGCAATATGGCTTGCTCATTGTTTAAGCATGAGCTGATTAAAACCACATTGCCAAAAGCAAAAGAATTACGTATGCTGGCCGAACCTTTAATTACCTTATCCAAAGAGGATTCGGTTGCTAAAAGACGTCATGCATTTTCAAAGCTGCGAGACAGAGAAGCAGTTACTAAGCTTTTTAATGATCTTGGTCCTAGATATAAAGAAAGGCCCGGTGGTTATTTAAGAATCATCAAATGCGGCTTTAGATCAGGTGATGATGCTCCGATGGCCTATGTAGAATTAGTTGACAGGGCTTAATTAAGAAGTTAAGAAAATGCTGGTGTAGCTCAGTTGGTAGAGCAGCTGATTTGTAATCAGCCGGTCGCGGGTTCGAGTCCCATCACCAGCTCCATATAAATCAAGGGTTTAGTCAGAAATGACTAAACCCTTTTTTGTGCCCGTAGCTAAATCGTAGCTGTCAGATTCTTCCCCAACGGCCCGAAGCGCCGACAAGCGATCAACATACCCCGCTAAATGCTCACTGGATAAATGAGCATAACGGCGCACCATCTCGACCGACTCCCAACCACCCAACTCTTGCAACACATGCAACGATATACCTGCTTGCACATACCAACTGGCCCAGGTATGCTGTTGGTGCCGGGCGAAAATTGACCAGCCGTACCGGTTGAAATTTGACCAGGGGGGGCGGGTCACCGGCTGTGAATAAGTGTAAAGGAAACGGATGATGAGAGGTAGTCGGCTATGGGCGCATTCTTGATCTGTAAGGCGTCAGGCGTGATAACCGTCTGTGGTTCGACAGGCGGTTGACTGCCACCGGCAAGCGTAGACACGAGATGTTTGACCTGCTCGATGCTGACCACCCCGGCTGCCAGCAAAGACTCCACCGCTGTCAGCACCGCTGTCAGCACCGCGTCCAGGCCTTGCCGGGGCACGCAGGCCAACAGGTCGGCCATCGCTAGATCACCACCGGTCTGTTTGTTTAACGCGCGTTTCATAGACAGCAGCGCGCTCGGCATTTCAGTAAAGGGGGCACCATTGCGTAGCGCGCCGGGTTTGCGCGCCAATAACGGCAGATAGTGTTGCCAGTCATAGCTAACCTGATCGCGATCCAACAGCCGCCCATGGCTGGCAACCCAGACATCGTCGCCATACAAGTCGAGCCGGTCCGGATACAGGCGCACGCTGATCCGCCGGTTGGCCCAGCGGCAAGGCACCGAATAACGGTTGTGCTTCACCGTCACCAAGCAGGTGCTGGACACGCGGGCCACAAACTCAATGTAACCGTCGAATATGCCGGGCATAGGCATCAACTCCGATTGCTCCAGTTCCAAAGCCTCTTGCACCGTCATGCCTTGCCTTTCAGGCCAGGGTAATTCAAGCCAGAGTGCTAGGCAACGGGCTTCCAGCCAATCATTGAGCTCGGCAAAGCTGGCAAAGCATTGTTGACTGGCATCCAGCCAGAGCCGGCGTCGGCTGTCCTGTACGTTTTTTTCGACGATGCCTTTCTCCCAGCCGGACGCCACGTTGCAGAAGTCCGGATCGAACAGATAATACGCCGTCATCGCTGCAAACCGGGTGTTGACGATACGTTCCTTGCCTTTCTGTACCTTGTCGACCGCCGTCTTCATGTTGTCGTATATCCCGCGCAGCGGCACACCACCGAATGCCTGAAACGCACGACGATGGGCGTCGAACAGCATCTCATGACTTTGGCTGGGATAGGCGGCCAGCAAAAACGCTCGGCTGGCACACAGCTTGGTATGCGCTACAGACAAGCGTCGATAAACGCCGCCGACCACCAGCGACTCTTCGCTCCAGTCGAATTGAAAGGCTTCGCCCCAACGGAATTTCAACGGCACAAAGGCGTGTTTGCCGGCATGGCTACTCGCCTCTTGGCGCCAGGCACGGATGTAATCGGTGAGTTGCGTATAGCCGCCTTCATAGCCGGCTTTCTGCAACTCTTCCAACAGCTTCAAGGCTGTCCGCCGTTCCCGTTTGGGACGATAGCCATCGGCGATCAGCGCGCGTTTGAGCTGATCTTCAAACGAGGATAGCTTGGTCGGCTGGGGGCAGCGTTTATATTTCGGATTGGTCTCGCTGGGCATTCGCAACCACCTTTTGACGGTGTTGCGAGACAGGCTGGTTCGCCTGGCGATCTCGTTGATGGATAACTTGTCGCGGAAATACATCCGCCGAATTTTTGAAAATAAGATCACGGTCATCACCTTCTAAGCTCCTGTCTAATTTTTGGACAGGACAGGTTAATAACCCTGGTCAATTTTCATCCGGAATTTACCGGTTTACATAGTCATTTTCAACCGGCGTCAACAGTCACGGTTGAGTGCCGAAATTTGATGTGCTGTGGGTATGTTACGAATATGTGCAATCTGCTTCCACCTATATTTTCGACATCTTAGGCTTCAGCGTAACCGAACAACGCGAAAATGGCATATAAGCAATTTGTTGAAAAAAAGGGCCGTGTCCGGCCCTTTCTAGTCGATATTAATATCTAAGCTTTCGTTGTAACTTCGAAAAAGTATTAGTTCATACTCCTTTGTGTTAACAAGCGATTTCAGCAGTTAGCCGATTTTTACGCAGTAGGGTGAATAGCCCAAAAGCTGAGCCAATCAACCATCCCGCGCCCGGTACAGGCACTGTTGTAATGGCGCTGGCGGAAAGTGGTGAGGTTGTGGCAATTAAGGCGCCGCTACCGAACCCAAGTGCGCTGGCAAGGCCGGTTGCCGAGAGGTAAACGCTTTCCGCGCTACCAAATAAAGTGCCGAAGCCACTGATTTGGTTGGTGGAAAAGCCAAGCGTATCGGAATCAAAGGCGAAATTGTCTAGTTTTGCGGTCAATAGATCTCCGCTTATAAATACTCCTGGGAGATTCGCATAGGGAAAAGGTATTTCACCTGAAATTGATAAAGCTCCTGTATTGGCTATGTACGAACCATCGCCCGAAAATAGTGCGGTCAACACAAAGTAGGCTGGATGGGATGCGCTGGATGTAACGCTTGTAGAGCCTAGATTAAAAGTTAAAGGCGCTCCAGAATTGGTTGCGGCAAATAAATAATTATTGCCTCCGAGGTCAAACAAATTTATTTGCGCATCATTATAAAAGTTAGGATTGCCGGATTCCGGGATGCCCGGTAAGCTCATTACTGCAGAATGACTCAGTGGCGAATATGCAATCAGCATAACCAATGCACAAGCCACAATGTTTTTGAATCTAATCATAAATACCACCTTAATTTGATCTAAATAAAAGTTCCCCCGCGTCTACGAGTATATGGTAAATGACTAGCATTGCCAGCTGAAAACCGGCCTTTAATGCGATCTTAATATGCGGCCAAACTATGGTGACTTTGTTGTTAAGATAAGATTAAAAAAGAATTTATTCATTAAAAAGAGCATAAAAAGTGTTAGTGTTTTTCGCTATGAAGTTTTAGCGTAGAGCCAGGCAAGTTAAACTCTCCTGTCAATAGCGGATAGCCAATTATTCTGTGAGGTAGCTTCGCAAAGTTTCACATTACTTTGCGAGAGGAGCATGGAATCATAATGTACTAACGGAATGCCGGACAGCCTAAAGGAGGTGGTGAAGGCGAAATCCTGTTGCAAAAGACTAGTGTTTTAAGTCCGTCAAAATCTTGTCTCTCACCAATTGTCCGGATAGCGTCACCATCGGCATGCCGCCGCCAGGGTTCACGCTGCCGCCAACAAAATACACATTCCGGAATTCGCTGCTGCGTTGCGGTGCTTTGAAGCCCAGGTTTTGCCAGCGGTCCGCTACCACGCCGTAGATCGAGCCCAAGTTGGAATAATACTTGGCCTGAATGTCCAGCGGAGTCCAGTACTCCTCGGTGACGATATGCTTGCGTAAGTCCGTCAAGCCCATGCGCTCCAGTTTGGCCAGCACCCGCTCGCGCAAGGCCCAATAATCGTCGGCGGTCAACGGTTTCTCCGGATCGATATGCGGTATGTGCGGCAGGATTTTGATGATCTCGCAACCCGCCGGCGCCTGGCTGGGATCGGTTTTGCACGGCGCGACCAGATAAATGGTCGGATCGTCGGACAGGCGGTGGCTTTTGAATACCGCATCGAAATGTTCGCGGGGATGATCGGAGTAAAAGAAGTTGTGATGCGCCAGTTGCGGATAAATCGTATCCACGCCCAAATGCAGCACCAGTCCCGAACAGCTGGGCTCGAAACGTTGCATTTTTTTCAGTTCGCCGGCCGGACTGCTTAACAGCTTTTGCATGGCCGGAATCACTTCCATGTTGGATACCACGATGTCGGCCGCCAAGCGTTCGCCATTTTGCAATAACACGCCGGTGGCGCGGTTATCTTGAGTCTGTATTTCGGTGACTTCGGTATTTAAACGAATGTTAACGCCCAACTCCAGGGCCAGTTTTTCCATGGCTTGAGCCATGCCGTACATCCCGCCTTTGACGTACCACAGGCCGTATTCGTATTGAATGTAAGGCATTAGGTTCATCAGGGCCGGCGCATCGTAAGGCGACGAACCGACGTATTTGATGAAATAATTCAGGATGTCGACCAATTTGGGGTTGGAAATAAATCGTCGCACGCCTTGGTCCATATTACGGAATACATCGAAATTCAGGCTGCGTATTGGGCCGTAAAATTTCAGCAATTCCCAAAATGTATCCAGGCCTTTGGCGAAATAACCGGCTTCGGTTTCGCTGCCGAGCTTTCTGGAATAGGCCATGAAACGTTCGAATTCCGCGTAGGTGTCGGGACCGAGTTTGTCCAGTTCCCGGCGCTGGTTATCCGCGTCTTCACATAAATCGATGGTGGTGCCGTCTTCAAAGAAGTTGCGCCAGTGCGGTTCGACTTTTTCGATGCCTACGTAATCGGCCATGTTTTTGCCGACGCGGCTGAACAGCGCTTCGAAGATATGCGGCATGGTCAGAATCGATGGTCCTAAATCGAAGGTAAAGCCGTCTTTGGTCATGATGTTGAGCTTACCGCCGACCTTGTCGTTTTTTTCCAGCAATTCGACGTTAAAACCTTCGGAGGCCAGCGAAATGGCCGCCGACAGGCCGCCCAGGCCAGCGCCGATAACGACGACGTTTTTATTCTTATTCATCAGTAATCCCGTTTCCATGACAACAGTAATTTCAGGTTTTGCCAGCGTTGGGTTAAATCGAACGCCGAGTATTCTTTAAAGGCTTCCAGCGCCGGCCAGTTGCGCTTGATGCGTTGCAGCAGCGAGCCGGAGCCGTAGACAAAATCGATATAGCCCTTGAATTGCCGATAACGCTGGTCGGAATACGGAAACCAGTTCGGCTCCTTGGGCAAGTGGCTGCGGCTGGTGAGGCCGGACACCGGATAACTAAACTGCCGCAGGCCCTCTGCGCCGTGGTAACGGCCGAAACCGCTTTTTTTCACGCCGCCGAAGGGCAGGCCGGGGTGGCCGATGTTTTTCAGTACATCGTTAATCACCCAGTTGCCGACTTGCAACTGGCTGGCGATGCGCTCGGCCTTGGCAATATCGTTGCTCCAAACGCTGGCGTTCAGGCCCAAGTCGCTGTCGTTGGCCAGTCGTAAGGCCTGACCTTCGTCCTCGAATGTCATCACTGGCAACAACGGCCCGAAGGTTTCTTCGCGCATGACGCGCATGCCATGATTAACCTGCCACAGTAAAACGGGTTTGACATAGTTGCCTTGCCGTTCCAGCGGGCCGGAGGCGCGCGCGCCTTGGGCGATAGCGTCATCGTAATGCGCTTTTACGATGGCAAATTGCCTGTCGCTGACCATGGCGCCCAGGTCGCCGTGTTCGCCGTGACCGACCTGCAATTTAGCGACGCCCTGTTGCAGTAGCGCCAGGAACTCGTCGAAACAATTCTGCTGCACGTACAAGCGTTCCACCGAAACGCAAGCCTGGCCGCTGTTGCAAAAGCCGCCGTATAAAGCCGCATCGGCCGCGCGTTGCAGGTTGGCGTCCGCAAATACCAACATGGGGTCCTTGCCGCCCAATTCCAGTAAAACCGGGATCGGATGTTGCGCGGCGCGTTGCATCACTGCACGGCCGGTTGTCAGGCCGCCGGTGAAAAATACCAGGTCGGGGCCGGCATCGATTAGCTCCGTTCCCGCGGCGCCATCGCCCACGACACATTGCACCAAATTTTCCGGCAAATCCAGCCGCCGGCAAAGCTCGAAAATTAATTGGCCTATCGGCAAGCTTAATTCGGAAGTTTTAAAGATTACTGCATTACCGGCGTATAGCGCGGTCAACAGCGGTGCCATGGTCAGCTGAAAAGGATAATTCCACGGCGAAATGATGGCGACGACACCGTAGGGCCGCCGTTCGATGCCGGCGGTGGCGCCGGGGAAGGCAAACGGCGACGTCATCACGCCTTGGCGACGCAAAATAGAGCCGGCGTGCTTTTGATAAAACTTGAGCAAATCCAGAATCGGATACAGCTCGCCCAGCAAGGCTTCGGTACGAACCTTGCCGGTGCTCCGGACGATGATATCGCAAATTGAATCCAGCTCGGTTAGCAGCAACGGCACGAATTTACCGAGAATGGCGGCTCGGGATTTCACCGACAGTTTTGCCCAGCTAGCCCCGGCTACGCGGGCCGCGCGCATTTGTCGGCGGATGGACTCGGTGGAACTGACGGCAAATTCGCCCAATGGCTCACCGTCGATCGGCGAAACGGATCGAATACTATGCATATCAGGCCTTGGCTTTTTTCAGCCAGCTGCTATGCGAGATATCCTTGAACGGCACCCGGTGTTTTTTTGAGATTAAATTCGAAGAAATCCGCGCCGATTCGTAAATGGTTGGCAAACCGCTGCCGGGGTGGGTGCCGCCGCCCACCAGATAGCAATTGTCCAATTCCTCGAAACGGTTATGCGGCCGCCAGTACAGCATCTGGCTGAATTTATGCGACAGACTGAAAGTGGCGCCCTTGTAAACGTGCTCATCGCTTTCCCAGGTTTGCGGAGTGATGATTTTCTCGCATTCGATATGCGCGCGAATGTCATTCAAGCCTAGACGGGCACCCAAAGTATCCAGCACTTGTTCGCGCACTTCCCGGCAATGCGCTTGCCAATCCAGCTTGCTGTCGTTGTTCGGCATCGGCACCAATACATACAATGCCGACTTGCCGACCGGGGCCAAATCGGGGTCGCTGGCGCAGGCATTTTGCACGTAAAACGAAAAGTCGTCTGTCAGGGTTTTACGGCTGAAGATATTACGGATGTTGGTAGTGTAATCCTTGGCGAAGACGATGGTGTGATGCGGCAGGTCGTAAAGTTTATCCAGCCCTAGATAGAGCATGAAGGTGGAACAGGAATACTCGCGTTTTTCCAAGGCCTCATGGCCGTATTTACGCAAAGTACCCGGCGCAACCAGCTTGGTCATGGCGTGGGCAAAGTCCGCGTTAACGACGACTTCGTCGCATCGTACTTCCTCGCCGCCGGCCAGTTTGACGCCCTTGGCCGCGCCGTTTTCAATCAGCAAGGATTCGACCGGACTGTCGGTGTGAATCTCGCCGCCGTTTTCCTTGATGACGGCCGCCATGGCTTGGGCGATGCGGTTCAAGCCGCCGGCCACGTGATAAATGCCGTAGTCATGTTCCAGATAAGGCAGCATGGTAAACAAAGCCGGGCAATCCCAGGGCGACATGCCCAAGTATTTGGATTGAAAACAAAACGCCAGCCGCATTTTTTCCTGGTTGAAGTATTGGCCGAGATTATTGAAGACGCTTTTTGGGAACGCCAGCCAGGGCAGGGCTTTGATCAAATCCCACGACAAAAACGACGCCAGTGACGAGTAATCCCGGGTAATACAGGGGTATAAGGCATTGAAGCGGTTACGTTCATTTTCGATAAAGCGCTCGTAGCCGTCCGCGCCTTCGTCAAACACACGATTGAGTTCCGCGCGCATGTTTTCCCGGTCGGAAAATACCGACAATTCGCGGTCGGCGTACACCAATTTGTACATGGGGTTCAGCGGCATGAAGTGCAAATAGTCTTCGCTGCGCCGCTCGCATAAGGCAAACATTTCATCCAGCACGCCTTTCATCAACAAAAATGTCGGGCCGGTATCGAAGGTAAAGCCGTTCATGCGGATGGCGCGATTGCGGCCGCCGACTTCCGGGTTTTTGTCGAATATCGAGACTTTAAAGCCGCGCTGGCTGAGCAGCATGCCGGCGCAAAGCCCGCCCGGGCCGGCGCCTACGATAATAATATGTTTGGATTGGGGCATGAGTGTTATCGATCCGTTGACGTGTCTAAACGTTGAAATAAATGTGTAATGTAACAGTTAATGTATAAAAAACCGAAAATCGAAGCCGGTTCAAGTGGGGAGATATCTTAGCCTCAACGTTGGCAAACTTGGGTTTTACAGGGATTGCCGCCAAACAGACGGCCTAAACGAATCCGGTGGCGGGCGAATAAGCCGTACAGCCAATCGAAGAATTGTCTCAGTATCGGCCATCCGGTGGGCGCCAGTAGCCATCCCAAACCGACGGCTCGATAGCAGGCCCGAAATACAGGCATGCCCTTGATGAGCCGGCCGTCGGGATAAATTCCATGAATTTCCGCCATCAATTCAGTTAGGGTTTTGCCGAAAACGGCCGCATCGAAGCCTTCAGCATGAATGTCCTGAAATTCCAATTTGTGCCGGGTGTTTTTCCAGCGCAGCCAAGCCACTTCTTTTCGGCAGATGGGACATTTGCCATCGTAAAATAATGTAAATTCGGGCTGATTGAACATGAATGTCGTTTCCTGATCGGTTTGATGCCTTACAGTTTGCCGGGATAACGCAAAAATGCCAGTTTAGTGGCCTGGGCTGGCTAAATCATGAATTTAGTGTGAAGATTCCGCTTTTTTGTTTGGGTATTTGAACAGACGATGTCCGCCATTTCCCGCTACGCTCACAGTACCAACCTGATCGGTATCGCAACCTCGTGCATGGCAAGTCCGTTATTCAATGAAAATCCGCAAGCCCTGCATATAGCCGGCACCCGGGAAGCCGCGGCCGGCCTATTCGAAAAACTGGCCCAACAGCGTACTTTGGCCGCCTGCGGACAGGTGTTCCAGGATTACATGTGCGTGGTATTCGGCTTCGAGGCCGAACAGCGTCTGGGCCTGGATAAACAAGGCCGGCGGCGTTTTCGCAGCAGCTATTTGCGTTTGATTCAGGACTGGGGACTGGACTCGAACAACGCCCAAGGGGCGGTATTTAAAGGCTGGGTGGAAAGTCGCTTCGGTTTGTTTCCCAATTTTCACAAGCAGCCGTTGAACGGTTTCATGGACAAAAACTGGCTGGTCTATATCGAGGAAAAGATGAACAACCGCTATCACAACAACTGTATTTTTATGCAGCTGGATTTGCTGTACGAATATTGCCAGTGGGTGGTAGAGCGTTTTCGGATACCGGCCGCCCGGCATAAAACCCTGTATCGCGGGGTCGATAACCTGGATGATTACAGTGTGGCGGCGGATGTCGACAAAACGCAAAAAATAGTGTGCTTTAACAGTCTGGTGTCCTTTACCGACCAGCGCAATATCGCCAGCGAATTTGGAGCCTATATTCTGGAGGTGCAAGTGCCGGTGGTGAAGCTGGTTTTTTTTAACGAATTGCTGCCCCACCACGCCCTGCACGGCGAAGCCGAATATTTGGTGATAGGCGGCGATTATCGGGTCAAAGTACAGCGTTAAGCGAGGCTATGCGATGGATAAGCAATTGTTGAATCGGGCGCTGGGCGCTTATCTGGGATTCGCTTGCGGCGATGCGCTGGGTGCGACAGTGGAGTTTTTGTCGCCCAGACAAATTCAAAAACGCCATGGTGTGCACACCGAAATGATAGGCGGCGGTTGGTTGGGGTTGGAAGCCGGACAGGTTACCGACGATACCCAAATGTCCCTGGCGATTGGGGACGCTATTCTCGAACAACAGGGCTGGAATTTAACCGCCGTTGCCGATAAATTCGTCGCCTGGCTGGAAAGCAATCCGCCGGATGTCGGCAATACCTGCCGGCGCGGTATTTTGCGTTATCGCGATAGCGGCATTCTGCAAGGCCGGCCGCAAGCCGACGAGGCCGGCAACGGCGCCTGCATGCGCAATCTGCCGGTGGTGTTGGCAACGCTGTATAGTCCGACTAGCTTTGAAACCTGGACCTTGCAGCAGGCCCGCCTGACGCATCATCATCCATTATCCGATGCGGCGACGTTGGCTTTAGGCCGGATGGCGGGCGGATTGATCAAAGGGGAGACGGTGGCGGAGTGTAAACCGGAAATTGATAAGCTAATCGGTCAATTCGGCGAATTTGCCTATGCTCCCTACCCGGGCAAGGCCGGCGGATACATCGTCGATACGCTGCAGACGGTGCTGCATTATTTTTTTACTACCGGTGATTTCGAGTCATGCCTGATCGCCACGGTTAACCAGGGCGGAGATGCCGATACTACCGGCGCCTTGGCGGGGATGCTGGCGGGCGCGGCATACGGATGGGAGCAAATACCTCGGCGTTGGCTGGCGCAGCTGGAACCGGCTGTTGCGGAACAGTTGCGGCGGCAGGCGCGGGGGCTGGTCGAATACGCCGAGGATATGGGTGTTTAGCCTTTGGCTTTTATGGCCGCCGAAATTTGATTTCTTAAGTCCAGCGACATGCCGGTGATGATGTAAAAACCGTTACGCCATTCCGCATCTTCCGCCAGCGTGGCTTGTTCGCGCGCCGTGGTACGTTGGTCCTTGCTGCCGCCTTGCACGGCCACCCTTTCGTAATGGCAGGCGGTAAAGAACAGTTGCGCCGTGGTTCTTCTGGCCACAATGCGACGCTTGCCGCGGTTGGTGACGCCGGGCGTGGGCACGGTGTATTCGTAATATTGTCCGGAAGGCAGGTCGCCGAAGTTATTGCCGAAATTGCTGCCGTCTTTCACCGGATACGGAAACGGTCCGTTCGAGATGATCAAGGCGATGGTTTGCCGGGCTTCCGGCGGCAGGCAGTCGTAATCGATGGAAAACAAGGCGTTGCCCATGCCGCCGCCTCGCCCCAGCATGCCTTGCCGGCGCAAGCCATGTTGTTCTTCCAGAATATCTCGAAAAGTAGTCGTGACGGGGCCTGGCATGATAGATTCTCCAATGGGTAAGCATAAAACGGGTTGGGTCTAAATGTAGTTTACGCGTTGGGCGTCGGCAAGTATGCCGCGCAAAAATGCATGCCGCCGCTACCGCAAACAAGAGGGGAAACATGATCACCACGGGAAAAATAGCGATTTTTAAAAAATATGCCGGCGATATCGATGGTTGGGCGCGCACGGCGGCGGCCGAAGAGAAAGCCGCGATATCGGACGCCGACTGGTATGAAATCGACGGCCTGATCCAGGATTATGCCTTGGTCAAAAAGGGTTTGGCATCCGCAAGATATGCGGAAAAACTGGAGCTACGCATGCAAAACGCCGCCCCGGGCTCGGAGGATGCCGCCGAACTCAAGGCGCTGATCGTGCAATGGGCCTAAGTTTGCAGCGTGAGCCGGGTTTGCGGCCGCAATTGCGCTTCAAACTCATCGATCGGTAAAGGCTTGCCGAAAAAGTAGCCTTGGTAAGCCATGCAGCCGTTTTGTTGCAAAAACTGAAACTGTTGTTCGGTTTCAACGCCCTCGGCGATCACATTAAGTTGGAAATTCAAGGCGATGTCGATGATGTTTTTGACCATCATCGCATCGTTGGCGTCGGTCGCAATATCCCGCACAAAGCTTTGGTCGATTTTTATTTGATCGATGGGCAGCCGTTTCAGGTAAGACAGCGACGAATATCCGGTGCCGAAATCGTCCAGGGATAAACGAATACCGAGCGTTTGCAAGGCCAGCATTTTGTTCACCACGTCGTCGATATCTTGCAGAATCACGCTTTCGGTCAACTCCAGTTTCAGGCGCTCCGGCTCGATGGCGTGCGCCCGGACGATGTTGGCTATGGACTCGACAAAGTCGGGCATCATGAATTGGTGGGCGCTGACATTGATCGCCAGCATCAGATTGCGGGTGGCGCCGTGGTGACGCCACATCGCCAATTGCCGGCAGGCGGTTTCGGCCACCCAGAGGCCTATATCCAGTATCAAGCCGGTTTCCTCGGCTATCGGAATGAATTGGGCCGGCGAAATCGTGCCCCGCTCGGGGTATAGCCAGCGCAACAAGGCTTCCGCGCCGAAAGGCCGGCCCCGGTTGTCGTATTGGATTTGATAATACAGTTGCAATTGCCGATGGGATAAGGCCTTGCGTAAATCCGACTCCATGGCCGCGCGCCATTCCACGGAATGCTGTAAAGCCGGATCGAAAAAATGGACCCGGTTGCGGCCGCTGTTTTTGGCGTGGTACATGGCAATGTCGGCTTGTTTGATCACGTCGTCGGCAGCGAGCCCGTGGCCCTGAAACAAGCTTACGCCTATGCTCGGCGAGCTGATGTGCACATGCATCTGAAATTGAAACGGCATGGCCAGCGAGGCGCGGATTTTTTCGGCAACCAGACTTATGCGCTGGGAGGCTTCCTCGGTCGTGTCGCCGAGGTCCTCGAACAGCACCACGAATTCATCGCCGCCGAACCGCGCCACGGTATCCACTTCGCGAATACCGGTTTTGATGCGTTCGGCCACTTCGATCAGCATTAAGTCCCCGATGTTATGGCCCAAGGTGTCGTTGAGGGATTTGAATTTGTCCATATCCAGGAACAGCAGCGCGCCGTATTGCCTGCTGCGCTCCGATGCCATCAGCGCCAGATCCAAACGGTCGAGCAGCAGGCGGCGGTTGGGTAATTTGGTCAAAGGGTCGTAGAAAGCCAGATTACGGATTTCTTCTTCCGCCTGTTTGCGCTCGGTGATGTCGGTAAAAATGGCCACGTATTCGGTGGGTTGGTTGCGGTTGTCCTTCAGCGCGGTAATGGTCAACCATTTCGGGTAGATTTGCCCGTTCTTGCGCTTGTCCCAAATCTCGCCTTCCCAGGTTCCGACGCTAAGCAGCTGGTTCCACATGGCTTGATAGAAGGTTTTATCGTGCCGCCCCGAGCTCAAAATCCGCGGATTTCCGCCGATCACTTCATTCGCCGTAAAGCCTGTGATTTGCTCGAAGGCCTGATTCACCCGCAGGATATTGGCCATCGCATCGGTAATCATGATGGCTTCGTGGGTTTCGAAGGTGGCGGCGGCGATGCGCAACTCATCCTCGGCTTTTTTGCGGTCGGTGATGTCGGACCAGTAGCCGACCAGTTCCAAGGGCTTGCCTTCACTATCGCGAATCAGTACCAGTTCGTCATGCATCCAACGGTATCCGCCGTCTTTATGCAGGAAGCGGTACTCCTGTTTGTGGGAGCCGGCGTGCAACACCCGCGGCAGGTCCGCCAACACCCTGGCGCGATCTTCCGGGTGAATCCGGTTCAACCAGAATCCGGTTTCGCCGATAAAATCCCCGGGCCGATAACCCAGTTGCGCGCCGACATTCTCGCTTATGAAGGTTGTGTCGTAACTACCCGACGCGCGGCGGGCATAAATGATGGCGGGGGTGGATTTAAGCAGAAATTCAAGCCGGGACTGTACTGCTTTCAAGGTCTCTTCCGCCTGCTTGCGCTCGCTGATATCGTGCGCCAGTGCGCAATTGAACTCTTTGCCGTCGTACTCGAAGTAGTTGGCGACTATTTCCACCGGAAAAATCGTGCCGTCGCTACGCTTATGGGCGGATTCGAAGCGCAGGCTTTTGTTGAGTTTCAAGTCCCGCCAATGCTCCGGCCACCGCTCAATGGGGTAATAGGGGTCGAGGTCCGCAATGCTCAGCCGGCACAATTCCTCGTGGCTGTATCCCAGCTTCTGGCAGGCGGTTTTGTTGGCGTCCAGGATGCGGGCATCCCGGTCCAGCCAAAACAATTCCTCTCCCGCATGGTCCAGGCTGAATTGCCGAAAGCTCAGGGATTGTTCCATGCGCTTGCGTTCGGTGATGTCGAGATGCGTGCCTATCATGCGTAACGGCTTGCCGTCGGCGTCGCGGCCGACCACCACGCCGCGCGTCAATATCCAACGCCAACTTCCGTCCCTGTGCCGCAGCCTATGTTCCTTAGCGTAGGACTGGGATTTACCGTCCAGATAGGCGCGCACCGCAGCCAGGATGTCGGCCTTGTCCTCGGGGTGTATGCGGTTTTCCCACTCTTCAAAGCCGTCGCGGATTTCGTCTTCGCCGAAGCCGAGCATTTCCTTCCAGAGTTTGGAAAAAAACACCCGGTTGTCGGCCAGATCCCAATCCCAAACCCCGTCGCCCAAACCTTCCAGGGCGAAGTGCCAGCGATATTCGCTCTCCTTGAGCAATTGTTCCCGGTGGCGGATTTTCCGCGTCAAATCGTCAGCCATGCGGGTGGCGGTAACTTGGCTAAGCATCTTGGCGCGCATCAGATTAAAAAGCAGGCCGCTGAACGTAATGCTGCCCAACAGGATGGCCCAGGCCGGCGCATGGCTGATATGAAAAGGGCCGTCGAACTGATCGAATACTAGCAGCCATTGTCGGCCGTTAAAATCGATCAGGCGGCGCTGTTGCAAGCGGATAGGGTCCGAGGCGGTTATTTGCCGGCTGGCGAACAGCAGGTTGTCCGGCGAGTCCCGGTTGCCGTCATGGATTCGTAAGCCGATAACCCGGTCGTCGCGCGGTTGCCAGTCGCCCAGGATGCCGGAAATCAGGTCATTCATCCGGTAGGGGCTATATACCCAGCCTATCAAGGCTTTTCGGCGTTGTTCCACATTGGCGCGCGGCATATCCCGACCGTAAACGGGTACATACATCAAGGTGCCCGACTGGATTTCCGTGTCCGTCTCCTGAATCAGTTTGACCTTGCCCGACAACGCGGCTTGGCCGGTATCCCGGGCTTGCTCCATCGCGCTTCGCCTTACCGGCTCCGAGAGCATGTCGTAGCCGAAGGCGCGTAAATTGCGGCCGCGGAACGGTTCAAGGTAAATGATGGCGCTATAGCCGGAGCGTTCGCCGGCGGGGTGGACTCGGTAATCCGGAAAGCCTTCGCCACGAATGCGGCCGATATGGCCGGCCAATCGGTCCGGAGCAATCGCCTCGGCAAAGCCAATGCCTTGTACGCCCGGAATATTATCCCGGGTGCGCAAGGCTTCGGTGAATACTTGCCAGTCGTGGCGGGTTACCGAGGTCGAGGCATCGAACAAGGCGGCCCCGCCGCGCAGCGTCATGGCATAGGTCTCCAGCCGCTCCTGAATCTTTAAGACCACATGGTCGCAGGTGAAGGCAAACTGGTGCAGCGCATCGGCATCGATAGCCTGTTTTGCCCACCAACTGCCGCAAGCAGCGGTCAGCAACCCAAGGCCCAGCATTGTCCAAGCGAGCAGCATTTGCTTGGTAATTTTGTTCATAGATGCTGGGCCATGGCGCAACCTCGTGTAAGATTTGGCTTACAAATATACCAAGTTTGCTAGCGTTCGCCATACTAAAAGTGCGTGAATCCGAAGTCGATTTCAATTTGGCCGGTCAAATTGCGCCGGGGTGGGGGTTTTTGCAATGCCGGAACCGTCTCCGCCGGCTGATGTGTGCCGATTTGAGCGCGCAAATCAAAATCCATTCCAAAAAAGTGTGCTTATCGACGATAATAGTCGGCTTTGTAAACGGTCTTGAGCGTATATAGCCAGTTATGAAACTGGAAAAAATCAAACTTTCGGGTTTCAAATCCTTTGTCGATCCTACCAGCATACCGATTAGCGGCAATTTGACCGCTATCGTCGGGCCGAACGGCTGCGGCAAATCCAATATCATCGACGCGGTGCGTTGGGTGATGGGGGAAAGTTCCGCCAAACATTTACGCGGCGGCAATATGGCCGACGTGATTTTCAACGGATCCTCAGGGCGCAAGCCGGTCAGCATGGCCTCGGTGGAATTGGTGTTCGACAACAGCGAGGGCAAGGCTGGCGGCGAATACGCCCAATACGCCACCATTTCGATTAAACGCCAGGTCAGCCGCGACGGCCAATCGCAGTTCATGCTGAACGGTTCCAAATGCCGGCGCAAGGATATTACCGACCTGTTTCTGGGCACCGGCTTGGGTTCGCGCAGTTATGCCATCATCGAACAGGGCACCATATCCCGCATGGTGGAAGCCAAGCCGGAAGACTTGCGGGTACATATCGAGGAAGCGGCCGGCATTTCCAAATACAAGGAGCGCCGTTCGGAAACCGAAACCCGTATGCGCCACACCCGCGAGAATCTGGAGCGGCTGGACGATTTGCGCGACGAGGTGGAAAAGCAAATCAAAAATCTGGCCAAGCAGGCGGAAAAGGCCGAGAAATATACCGAACTCAAAAAACAGGAGCGCCAGTACAAGCAAGAATTGCTGGCCATGCGCTGGCAAAACTTTCAACAACATGCCCAGCAATTGGAAGACAAGTTGCAGGGTATTGCCGCCGAGCACAATCGTTTGTTCGTGCTGTTGCGCGATACCGAAAAAGCCATGGAGCTGAAACGCGGCGAGCAGAAAGCCCAACAGCAACAGCTCGATAGCACGCAGGCCGGCTATTATGCCGTGGTGGGCGAAGTCAGCCGGCTGGAGCAGGCGATCAAACATAGCGAAAAAAGCCACGAAGAAACCCTGCTGGAAATCAAGCGGCTGAAACAGCAGGCGGAACAGGCGCACACCGAGTGCGAGCTGGACAGGCAGCAGCTGGAGGAGATTCGCCAAACCTTGATGGAAGCCGAGGAGACTTTGATTGTTGCCAAGGAGCGCGAAGAAGACTTGCTGGGTATACAGCAGGATGCGCAGTTGCAAAAGCAACAGTGGCAACAACAATGGGAAGCTTTTTTGGCCGAAAACGCCGGTTACCGGGAACAGGCCGAGGTGCAGCGTACCAAGTTGATTCAATTGGAAAATCAAAACCGTCAACTGCAAACCCGGCTGGATAAATTGCAAGGCGAGCGTGGCGGTTTGGCCGAGGCCCAGTTGCAATTCGAGTTGGAAACCCTGGAAAGCAGCATCGAGCTGATCGAAGCCGAACGCGCCCGGTTGCAACAGCAGTTAGAGGATGTATTGCAACGGATTACCGGCTTGCGTCCGGAAATCAAGCAATTGCATGATCAGTTGCACGACCGTCGCGCGCAATTGCAAAAAGTGAACGGTAAAATCAGTTCCTTGGAATTGTTGCAGCAACATGCCATGGGCAAAGACAAAAAAGATCTGGCGGCTTGGCTGGAGCAAGTCGGCCTGGAACAACAGCCGCGTCTGGCCGAATTTCTGGAAGCGGAAGAAGGTTGGGAGACCGCGCTGGAAACAGTGTTGGGTAGCTATCTGGAAGCGATTTGCGTCGACAGTGCCGACAGTATCCTTTCCGAGCTGCAGGAACTCAACAAGCAATCGTTAATTGTATTCGAAACGCATCCTGCGGATGTAGGCGTCTCGGCGGCTGCCGCCGGCTTGGCCGGCAAACTGCGCAGCCGTTGGGATTTGTCCAGCCTGTTAAGCGGGATTTATTGCGCCGATACGCTACAGCAGGCGCGGCAAATGACCTTGCTGGCGCACGAATCGGTGGTATTGGCAGATGGCACTTGGTTAGGTAAGGATTGGATCAAAATAAGTCGCGGCAGTGACAGCAAGGCCGGCGTGCTGCATCGGGAAAAAGAACTGCGCGAATTGAAACATTTGCAATCCGAATTGCAAACGGCAATTGGCGAAGACGAGCAACAATTGGCGGACAGCGAACAGGCTTTAAAAACCGCCGAAGCCAATCGCGAGCAACACCAGAGCCAAGAAAAATTATTGAGCGCCGAATATTCCGCCAAGAGCGCCGAATACAGCGCCCAGTCCGCCCGTTTCGAGCAGCAAAAACGCCGTCTGGAACAGCTGGATCATGAAATCGAGGAAATCAGCCAGCATCTGGCCGAAAATGCCGAAAGCATGTCCGAAGCCGAACTGATCAAACAGGATGCCGAATTGGCTTTAGGCGAACTGGGTGACAAGAAAATGCAATTGGAGCAATTAAGCCGGCAAATTCAGTCGCAACAGCAGGACACCGATGCGTCGGTGGATGAAGCGCGCCGACACTTGCAGCGTCTGCATGCGCAGATCGAATCGTTAAAGGCTTCGGAAGGCTTGACCGCCAAGCAAATCGAGCGCCTGCAAATTCAACATCAACAATCCGCCGACCGGATAGCCGAGCTGGAACATAAATTGGAATTCAGCTTGTTGCCGCTGGACGACGAGAAAATGTTGCTGGAGCAGTTGCTGGAGAAGAAACAGGCTTTTGAAGCCGGACTGGCGGCCGAACGGCAGGCGCAGCAGGCCAGCGAGCAAAGCGTCAGCCAGCTGGCGGAGCTTTATTCCAACACCCAGCGCGAGCTGGAAAAACAGAAAGAAGCGTTGGATAAGGTGCGTTTCGAGCAGCAGGACAGCCGGGTACGCCAGCAAACCGTCGCCGAGCAATTGAGCGAGGCGGATGCCGATCCCCGGCAAATCTTGGCCAACCTGCGGGCCGATGCCAAGGAATCGCTGTGGAAAAGCCGGGTGGACGACCTGGCGGAACAGATTGAACGGTTGGGCTCCATCAATCTGACCGCGATCGAGGAATACAAAACCCAATCCGAACGCATGAAGTTTTTGACGGAGCAGCATGACGATTTGATGGAGGCGTTAAATTCGTTGGACCAAGCCATCGGCAAAATCGACCGGGAAAGCCGCCAGCGTTTTCGGGAAACCTTCGACAAAATCAATAGCGGCTTGCAGGAAAAGTTTCCAAGGCTGTTCGGCGGCGGCCAGGCTTATCTGGAGCTGACCGATCAGGATGTGCTGGAAGCCGGCGTCAACATCATTGCCCGGCCGCCCGGCAAGCGCAACAGTTCGATTCATTTGCTGTCCGGCGGCGAGAAAGCCTTGACGGCGGTGGCCTTGGTGTTTTCGATTTTCGAACTGAACCCGGCGCCGTTTTGTCTGCTGGACGAAGTGGATGCGCCGTTGGACGACGCCAACGTGGTGCGGTTTTCCAAGATGGTGGAGGACATGTCCGCCAGCGTACAGTTTTTATACATTTCACATAACAAAGTCACAATGGAAATTGCAAAACATTTGGCAGGTGTTACCATGAGAGAGCCTGGGGTGTCCAGAATGGTGGCGGTCGATATCGAAGAAGCAGTGAGCATGGCGGAAAGCTAATGGATAAAGAATTATTAAGAGTCGTGATTATTTTGATCGGCATGCTGGTAATGATCGGCATGCTGTTGTGGCATTTCTTTAAATCGCTGCGCGAACGCCGCGAAGCCGGCGATTATTTTGACGATTCCGAGTACAGCGATCGGCTGATCGACGACTTTGAAGTCGAAGAAGACGACGATGAAATGGACATTTTTCCGTCGCATGATGTGGTCGACGGCGACGGCTTGCTCGACGACGAATCCATCAAACCCGTCCCTAAAGAATCGGCCAAACCGGATGCCGTAAAAGGCCAGTCCAAAACCGCGTACCCGGCGCTGATCGAATTCAGTCTGGTTGCGCGCGCCGACGAAGGCTTCAACGGCGAAGACCTGTTCGATGCCTTCGAACATGTCGGCTTGGTGTACGGTAGCGTAAAAGTTTTCGAGCGCATCGATAAAAACCGCTTGGTGGATTTTGCCGTTGCCAGCATGATCGAGCCCGGCACTTTTCCCGATACCCATCTGGATGAGTTTTATTGCCCGGGTATCGTATTTTACATGCAGCCGCGCGAGGTGGATAAGCCGTTGGCGGTATTCGACGACTTTATCGAAACCATCGATACGCTGGCAATGGAACTGGACGGCGTGGTCTGGGACAATCAAAGGCAGCCGCTAACCGCCGAAACCATCGCGCAATTCCGGCAAATGCTGGCCCGATAATCAATCAACCTATGCCTGGCGAGGGCGCATTGCCCTCTTTTCAGTTTAACTTTAGTAGTCAGTAAGTGGATCAAAAACATATCAGAAATTTCTCTATCATCGCCCATATCGATCATGGCAAATCGACATTGGCGGATCGGTTCATTCAAATTTGCGGGGGCTTAAGCGACAGGGAAATGGAGGCCCAGGTTTTGGATTCCATGGATTTGGAGCGCGAACGGGGCATCACGATTAAAGCGCAAAGCGTCACGCTGGATTACAAAGCCAGCGACGGCGAGGTTTATCAACTCAATTTCATCGATACGCCGGGCCACGTGGATTTTTCCTACGAGGTGTCGCGGTCCCTGGCGGCCTGCGAAGGGGCGTTGCTGGTCGTGGATGCCGCGCAAGGCGTGGAAGCGCAAAGCGTGGCCAACTGCTATACCGCCATCGAACAAGGATTGGAAGTGGTGCCGGTGTTGAACAAGATCGATTTGCCCTCCGCCGAACCCGAGCGGGTGATGGAGGAAATCGAAAATGTCATCGGCATTCCGGCCGACGAAGCGCTAAAAATCAGCGCCAAGACCGGCGTCGGCGTCGAATTGGTGCTGGATCAATTGATCCGGAAAATACCGCCGCCGCAGGGCGACCAGAATCAACCCTTGCAAGCGCTGATCATCGATTCCTGGTTCGATAATTATCTGGGCGTGGTGTCCCTGGTGCGCATCGTCAACGGCAGCTTGCGCAAAAAACAAAAGATTACCGTGATGTCGACCGGGAAGTCTTTTTCGGTGGAAAAGTTGGGCGTGTATACGCCCAAGCAATTCGAGAAGCAGCAGTTGAACACCGGAGAAGTGGGCTTTATGGTGGCCGGTATCAAGGATATTTTCGGCGCCCCGGTCGGCGATACCATTACCGCAACCGATAATCCGGCCGCCTCGGCGTTGCCGGGTTTCGAAAAAGTCCAGCCGCGGGTATTCGCCGGTTTGTATCCGGTCAGTTCCGACGATTTCGGCGACATGCGCGAAGCCCTGGATAAATTGCGTTTAAACGATTCCGCCTTGAATTACGAGGCGGAAACCTCGCAGGCCCTCGGCTTCGGTTTCCGCTGCGGCTTTCTGGGCATGCTGCACATGGAAATCGTCCAGGAACGGCTGGAGCGCGAATATAATATCGACCTGATCACCACCGCGCCGACGGTGGTTTACGAGGTGGAAACCCACGGCGGCGAAGTGGTTATGGTGGACAACCCCGCCAAACTGCCCGATGTCGGCACTATTGTGGAAATCCGCGAACCCATCATTTTGGCGAATATCCTGGTGCCGCAAGCATATCTGGGCAATGTGATCAATCTGTGTATCGAAAAACGCGGCGTGCAGAAAAACATGCAATATGCCGGTGCTCAGGTGTCGCTGAATTACGAGTTGCCGATGAGCGAGGTGGTGTTGGATTTCTTCGACCGCCTGAAATCTGTCAGCCGCGGTTATGCCTCGTTCGATTACGAATTCCTGCGCTTCGAGCCGGCACCATTGGTGAAGCTGGATGTATTGATCAACGGCGATAAAGTCGACGCCTTGTCTATCATCGTCCATCGCGATCTCAGCCAGAATCGCGGCCGCGATCTGGTCGAAAAAATGAAGGACCTGATACCGCGGCAGATGTATGAAGTAGCGATTCAGGCGGCGATAGGCTCAAAAGTCATTGCCCGCTCGACGGTAAAAGCCATGCGTAAAAATGTCACGGCCAAGTGTTATGGTGGCGATATTACCCGGAAGAAAAAATTGTTGGAAAAACAAAAAGCGGGCAAAAAGCGCATGAAACAGGTGGGCAGTATCGAGATTCCGCAGGAAGCGTTTCTGGCGGTGTTGCAGGTTAATAAAGAATAACGGCAGTAAAACTTATGGATTACGATTTTTCTTTTTTTCTGGTGATAGCCACGTTTGTGACGGGCGTTGTCTGGGGCGGTTACTGGTTGTATTTAAAATATGCCCATCAACCTTACCCGGTGGACAAGGAACCGTTGTTGGTGGAATACGCCCGCTCGTTCTTTCCGGTGGTGTTGATCGTCTTATTGTTGCGGTCTTTTCTGGTGGAACCGTTCCGGATTCCATCCGGCTCGATGATGCCGACATTATTAATCGGCGATTTTATTTTGGTGAATAAATTCACCTACGGCGTGCGCCTGCCGGTGTTGAACGATAAAGTCATCGAGATGGGCGAGCCCGAACGCGGCGACATCGTGGTATTTCGTTTTCCCAAGCAGCCCAGCGTGGATTACATCAAGCGGGTGATCGGCCTGCCGGGCGACAGGATCGCTTACTTCGGAAAAAAACTGTATGTGAACGGCCAGCCGATTGCCAATACCTCGCTGGGCCGTTATCAAGGCGTGGGCCAAGGCATGACCATGACCGGCGCCGAACGTCTGGAAGAGGATTTGACCGGCGTCAAGCATTCGATTTTGATCAGCCCCGGCGTGCCTACCGTGGAAGATGTGTTTGTGGTGCCGCCTGGCCAGTATTTCGTGATGGGCGACAACCGGGATAACAGTAACGATAGCCGGTATTGGGGCACCGTGCCGGAAGCCAATTTAGTGGGCAAGGCCTTTTTCATCTGGATGAATTGGGACTGGCAAAACAAGGGCATTGCTTTTGACCGAATCGGCACTATTCTGGAATAAACCAAATTTAAATCGAAGCGGGAGACCGGTATGCAGACATCGCCTTACAAACAACAAGGGTTAACCTTTATTTCATTGGTTTTATTGTTGGGTTTGATCGCATTTTTTACCATGCTGGTGCTGAAAATCGGTCCCATCTATTTTAACCACAGCAAAGTGGTTAATGCGTTGGATGCGGTGGAGAACACTACCGATATTACCAGTAAATCCAGAGCGGAGATTCTGAGCAGTTTGATGAAACGCTTCGATATGAATTATGTCGAGTACGTAACGACGGATGACATCCACATACAGGCGCAGCCCGGCTATGTCAAAGTGGACATCGATTACGAGCGCGTCGAACCCATGATGGGCAATTTAAGTGTATTGGTTGAGTTTCATGAAGGATTTGAAGCTGGTGGGAAGTGATTAAAAAACCTGAAGAACTGGCCAGAAAGCTGGGGCTGACTTTTAGTCAGCCCCAATTGTTTAAAACCGCATTAACCCACCGTAGCGCCGGAGCCCATAATAACGAACGACTCGAATATCTCGGCGACTCGGTGCTGGGGTTTGTGGTGGCCGAAAGGTTGTTTTCGCAATTCCCCGGCGTGGGCGAAGGCGTGTTGAGCCGGTTGCGGGCCAGTCTGGTCAATCAGACGTCCCTGGCCGAATTGGCCAGGCAGCACAATTTGGGCGATTACTTGATTCTGGGTTCCGGAGAATTGAAAAGCGGCGGTTTTCGGCGCGATTCGATTCTGTCGGATGCCTTGGAAGCTATCATGGGCGCGATACTGCTGGACAGCGGCGTGGATGTTTGCCGGCAGTGGATCTTGAACTTATTTGCCGAAAAATTCGCCGGGATCAAGCTGGATAGTTGGAACAAAGATCCCAAAACCCGCTTGCAGGAATTGATGCAGGCCCGTAAAAAAGAACTGCCCGTTTACGAGTTGGTCGGCATGTCCGGTGCCGATCATGCGCAAACTTTCGAGGTTAAATGCAGTGTGCCGATTACCTCCGAATTCACGCATGGCGTTGGAATTTCCCGTAAGAAGGCCGAGCAGGCCGCCGCGGAAAGCATGTTAATTCTTTTAGAAGATCAGGACTAATGAACTGCGGATATGTCGCGTTAATCGGTAGGCCGAATGTCGGCAAGTCGACCTTGATGAACCATTTGCTGGGCCAGAAGCTCAGCATTACCTCCAGAAAACCTCAAACCACCCGGCACCGGATTCTGGGTATCAAAACCAGCGAAGCGGGTCAGGCTATCTTCATGGATACGCCGGGCATGCACAGCGACGAGAAAAGGGTCTTGAACCGCTATCTGAATAAAACCGCCGATAGCACCTTGCTGGGCGTGGACGTGGTGGTGTGGGTGTTGGACGGATTGTACTGGCACGAATACGACGAGCGGATTTTCAAAAAGCTGGAGGCCGCGGGCTTGCCGGTGATTCTGGTAGTCAACAAGATCGATAAGATCAAGGACAAGCAAACGGCAATGGCCTTTTTCGCCGAAGCCAAACAGAAGTATCCCTTTGAACAAATCGTGCCGGTTTCGGCGTTGAAAAGTACCAATCTGGATGTGTTGGAACAGCAGATCATGGCATTGTTGCCGGAAGCGGAGCCGATTTATCCCGAAGATCAAATCACCGACCGGCCGGAACGGTTTTTTGTCGCTGAAATCGTGCGGGAGAAGCTCACGCGCCGATTGGGCGACGAATTGCCCTACGCCATGACGGTGGAAATCGAGCTGTACGAAGAGCATCCCGATCTCTGTAAAATCTATGCCAATATCTGGGTAGAGCGCAGCAGCCAAAAAAGCATTGTGATCGGCAAGCAAGGCGAGATGCTGAAAAAAATCGGTACCGAGGCCCGGCTGGATATCGAAAAACTGATCGGTCAAAAAGTCTATCTGCAATTGTGGGTAAAAGTGAAAAAAGGCTGGTCGGATAACGAGCGCGCCCTGCACGGTTTGGGTTTTACCGATACCGAATAAACCATGAGAGAATCCGCTGTCTACCTGCAGCCGGCATTCATCTTACAGCACCGGCCTTATCGCGAAACCAGCCAGTTATTGGAGGTTTATACCCGCGATTTCGGCATCGTTTCCGTCTTGGCCAAAGGCGTCCGCCAGGAAAAATCGAAACTGGCGGGCGTGTTGTTGCCTTTTACCTTAATACAGATCTCCTATCTGGATAAAAACGAGCTAAAGCTCCTGACTAGGGCGGAATTTGTCCGCCATTACGCGCCGCAGCGGCTAGCCCTGTATTGCGGTTTTTATCTCAATGAACTGTTGCAGCGGTTTTTGTTTCGGCATGACCCGCACCCCGAATTATTTGCCGGCTATCAAACTTGTCTGGACGAATTGTGCAAAGGCTTGAACATTGAACAGACTTTACGCTATTTTGAGCTGGAAATACTGGAGGCATGCGGATATGGCGTGGAACTGGCCGTCGATCGAAACCAGCGGCCGGTCGATAGCCGTAGACGTTACAGCTTTCAGCCAAATGCCGGATTGGTCGAAGATGTCGGGGGCTGTATCAGCGGAGCCAGTCTACAAGCGCTAAGTATCAAAGCGCCGCTACCGGGAGCCGCATTAGCGGAGGCCAAACAGTTTTTGCGAACGATGTTGGACGCGCATTTGCAAGGCAAGCCATTGCAAAGCCGCGAGGTGCTGGCAAAGATGATTAAATATTTGTAGGCGAACGACGAAAGACCGGATTACATTTTATATAGCCATGTAGACATTAAACAGGTATGGAAAAACAAATTATTTTATTGGGTGTGAATATCGACCATGTGGCCACATTGCGCCAAGCCCGGGGTACCCGTTATCCGGAGCCTATCCAGGCCGCGCTGGTGGCCGAACAAGCCGGGGCCGATAGCATTACCGCGCATTTGCGGGAAGACCGGCGCCACATCCAGGACAGGGACATTTACCTATTGAAGGATATGCTGCACAGCAAATTGAATCTGGAGATGGCGGTTACCGACGCCATGATCGAGATTGCCCTGCGGGTCAAACCGCAAGCGTGTTGTCTGGTGCCGGAGCGCCGCGAGGAATTGACCACCGAAGGCGGCCTGGATGTGCTGGCCGCGCCGCGAAAAATGCGGGATGCTTGCCAATCTCTGGCGGCGGCGGGCGTGGAAGTATCGTTATTTATCGACCCCGAACTTGCACAGATCGATGCGGCTGTGGAAGCCGGGGCGCCGGTCATCGAGTTACATACCGGACGCTATGCGGATGCGCAAACGCCGGCCGAACAAATGCTGGAGTTGGAACGTATTCGGCACGCGGCGGAGCATGCTTTTCAGGCGGGTTTGCAGGTCAACGCCGGGCACGGCTTAACTGCGCTCAACGTGGCGCCGATATGCCGGATAGCGCCGATTAGGGAATTAAATATAGGGCATTCCATTATTGCTCAAGCGGTATTTTCGGGGCTGGCGCAAGCGGTGCGGGACCTGAAGCAGGTGATGCGGGAAGCGCGTTTGCACAGTTAAAAGATATGCAGACAGAACTGGAATTTTATCAATTGTCCGCGGTCGGCGACCGGGAAATCAACCAGGATTGCATGGCCCACCGGGTCTGCGCCGATTATGCGGTATTCGTGGTGGCGGACGGGCTGGGCGGGCATCAGGCGGGCGAGAAAGCGTCGCAGTTTTTTTGCCGCGGCCTGATCGAACAGGCTCAGGCATTTCAGAGTCGCATCATACGGCAGCCCGAACAAGGCGTGCGGGAATGGATAGCGGCGGCGGTCAACCGCATGCGGGAGTTGTTCGGCAATGATCCCTTTGCGGCCGATGCGCATACGACTGGCGCGATTTTGTATCTGGACGATACGCAGGTCGTTACCGCGCACTGCGGAGACTCGCGCATTTATCGCCTCAATCCCGCGCAAGTTCTTTGGCGGACTAAAGATCACTCCTTGACGCAGCAGCTATTTGACGAGGGTAAAATCAGCGAGTGGGAAATGGGTATACATCCGGAACAAAACAAGCTGACCCGCAGTATTAATGTGTTGAGCGCGCCCATGGTGGACATTCAGGTTTTCCCCGCCATGCAATCGGGGGAAACCTTTATTCTTTGCAGCGACGGTTTTTGGGAATGCATAAAAGAACAGGAATTTTTACAGTTGTCCCAGCCGGCCAGCGGTAAGAGCGAACTAAAGAAGATGGCGCAAATGACCATCTTGCGGGCACAGGGCAAGAGCGATAACTGTACCGTGCAGTGGGTGAGAAAACGCGTCATTACCCAGTGAGTGTCGGCCGATGCGCTGGGTTTCGGCTGGCGACCAACCAACGTTAAATAGTTACGAAAACGATAGGTTTTTTAGAAAAGTTGCGGAGCCTGTCTCCGCAAGCTCGGGACAGGTTTAATGAGTTGCCAAACCGTGTTTTTGGATGCGGTACAGCAAGGTATCTCTGGAAATGCCCAACAGGCGGGCTGATTTGCTGCGGTTGCCGTTGGTGCGGGCCAGGGCTTGATGGATCATGTTGGCTTCCAAGGCATCCAGTTGCAGGCCGGTTTCGGGTAATCTGAAGTCGGTCACCGTGGCTGTGCCGCCGGCGTTTTCCTTGCCGTGGGTGAATTCATGCGGCAGGTTTTCAGGTTCGATCACTCGGCCGGCCAGCAAGATACTCAGACGTTCGCACAAATTGCGTAATTCGCGGACATTGCCCGGCCATTTGTGGGTGCGAAGGGCTTTAAGGGCTTGTTTGCTGAAAGTGGGCGATTGTAGCGAATGGGCTTCGGAAAAGTGCGCGAAAAAATGTTTGGCCAAAATTTCGATATCTTCGCTGCGTTCGTGCAAGGCCGGCAATTCGAGCGGAACGACATTCAAGCGAAAATATAAGTCGCGGCGGAATTCGCCCGCTTCGATTTGTTTTGCCAAATCGGAGTTGGTGGCCGCAATCACGCGGACGTTGACGTGATAAGGCTTGGTGCCGCCGACCGGCAGGCATTCGCCGGATTCTAAAAAACGTAGCAGCTTGGACTGAATGGTTAGCGGTAGAGAGTTGATCTCGTCCAAAAACAGAGTGCCGCCATCCGCGGCTTGAAACAAGCCTTGTTTGTCGGAAGTGGCGCCGGTAAATGCGCCTTTTTTATGGCCGAAAATTTCGGATTCCACCAAGCCTTCGGGCAAGGCGGCGCAGTTGAGGGTGACGAAGGGTTTGTTGGCCCTGGGGCTGTCTTTTTGAATGGCGCTGGCCAGGACTTCCTTTCCCGTACCGGTTTCTCCTTTGATTAAAACCGTCACATCGGTCGCGGCCACCATGCGGGCGCTGCGTATCAATGCTTCCAGAGCAGGGGATTGACCAATAATAGAACTGAAATTATCCACTGTAAAAACCTCTCAAACGTCAGATGTGTTCAACACGCATCGGGTTAAGCCATGGGAAAACGGCCAGTAAGGCAAAAATAATAAATAAGATGCCCACTACTTGCTTGAAGCGCCTGGCTTTGGAAAGCCTGGCCAATAATGAGGTCATTATACCGACTCCAACCACGGCAGGTAAAGTGCCTAATCCAAAAGCCAGCATGGTCATGGAGCTGTGCACGACGTTGCCGGTGGTAGCCGCCAAGGCCAGGGCGGTATAAATCAGGCCGCAGGGCAGCCAGCCCCAGACCATGCCGAACAATATGGCTTGGGTGCGGGTTTTGACCGGGATCAACCGGCGTCCGAAGGGTTCTATCAATTTCCAAAAGCGCGAGCCTATTTTTTCGATATAGGCAAAACGGGGAAACCAGCCGCCGATATAAAGGCCCGCGCTGGCCATGATGGCGCCCGATGCCAGTTGCAAAATGCGGTGGGCCTGACCTTCCGTGAAGGGCAGGCTGAGAAAGCCGACTACCGCGCCGGCGATGGCATAACTGGCAATCCGGCCCAGGTTATAACTGAGGACGATGCTGAACAGTATGCGTTTGTTGTTTCTGAGTTCCTGGCTTAGGCTGTAGGTCAAGGTGCCTATGATGGAGCCGCACATGCCTATGCAATGCAAGCTGCTGAATAAGCCGATAAAAAACGCGGCCAGATAAGAGGCATTGAAATCTAAATAAAGGTGCATAACCGGGAAAATTTAAAAAAGGCTGTGGCCACGGCTCCGAATTATAAACGGATATTGGCTTTTAGGAATGGCGGCGCTACGTCAAAGGGGCCGGTGGGGGGACAGGTTTTCGCAACAAACCCGGTTCCGCCCCTGTTTTTTGGCCCGATACAGGGCGTCGTCGGCCGCTTGCATCAAACCGCTAAAGTGGTCGGCGGCGTTGGCAATGATGGTGCTGACGCCAACGGAAACGGTAACGTACGGCAGTTCGCTATTGTTGGCGTGATGGATCTTAAGATTTTCCACGGCAAGCCGATACTGTTCCGCGCGCATGACGGCGCCCATGTTGTCGGTATTAGGCAACAGAATCGCAAACTCCTCGCCGCCCAGCCGGGCAACCAAATCTTCGGGGCGTTGGGTATGGCTGACAAAGGCATTTGCCACCCGCCGTAAACATTCATCCCCCACGGGATGGCCGTATTGATCGTTAAACATCTTGAAATTATCGATATCCACGATCATCAGCGAAAGCGGGCTGGCGATGCGTTTGGCCTGATTGAATTGTCTTTCCAGGGCCGAGTCGAACGCGCGCCGATTCGGGATTTCGGTTAAGCCGTCCAGAGAGGCTAGCTTTTCCAACAGATCGGTCTTGGCTTTGAGTTGTATCTGGGTTTTTACCCGCGCCAGCACAATGGCCGGCGAAAAGGGCTTGGTGATGTAATCGCAACCGCCGATTTTAAATCCCTGCACTTCATCGGCTTCCGAGCGTTTGGCCGTTAAAAAAATGACCGGAATATTGCGCGTGCCATCATCGGATTTAAGCTGGTGGCAAATGTCGTAACCGTTAATGTCGTCCAGCATGATATCCAGCAAAATCAAATCAGGTTGTTGGCCGCGGGCGATATGCAATGCCAGTTGGCCGCTGGGAGCGACTTTTACCGAGTAATGCGGTTCGAGGATGTTTTTAATCAAATCGAGATTTTCCGGGCTGTCGTCGACTGCGAGAATGGTGTGATCGGTTTTATTGTCCATACCTATCTTTCCGGGAAATCTATAAGGGGTTTTACCGCCGCGGCGGCTTCTACAAATTGATATTGGGCTATTTGTTTGCGGATTGAAATTAACGCATCTATAAGCGAGGGTTCCTTAATGCCGGACAGGATGAAATCCAATTGCCGATCAGTGTCCGAATCGAAGTTCTGCAACTTATCCAGTAAAATACGCAATTGATGCCGGGTTTCGGTCGCTGAAAATCCCCGGTTATGTTTAAAATCCGGCTCCAGAGCAGGAATTGTGCTTTGTATGCTATTGATAATGCGGTTAAGCTCCTGAGTCGCCAAGCCGATGAGTTTGCTTGCGGCGGGTGTATTCTGAACGTTAGCGCCTTGCTCCGCAAGCGATTCCTCCAGCCGTTGTAAATGCCCTTGCAATGAGGCAGCGCCCAGAGAGCCCGCAAGGCCTTTAAGGGTGTGGACCAATTGCCGCGCCGCGGGCGGGTTTTTTGCCGTTAAGGCTTGCGATATTTCGCTCATGCTATCGGCATGGTTTTCCGCGAATTTTTGTAGGATTTTGCGGTAAACCGTTTTGTCTCCGGCGGTATGCCGCAAACCCAACCGGCTGTCGATGCCGTACAGGTAAGGGATGTCCTCCGTACTGTCGGACGCATTCGGGGCGTGGGTCTCTTCAATGTTTTTGGGTGTTATCCACTTGGTTAAAACAGCGTATAAGGTGCCCGGCAGAATCGGTTTGCCGATAAAGTCGTCCATGCCTGCTTCCAGGCATTTTTCGCGGTCGACATTCATGACATTCGCGGTCATGGCGATGACCGGCAGATTGGCGCAGTCCGGCTGTTTACGCAGGCTACGGGTGGTTTCATAGCCGTCCATCACCGGCATCTGCACATCCATCAACACGCAATCGTATTGGGTTTGTTTGAGTTTCAGCAGGGCAATTTCGCCGTTTTCGGCGGTATCCACCTGCAAATGGGCCTGGGTCAACAGTTCGATGGCGACAATGCGATTGACTTCGTTATCTTCGACCAACAGGATGCGGGCGCCGCGAATGCGGTGTAACTTGCGGGTGTCGATATCGGGGCGCCGGCGGGATTGGCGTAAGAGTTTAAGGTCCGTTAAGTCCAAGGTGACCGTAAAGCTGAAGCAGGAGCCGGCCCGCTCCCGGCTTTTAACGCTGATGCCGCCGCCCATTTGTTCCACCAATTGTTTGCTGATCGCCAAACCCAAACCGGTGCCGCCGTAGGTGCGGGTCACGCTGCTGTCGCCCTGGCTGAAGGCTTTAAATAATCGGGTTTGCTGTTGTTCGCTCATGCCGATGCCGGTGTCGCTGATGCTGAATTCCAGCGTAATATGCTCGTTTGTGCGTTCGAGTTCCGTGAAGGACACTTCAATTTGGCCGTGTTCGGTAAACTTGATGGCGTTACCGATCAGATTGATCAAGACTTGCCGCAGGCGCTGCGGATCGCCCACCACGGCATGGTAGTGTTGATCGATGGGGGGCCTGATTAATCCGAGCTGTTTGCGGCGGCATAACTCGGCCATGGTCGAAAAAACCTGGTCCAGCATTTCTTCCAGAATGAACGGGACTGCCTCGAGGCGGAGTTTGCCGGACTCCATTTTCGAAAAATCCAGAATATCGTCGATCAAATTCGTCAAGCCGTTGGCCGCGGTTTCGACGCGCTCCAGATAATCGCGCTGCTTGGAGGTGATATTGCTGTTCAAACACAATTCCACCAGTCCGACGATCGCGTTCATCGGCGTGCGTATTTCGTGGCTCATATTGGCGAGAAACTCGGATTTTACCTGAGTGGCTTTTTCCGCCTCCCGTTTGGCTTCCAGCAGGCGTTGTTCGGTGTTCAGACGTTCGGTGATGTCCTGCATGGTGCCTTGAATACCGTTGGCGTGATGGCGGCCGTCCCGAATCACTTTGCCGCGCTGATGCACATGGCGGATTTCGCCGTTATTTAAGACGATGCGGTGCTTGAAATCGACGATGTCGTTATTGTGGGTGTTTTGCAGAGCGGTCTTGAAAATATTTCTGTCGTCCGGATGCACCAACTGGGTCAGGAAGCTGGCAAAAGACGGGATGAAGCTGCTTCTGTGAGTGCCGGTAATGCGATACATTTCATCGGACCAGCTGAAATGGTTGTCGGACCAATGCCATTGCCAATCGCCTATATGCGAAATACTTTGCGCATCGACCAAACGCTGCTTTTGAATTTCCAACGCGTGGATGGCTTGGCTGCGTTCCAATTCGGAGGTGATTTGGGCGGCAAACAATTTCAGTATGTCTTCGGCAAATTGCAGATCCGGAATCGGATGGCGATACAGAGCCGCCACGAATCCGCGAATCCGGTGGCGGTCGTTTTGCAGCGGGATGCCGATAAAGCCTTGAATCCGATGGTCGGCCAGCCATTTGTCGTCGGGGAAATAGCGGTAAACCTCTTGTTTATGGCTACGGGCCGCGCCTGTTGATAGATGGGTGCAAACGCTGGAGTGCATGACGTAGGGAATGGGAGGGTCGGATTTGTTCAATGCGCAAAAGGATAGGATTTTGCAGTTGCCGTCCGCCGATGTTTCTCCGATCAGGGTGTAATCGGCCGCCAAGGTTTCCGCCGCCAACAGGGAGAAATTATCCAATATGGCATCGGTGGAGTTTTCCAGGGAGCCGGAGATAATGCTGCGAATGGCGCTGTTTTGCTGGCGTTGGCGGGTGATGTCCGTCACCAGGCCCTGATAGCCCGTCACCTGGTTCCGATCGTCGCGGCTAACGACTTTATGGTCTTGTACCCATTTGACGGTGCCCGCGGGGGTGACAATGCGGTAAGGCTGATGGGCTATGTCGGAACAGTTCGGATCGTTGCCGCAGGCGTCGATTTCCGCGCGGAACGCCGCCGCATCGTCGGGATGAACCAAATCCAGATAGCGCAGCTTGCCGGCCAGCGGATGCGTGTCGATGGAATCCAATAACTGCATGACATTGTCGGTGGCGAATTCGATGGGTAATCCTTCGCCGCAATGCCACTTCAACGCCACGGAAGGGCTTTGGCTGATGACTTGATAAGCGTCCCGCAGATTTTGTTCGAATTGTTTGCGGGCGGTGATGTTTTGATGCGTGCCGCATAAACGGGTAGGCTGGCTCGTGACCGGGTCCTGTTCCACCACCGAACCGGAGCCTTGTATCCATACCCAGTGGCCGTCCTTGTGCCGCATGCGGAATTCCACGACATAGGGTGTGCCGGATGCGATATGGGCCGATATGACATCCCCGACCCGGTTGAGGTCGTCGGGATGAATCCTATGCTTCCAGTCGTGGATATAGTTATCCAGTTCGTCCTGCCGTAAGCCCAGCATGTCCAGCCAGCGCTGATTGACCTCGTGTTTGCCGGTTATGTAGTCCCAGTCCCAATAGCCTAATTCGGCGCCGTCGATGACCAAGGCCAGTTGCCGCTCGATTTTTTTGCGGGCCGTGATATCGAAATGCAATTGCAGTAATTGGTCCGGCGCATTAGCCGGCAGGCCGCTTAGGGAAATTTGCTGCCAGCTTTGCCGTGGGAAGGCAAAGTCGGTCGCCGCCAATTCCCTACCGTCGGCTATATGCCGGCAAAGCAGGCAGTCTTGACCGGCGGTTTGCGGAGGATGAAATAAATCATGTACCGGTTGACCGATAAGGCTGGCGGGTGGCCTGTCGAGCAGCAGGGCAGCGGCGGGGTTGATGCCGCGAATGATACCTTGCCGGTCAACCACCATGGCCGGTTGCGGCAAGCGGGTAAAGCATATGCCGGTTTGGATGTGCGGCGCAACAGGCTGGCGGGTCAATTGGAGGCTGCCCCAGACGAGGCAAGCAAGCCCTGCTCCCGAGAGTGGCAGATGCAGCCAAATGGAATAAGCCATGCCGTTAACATGCTGGTAGGCGCCGACAGCCATTTCCGCCGCAAACAAGATGGCCGCGGCGATTAACGTTAAACTTGGGCGAGGAGCGCGGCGCGGCGCGGATTCAGGCGTCATTATGTTCCTAAATTGAAATAGCCGGTCAATGTTACCTTCCCGTCGGCGACAGAACAATCTACCGTGATGGGTATTTGTTAAGCCAAACGAATTTTATGCGCGGCCCCTGCTTGTTCCTTGACCAGTTTGGGTACCAGGTAACCGGGTAACTGTTCTTGCAGGCATTGCATCAATGCCAGCGCCCGCTGTGCGGGCACTTCAAAATGGCCTACCCCGGCGGCCCGGTCCAGGCAATGCAGGTAATAGGGCAAGACGCCAATGCTGAACAGCCTTTCATTTAAACGCAGCAAGCTTTGGCAGTCGTCGTTGACGCCTTTGAGCAATACGCTTTGATTCAGCAAGGTGACATTGCGCTGTTTCAGGCCGTTACAGGCGCGGGCCACGTCCGCGCTCAATTCGTTGGCATGATTGGCGTGCAGCACCAACACGACGGCCTGCGGCAGGTTAGAGAGGGTGTCCAGCAACTCTGGCGTGACGCGGGCCGGCAAGACTACCGGTATGCGGCTGTGAAGGCGGATGCGCCGAACGTGGGGAATGCCGGCAACAGCGTCCAACAAGGCCTTGAGCTTATCGTCATTCAGCAGCAACGGGTCGCCGCCGCTGAGTATGACTTCCTCGATTTCCGGACGGGCGCTTATATAGGCCAAGGCCTGCTGCAGTTTCGGTTTGGAAAGCTGCTGTTCCGCATAGGGGAAATGCCGGCGGAAACAGTAGCGGCAGTTGATGGCGCAGGCGCCTGTGCAAATCAATAACACCCGGCCCCGGTATTTGTGGATGACCCCGGCCGCGGCCGCGGCGTTTAAGTCGCCCACCGGATCATGGCTGTAACCGGGGTAGTGCGCCAACTCGTCTTGCAGGGGAAGCACCTGTCTTAATAAGGGGTCGGCGGGGTCGCCGGTTGCCATGCAATCGGCAAACCCTCGCGGTACCCGCAACGGAAATTCTTTGCAATGGGGCAGTAAGGGCAAGCTAGCGGGGTCGAGTTGCAGGTGCCGGCATAACTCCGCGACACTGGAAAAGGCCTCGGCAAGTTGGCGTTGCCAGAGAGGGGGCTGGGTATTCAATACGGCTCCGGTTTTTGAAAAATTAACAAGACGGGTTTCACCGCGCCGAGGGTTTGGCGACCATTCCCGCATGGCGCGGCAAAACAAAAATCCCTTACCGGGCGGCTATATTTGTTCTGGAGATTCGCCTTATCCATTATAATCGCCCGACTTATTTTTGTTTCACGAGGAAAAAATGGCGACTTATAGCACCAACGAGTTTAAAGGCGGTTTAAAAATCATGCTGGACAACGATCCTTGTTCCATCATCGAGAACGAGTTCGTCAAGCCCGGCAAGGGCCAAGCTTTTAACCGGGTCAAAATCCGTAACCTGAAAACCGGCCGCGTGATAGAACGCACCTTTAAATCCGGCGATACGGTGGAAAGCGCCGATGTCGTCGACGTGGAAATGCAATATTTGTATAACGACGGCGAATTCTGGCACTTTATGGTGCCGGATACCTACGAACAATACCAAGCCGATAAAAATGCCGTTGCCGATGCGGTTAAGTGGCTGAAAGAACAGGATATTTGCACCATGACGCTGTGGAACGACTCCCCGCTGTCCGTAACGCCGCCCAATTTCGTCGAACTGACCATCACCGAAACCGATCCGGGCCTGAAAGGGGATACCTCGGGCGGCGGCGGCAAACCGGCGACATTGGAGTCGGGCGCGGTGGTGCGCGTGCCGCTGTTTGTGCAAATCGGCGAGATGATCCGGGTCGATACCCGTACCGGCGAGTACGTATCCCGCGTTAAAGAATAGTGAAGCCTAGCTGGCGGCCGGTGGCGGATATTCGGCAATTGCGGCAACGCGCGCAATTGCTGGCCGCCATTCGCCGGTTTTTTGCCGAGCGCGAGGTACTGGAAGTGGAAACCCCGCTGCTGTGCCGCGCCACCGGCACCGATCCCAATCTGGATTTTTTTTCCAGTCGATTCCATAGTCCGCCAAATCCGCAAACCCTGTTTCTGCAAACCTCTCCCGAGTTTGCCATGAAGCGCTTGTTGGCCGCGGGCAGCGGCAGCATTTACCAAATTTGCAAAGCCTTTCGCAACGGCGAGGCCGGGCGCTTTCACAATCCGGAATTTACCATTTTGGAATGGTATCGGGTCGGTTTCACGCTGCAACAGTTGATGGACGAAGTCGCCGAATTGCTGCTCGGCCTGTTGGCGCCGAAGCTGCCGCACTTGTCGGTGAGGCGGATCGGCTATCAACAGCTATTCAAACGGCACACAGGCTTGGACGCCCTGTGTTTCAATCGGCAGGCCTACCGGGAATATGCCGTTGATTACCCCGAAGCCGATGGCATGTGCGGCGAGGATCACGCCTTGTGGCTGGATTTCTTGTTCAGCCATTGCGTACAAAACCGTATGCCGGAAGATACGATTTGTTTGGTGCACGGTTATCCGGCCATACAGTCGTCCCTGGCTCGCCTAAACTCTGATGATACGCGAGTGGCGGAGCGATTCGAGGTGTTTATTAACGGCATGGAACTGGGCAACGGTTTTTTCGAACTGTCCGACGCGGACGAGCAGGAGGCTCGTTTTGACCGGGAAATAGCTCGCCGCCGCCGGCAGGCGCTGCCGGACGTGGCGAAGGACCGGCTGTTTCTGGCCGCGCTACGATCGGGCCTGCCGGAGTGTAGCGGCGTGGCGATAGGTTTGGACCGGTTATTGATGATAGCCACGGGCTGCGAAGAGATTGCCGAGGTACTGGCTTTTCCGGTCGGCAATGCTTGACGGACGCGGCGCGCCTCGGGATGTTTCCCCAACTCAGCCTGCATTCGATTGCCTGTAGCCTTTTGCTTTTGGAGACTGTCGTAAAAGCCAAAATGTAGGTTGGGTTAGCGTAGCGTAACCCAACAAAATCAAAACGTTGGACTTTATTGCATTCAGCCCGACCTACCTTTTACGACAACCTCTTTTGGGGGGCGAACAAATCGCCTGCCTTTCATGCGGTCTTCAGTATAATCGCCGTTTACCATAACAATAATAAATGGGGAGTCTCATGTACGGTATCGACAGCTTTTTTGAAAACCAGTATCTACGCCTGCAAGCTCATCCGCGGTATCTACAACTTATGGCGCTGCCGGCCCCGCAACGTTGGGGGGCGATTGCCGGGCTGTTCCTGTTGAGCCAGATAGTGGTGTTCGGCGGTCTGTACATCATTTTCGATAAAGTGGTGGTCGTGGGGTTTCTGGCCAGCATTCTGGCCGGTTTGGCGACCGGTGTGGGAGCTTTGCCGGCCTTGTTTTTTAAGGATATTTCCACGCGTTTGTTTAACAGTATGTTGGGTGCGGCGGCAGGCGTGATGCTGGCGGCTACCGCGTTTTCCCTGTTGGTGCCCGGCATTGATTACGGCGAACAGATTTGGCCGGGCAAGGGGCTGCTGGTTGTGTCGGCGGGCATGGTCATAGGCGCTTTGTTTTTACATTTCGCCGACCAAAAATTGCCGCACCTGCACTTCGATACCGTGGCGGACGAGAGTTTGGATTCGCTGCAAAAGATCTCCCTGTTCATTATCGCCATCACGATTCATAATTTCCCGGAAGGCATGTCGGTCGGGGTGAGCTTCGGCACCGGTGATATGAAAAACGGCGTGGTGTTGGCGGTGGCGATAGCCTTGCAAAATCTGCCGGAGGGTCTGGCGGTCGCATTGCCCTTGGTCGGCTTGGGTTATAACAAATGGAAAGCTGTAGGCTTAGCCACTTTGACCGGCTTGGTAGAGCCGGTGGGCGGGCTGCTGGGCATTACCATGGTCACCGTGTTTTCTTCGGTGTTGCCCGTAGCCATGGGCTTTGCCGCCGGCGCCATGTTGTTTGTCATCAGCGAAGAAATTATCCCGGAGACTCACTCCAAGGGCCGTTCGCGTATCGCGACTTTTTCATTGATGCTGGGTTTTATCGTCATGATGATGCTGGACAAAATCTTGGGATGAAGTCCACATAATCAGCGAAAGGTAAAAGACAAAATGCCGACGACGACTACCTTAAGCCTGCCAGCTTATTTCTTTTGCCTATGGACGCCTCAACTCAAATCATTACGTATGTTCAAAATATCGATTTTCCGCAACTGGCCGCGACTTCGGCCACCAGTTTTGCCTTAATCGCGGCGGCGGAGATAGGCGATAAAAGCCAGCTGGTGTGCATGACCCTGGCATCCCGGCACCGCGCCGCACCGGTGATCTGGGGCGCGATAGCGGCCTTTGCCCTGTTAAATACTTTGGCGGTGGTTTTTGGCGCCGCCATGGCAAGCTGGCTGCCGGATTATCTGGTGGCCGCGGCGGTGGCGCTATTATTTGCCGGTTTCGGTGCTCATGCCTTACTGAATCATGGGGACGATGGAGATGAGGACGAAGTGGTGGAAAAAAGCGGGCACGGTATTTTTTTTACCACCTTTCTGCTCATTACCTTGGCGGAATTTGGCGATAAAACCCAGCTGGCGGTTGTGGCCTTGAGCAGTACCGCCGTTCCCGCCGCCGTTTGGCTGGGGGCCACTTTGGCGCTTACCTTTACCTCGGGGCTGGGCGTGTGGGCCGGCCGTACCGTGCTGCAGCGCATGCCGTTGAATTTCCTGCATAAAGTCAGCGGGATAATTTTTATCCTGTTGGCGGCGGTGGCAGCCTATCAAGCCTATACGGCTGTCCGGCCGACCGACTGGCTGCCGGTGTTTTAACAGCCTAACGAGCCGGAGCGATCGGTATGGTTCTTCCGCATTATACAAGGCAGGATGTTTTCAGCATGCTGCTGATAGCGGCGGGGTATGCGTTGCTGGGGAAGCTGGTACTGAATTATTTTTCCGCCGCCGGCAACGTTACCCTGGTGTGGTTTCCCGGCGGCATGGCCCTGGCGATTTTACTGTTAAAAGGACTGAAATTTTGGCCGGGTGTATTTGTGGGCGCCTTTGCCGCCGGTTTGCTGGTCAAAAACGCCTACGGGCTGTGTCTATTTATTGCCTTGGGCAATACCTTGGAGTCGGTAACGGCCGCCTGGTTACTTAAGCGGATTCCCTCATTTTTCCTACAATTAAGACGGCCGCTCGATTTGGCGTGGCTGACCGGTGCCGGTCTGGGCTGTTCCCTGATCAGCGGCGTCATGGGCCCCGGCGCGTTATGGCTGGACGGCGTGTTCTCAGGCCAAGCCGTGCCAAGCGTCATGTTCCATTGGTGGATGGCGGACGTATTCGGCATTATTTCGACCACGCCGTTTATATTGATTTGGCGTTATTGGCCGGCCGATTGGTTTATTAAAGACCGCCTGCCGGAAACCTTGGGGTTTCTTGTCCTCAGTTTGTCGATAACACTGGCGGTGTTTCTGGATGTTTTTAAGGAGCAGATAGGCGAACTGCCGCATGGTTACTGGATGTTTGCCGTCATGTTTTGGGGGGGCATGCGTTTCGGCCGCCATGGCGTGCAATTGGTAGCGGCTTTCACGGCAGTTACTGCGTTGATGGGGGCTGCGCGGGGGGTGGGGTATTTTGCCGACGATTTCGAAAAATCCGGGATGTGGAATTACTGGCTGTTTCAAACGCTGTTTTCCTGGATTGGTACCGTGTTGGCGTTAACCTTGCACAATGAGCGCCAAGCCCATGCCAAATTATTCGCCAGCGAACACCGGTTGCAAGCCATTATCGACGCCTCGCCGGTCGCTTACGCCTTAAATGACGACCGGCACAACATCACGTTGCTTAATCCGGCGTTTATCGCAACCTTTGGTTACACCCTGGCGGATATCCCCTCGTTAGCGGACTGGTGGCCTAAGGCCTATCCCGATCCCGGCTACCGGCAATGGGTGAAAACCACATGGCGGCAACGGCTGCGGCAGGCCAAGGAAACCGGCCAACCCTTTCAGCCGTTTGAGGTGGATATTCGGTGCAAAAATGACGACGTCAAGCATGTTCTGGTCGGCGCCGGGCCGTTGGAAGGCGTATATTCCGGCGAGCATTTAATCACGTTATTGGACATGACCGAGCAGGCCAGAGCTAGCCGGGCGCTGTCGAATTCTAATATTTTATTGCAATCCATTTTGGAAACCTTGCCGTTGCGGGTGTTCTGGAAAGATACCAAGTCGCGGTATCTGGGCGCCAACCGCCTGTTTGCCCAGGATGCGGGGATGGCTTCCGTGGCCGACCTATTAGGTAAAAACGACCATGAATTGCAATGGTGGGAACAGGCCGCTGTTTACCAACAGGACGATCGGCAAATCATGCAGTCCGGCGCCGGCCGATTGAATGCCGAAGAGCTGAAAACCATGCCCGACGGGGAAAAGATCTGGTTGAATACCTTCAAACTGCCGTTGCGTAATAGCGACAACCAAATTATCGGCATTGTCGGTGCGTATGAAGACATTAGCATGCGCAAGCGGATCGAAGACCAGCTGTTATGGCGCTCCACATTTTTGGAAACCTTGTTGGAATGCTCGCCCGACGGGATTCTGGCGGTGGATAAAGAAGGGCGCAAATTGTTGCAAAACCAGCGGGTGGCGGACTTATGGAGCATTCCGGCGGAGGTGGCAAACCACCCCGACGATGCCGTGCAAGTGGAGTTCGTTAAAAATAAACTCGGCAATCCGGCCGAATTTTTGGAAAAAGTGACTTATCTGTATGCCCATCCGGACATCGTCTGCCGCGATGTCATCGAACTGCGGGACGGCATCATCCTGGAACGGTATTCCGCTCCGGTCAAGGACAGGCTGGGCAATTACTACGGCCGCATCTGGCAATTCACCGATATCACCCCCTTCCGGCGGGCCCAGAAAGATTTGCAATTCAAGGAGTATTACCAGCGCGCCCTATTGGACAATTTTCCATTTTTGGTTTGGATTAAAGACCGGCAAAGCCGCTATTTGGCGGTAAACCGGGTATTCGCCGAAGCTTGCGGCATTGGTATCGGCGATGTGGCCGGTAAGACGGATTTCGATATTTTTCCGGCCCGCTTGGCGAGGATTTTTCTGGCGGAAGATGAACGGGTCATGCGGGATGGCCGGCCGAGAAGTATTGAAACGGACCTGAAGATATTGGCCGAGGCCGCTTGGCTGGAGGTTTTTCAAGCGCCTTTACTGGATAAGCAGGGGCAAGTATTGGGTACGGTCGGGTTTGCCCGCGATATCAGTCAAAATAAAGCCGCGGAGGAGGCTTTAAAGCTGGCCGACCTGGTGTTTGAACATAGCGGCGGGGCCATACTGGTTGCCGATGCCGATAACAAAATTGTGCATGTAAATTCGGCATTTACCAAACTCACCGGTTTTAGCCGCGAGGATGTACTGGGTAAGAACCCGAAAATTTTGGCGTCGGGCGAGCACGATGCTGACTTTTACCGCGCGATGTGGCAAAGCCTTAACCAGACGGGCAGCTGGCGGGGAACCGTAAAAAACCGCCGCAAGGATGGCGAAGGTTACAGCGAAGGCATCGCCATCCATACCCTTTTCGACAGTCGAGGCCGGCCGATTCGGCGCGTGGCGTTTTTTTTCGATATTGCCCAACACCAGGATGCGGAAGAACAAGTTTGGCGCCAAGCCAATTTCGACCCGTTAACCGGGTTGCCTAATCGGCATTTGGCGCGCAGGCGATTGGGAGAGGAGATTAAACAGGCTCATCGCACTCGGCAGCGCCTGGCTTTGCTGATCATCGACCTGGATCGGTTCAAGGAAATCAACGATACCTTGGGACATGAACTGGGGGATGAGCTGTTGCAGCAAGCCGCCAAGCGGCTGGTTGCCTCCGTGCGCGACTCCGATACCGTGGGCCGGTTGGGCGGGGATGAGTTTGTCGTGATTTTGAATGGCCTGGAAAGCGCCGGCGGCCCCGAGCCGGTGGCCCAAAAACTGCTGGAGCAATTAAGCCGGCCGTTTACCTTGCAGAATGAACCCGTGTACGTTTCGGCCAGTTTGGGCATTACCTTGTACCCGGACGATGGGCAGGAGCTGAGCCAGTTGCTGAGAAATGCCGACCAGGCCATGTATGCGGCCAAGGCCAAGGGCAGAAATTGCTACAGTTTTTTTACCCCGTCCATGCAGGCCGAGTTGAGCGCGCGGGCGGCAATGGTAAACGATTTGCGCGGCGCCCTTGCCAGACAGGAATTCGCGCTGGTTTACCAGCCTATCGTGGAGCTCGCCACCCGGCGCGTGTATAAAGCCGAGGCCCTGCTGCGTTGGCGTCACCCTTTGCGCGGCTTGATCAGCCCGGCCGATTTTGTGCCTTTGGCCGAACAAACCGGCCTGATTAATGAAATCGGCGATTGGGTGTTCCATGTCGCCGTGGCGCAGGCGAACCATTGGCGGCAAATACTGCATCCGGATTTTCAAGTCGGCATCAACAAGTCGCCGATGCAGTTTTTGGACCTTCGCCATGACCCGGCCGATTGGATTCGTTATTTGCAAGACCACGATGCGCTGGGTCAGTCCGTGGTGGTGGAGATTACCGAGGGGTTATTACTGGAAGCCAATAACAGAACGGCCGAACATTTATTGGTGTTCCGCGACGCCGGCATTCAAGTTGCCATAGACGATTTCGGCACCGGCTATTCTTCTCTGTCGTATTTAAAGAAATTCGATATCGATTATTTGAAAATCGACCAATCCTTCGTGCGCAATCTGAGTCCGGAATCCAGCGATTTCGTGTTATGCGAGGCCATCATTGTGATGGCGCATAAATTGGGTTTAAAAGTCATTGCGGAAGGGGTGGAAACCCAAGCGCAATGCGATTTATTGACGTCGATAGGCTGCGATTTCGCGCAGGGCTACCTGTTTTCCAAGCCCCTGACCGCGGAGAAGTTTGAAGAGCAATTTAAAAGTGAGAACGGCTAAACGGACGCCGGTTGCCCGGAAGGTAGAGACGCGCTCCGCGTTTCTACCTTAGTCCATCCAGGACAGCTATTGCGCGCCGACCGGAATAATCTCCACCGAATCGGACGTCAGGCTCAAGCTATAGTGTCCCCGCAATAAACCCTGCAGTTCCCGTCCCGCCATGTTGTAGCGCCAGCCGTGCAGCAGCGGGCAGTCAGGGTCGCCGAAAACCAGTTGTTCCAGTTCCTTGCGCGTGGCCAGTATCACCGGATTAAGCGAGTTCTGCTCGGCGCGGATACGCACGACTGCGCTCAACACATCCATAACGGCTTCATGCTGTTGGGTCTTTTTACCGGTCCTGTCTTTTTCGGTTAAAGGTTTGGGCGGACGTTGACGGGCGGCGTCGATTAGCTCGCAGAGGGTTTTACCGTAACGGTTGACGCTGCGCTCGTTGATGTTTCTGATTTTGCCCAGATCGCTCAAATCGACGGGTTGCAGTTTGGCCAGTTCCAGCAGCATATCGTCCGGGAATAACCAATTACGCGGTTTGTTTTCGGTTTGGGCGGTCTGCTCCCGCCATTCGCACAAGCTTTGTAAAATAGACAGCTGCCGGCCGGTGAGTTTGTTTTTGCCGCGGATTTTCAGCCAGGCGTTTTCCGGCGACAGTTGATACAGTTCCGGATCGTTCAATAAGGCAAAATCGCTTTTCAGCCAGTCCAAGCGTCCCAGTTTTTCCAGCTGTTCGCACATCGTCGTGTAGATTTTGCACAAATAAATCACATCGTCGGCCGCGTATTGAATCTGATCCTCGCTGAGCGGACGTTGCGTCCAGTCGGTGCGGGTGTGGGCCTTGTTCAGATTGATGTTCAAAAAACTGGAAACCAGCATGGCGTAGCCGGGGTTTTCCTGAAAACCCAATAAGGGCGCCGCGATTTGGGTATCGAAAATAGGGCCGGGAATGCGGCCGGTAATCTGAAAGAAAATTTCCAGATCCTGGCGGCAGGAATGCAGCACCTTGACGATGGCAGGGTCATAGATGGCCGCGAATAACGGCGACAGATCGGCAATAGCCAGCGGGTCGACGCAAGCCACCCAGCCGGGCGCGGCAATTTGCAGCAAGCAAAATTTAGGGTAATAGGTTTTTTCGCGCAGAAATTCGGTATCCAGGGCAATCCAGGGTTCTTGTTGAATTTGTTCGCATAAAAGAGGTAGTTGTTCGGGGTGGTCGATGTATTGAATAGTCATGAGGCCTGATAGGGAAAGGGCTTTTAATCAGTTGGCCGGCTATTTTACTCTGCCGGGGGGGAATACGTCGGTAAAAATTCCGGTTTGGCGGTAGGCCGCGCAAACAAAATGGCAAGGGAAAAATTCCTTTTATGGGTTGGGCCGTGGTTGTTAGGCGAGGGTCTGTTTATCATGCCTCGGTTTTAAGACGCTTTAAGGTAAATCCATGAACAAAGTTGCCCTTGGCTTATTGCCCTGGTTTGCATTGCTGCCGTTGGCGGAGGCGATTGCCGCCGAAGTAACCGACAAAAAAGTCGAGACCTTGGATAAAGTGGAAGTGGTCGACGTATCGCCGCTGCAGTTCGGCGGTATCGATATCAACAAAATTCCGGCCAACGTGCAGACCGCTTCGGCGGAACAGTTACAGGCCGCGCAGGCAGTGTCGCTGGCCGATTACATGAACCGCTATCTGGGCAGCGTCAATATCAACGACGCCCAAAATAACCCCCTGCAACCGGACGTGCAATACCGTGGCTACAGTGCATCGCCCTTGATGGGCGTACCTCAAGGCCTTGCGGCGTATGTGAACGGCGTGCGTTTCAACGAACCGTTCGGCGATATGGTCAACTGGGATTTAATTCCGCAGGGGGCCATCGAAACCATGAGTCTGCAACCCGCTTCCAACCCGGCTTTCGGTTTGAATGCGCTGGGCGGCTCCATCAATATCAAAACCAAGACCGGTTTTTCCGCGCCCAAACATGTTTTGGAAGTGCAAGGCGGTTCCTGGGACAGGCATACCGAAGAACTGAGCACGGGTTGGAACAACGGTACCTGGGGTTATTTTGCCGATTTCAGCAATTTTTCCGAAGCCGGCTGGCGCGACCATTCCCGTACCGAAGCCAAGCGCGGTTTCGGCACCTTGAGCTGGCGCGGTAACGAATCCAGCCTGGATCTACATTTTGCCGGTACCGAAAACGCGCTACGCGGCAACGGCGCGGTGCCGGAAGAGTTGTTGGCTTACGGCCGGGAAAAAGTCTTTACCCACCCCGACCTGACCCGTAATCGTTTGTTCATGGTGTCCCTGGACGGCGATACCTGGCTGAACGACCGCAACCAATTGTCCGGTACCGCCTATTACCGGCGCAACAAGGTCAGTACCTATAATGGGGACGGCAGTGAGGCTGGCGAATGTCAGGATGAGGGCGGCGGCGAGGATGCTTTTTTGTGTGAAGAGCAAGGGGGAGAACTCGACGATGAAGGGCTGGTCGATTTGGCCGGGAATAACATTCTTGCCAGCGACGCTTTGGAAGGCGGCACCATCAACACCTCCGAAACCACCCAACAATCGTTCGGCTTTGCCCTGCAAAACGCCTTTCATCACAAAGTGTTCGGCATGAACAATCAATTGATTGCCGGTGCCAGTTACGACCACAGTACCGCGCATTACCGCGCGGATACCGAATTGGGCAGCCTGACCGGCAATCGCGGCGTGGCGGCCGGCGGCGTATTCCTATTGGACTCGCGGGTGCGTCTGAATACCGAAACCAACAACTACGGCGTGTTTCTGACCGACACCCTGTCGGTGACCGACAAACTGGATGTGACGGTTTCCGGGCGTTACAACATTACCCATTTGGAGCTGAAAGACCATTTTCCCGGCGACGATGCGGACGAAAACCTGACCGGTTTTCATACCTTTAATCGGATCAACCCGGCCGCCGGCTTGACCTATGCGTTCATGCCGGAACTCACCTTCTACGGCAATTACAGCGAATCCTCCCGGGTGCCGACACCGATGGAGTTGAGTTGCGCCGACAGGAACAACCCCTGCAAGCTGCCCAACGCCTTCGTGGCCGATCCGCCGCTGGCGCAGGTGGTGGCCAATACCTGGGAAGCCGGTTTTCGCGGCGATCTGAAACAACTGCCGTTCGAGGGCCGAGTGCATTGGAACGCCGGTTTTTTCCACGTCATCAACAACAACGATATTCTCTGGCAGGGTAACGGCGCCGTCAACGGCATGGGCTATTTCGAGAATGTCGGCAAGACTCAGCGGCAGGGCGCCGAGGCCGGCTTGTCGGGCTTGTTTTTCGATAACCGTTGGCGTTGGTCGGCCAATTACACCTTTATCGACGCCACCTATCAAAGCGCCTTCGGCAGCCCGAACGGCGCGCATCCCAATGCGGTTGACGGCGTCACCCAGGTCAGTCCGGGCGACCGGATTCCCGGCATCCCCGCGCATATAGCCAAATTCAGCACCGATGTCGATATCCTGCCGCAGTGGACGCTGGGTTTCGACATGAGTTACAACAGCGGACAGTATTTGCGCGGCGACGAGGCTAATCTGTTGCCGAAGATTCCGGCCTTCGTGGTATTCAATCTGCGTAGCGAATACCGTTTCAACGAGCATCTGGCGCTATTCGGGCGGGTCAACAATTTATTCGATCGCGAATACGCCAACTTCGGCGCTTTGGCTGAAACCGGCGAAGTTTTGGACGGCGTCAATCCGGCGCTGAACGAAATCAATAGCCGTTTCGTCGGGGTAGGTGCGCCGCGCGCCGCCTGGGTAGGCATCCGCCTGACCATGTAAATTGCCGCAAGGCCAATTCACCTTTCAGCCGCCGGATAAGGCTGAAAGGTGATAGGGTTCGGTCCGTTTTTGTTAGACTTCCAGCAGGTTTCCGAGCGCGCGTATCAAGGTAATATAGGCCAGTAAATTGACCGGAGCCATTTTTTGGTTTTCCAGGTAAATTTTTCGATAGTATTTCAGCTGCGTTTTATTAATATGCCGCTCAATATAAGCCGAGCAGTTTTGTGCTTGGCTATCTAATATGTTGCCGGCTAATTTTGCGCTAAACCGGTGTATGTCCGCTTGTAAATTATTGCATACGGTTTTTACCCAGTAATCCCGCCGGGGTATTTGGGCCAACTGTTGCTCTATGTCATGCAAGCCAAAGCTTTGATCGATATCGGCCAGTAATTTTACGATGGCAATCAGGTCCTGCCGCGTGGCGACGGCCAAGGCAACTATGAACGGAAAGTTTTTTAGCCTGGCAAGCAAAGCCATTCTTTCCGCCAATTCCAAGGGTATATCATCCATTTCCGCAACGGCCGCTTTTTCCGCTTGCTCCTCGCGGGGTTGACGGGTTAAATAATCCGCATAAATAGTTAAATAACCGCTATAGCATTGAACCGTTTCCGCATCCGGACAAATACTCTTATGGTGAAGCACCGCCCAGCGGGAAAATTCGGACAGGGTGTTTTCGATTTGTAGCAATAACCCATATTGTAAATTAGTCGGCAGCGTATTATCCAAGGCATAAAGGGCTTTTCTCAGCTCTTGCGCTTCCAGCACCCGGTCGAAGGTTAAATAGCATTTGACATAGGCCAAGGTGCCGCCATTTTCCATATCGTCGTCCTGGCTTAAAAAACCGCAGCCGGCTTGATTAATCAGATAATTGCTGATCATGGTCGCTGTAATTTCATCGGCCAACGGATGACTGCTCAGGTGCTGTTTATACAGATCGGTGAATTCGGCCGGAAAATAGGCCTGTAAATATCCGCCGCAAAATTCATTCCGCAGCATTTCCGTTTGACTTTGTATTTGCTCGGTCAGATACATTTTGCCGGCGGACATTAAGACGGCCAGCTCCGGGCGGGTAAGCGCTTGTCCCGGTCGGGCCTGAATTTCCTTGCTTTGCGGGAAAGATTCCACCGCGCGATCCAAAAAGCCGGCGGCTTCCAGTCGGTCCGCCACTTGCATGAATGCCGCCGGATTTTCCGCGCAGCGTTGCTGTTCCAAGGACAAGCATAGGCTTTGCGCATAATTATCGGCCAGTACCAGTCGGCAAACCGCTGCCGTCATGCCGATAAATAAGCTTTGGTAGTCCGCGATAAGGTTTTTTTTGTGCAGCAGGGTCAGCAATATTTTTAAATTGACTTCGTGGTCGGAGGTATCGACGCCGGCCGAGTTGTCCACTGCGTCGGTATTGATACGCCCGCCGGCCAGGCTATATTCGATACGGGCTTTTTGGGTAAAGCCCAGATTAGCGCCTTCGCCCACCACCATGGCGCCCAACTCGCGGGCATCCACCCGCACATTGTCGTTGCCGCGGTCGCCTACGTCTTCCGGTTTTTCCGAGCTGGCCTTGACATAGGTGCCGATGCCGCCCAACCATAATAATTCGACGGGGGCTTTTAATAAGTGCTGGATCAGCGATTCGCCATCGATAGACTGGTAACGTATGCCCAGCCATTTCTTGACTTCGGCGGAAACCGGAATATCCTTGCTGCTGCGGGCGTATACGCCGCCGCCGTGGGAAATTAGCTGGCGGTCGTAATCGTTCCAACTCGAGCCGGGCAATTCGAACAGCCGCTGTCTTTCTTTAAACGCCTCCTCGGAGGCGGGCGGATTGGGATCGATAAAAATATGCTGGCCGCTGAATGCCGCCAGTAAGCGGATGCAAGGGGACAGCAGCATGCCGTTGCCGAACACATCGCCATCCATGCTGCCGACGCCGATCACCGTAAACGGTTCGCTTTGAATATCCTTGCCGAGTTCGCGGAAATGCCGCCGCACGCATTCCCAGGCTCCGCGCGCCGTAATGCCCAGCGCTTTATGGTCGTAGCCGCGGGAGCCGCCGCTGGCGAAGGCGTCGCCCAGCCAAAATTGGTACTCCGCCGCCACCCCGTTGGCGATATCGGAAAACTTGGCGGTGCCTTTGTCGGCCGCCACCACCAGATAAGGGTCGGGATCGTCGTGCACCACGATCCCGGCGGGGCTGACGACGCTATCTTCCCGATAGTTGTCGGTTAAATCCAATAGTCCCCTCATTAGCCGTATGTAGGCTTGTTTTCCGGCTTCCCTGAAATCCAGGCGGCCGCCGTTGTTTTTGACGACAAAACCGCCCTTGGCGCCGGTAGGAATGATCAAGGCGTTTTTGCTGATTTGAGTTTGCATCAGGCCCAGAATTTCGGTCCTGAAATCGTCGATGCGGTCGGACCAGCGAATGCCGCCGCGCGATACTTTGCCGCCGCGTAAATGGATACCCTCCATATCGACGCCATGCACATAAACTTCGTATTGAGGCTTGGGCGCCGGCATATCGATAACGCCCAAACTATTCACTTTAATGGCAATAAAATAATCGTCTTGCAGGCGGCGCCGATGAAAGTTGCTTCTTACCGTGGCATCGATCAAATTAAACAGCGTGCGTAAAATGCGGTCGTCATTGATATTGGCAACCGCCGCCATGTTTTCCAGTAATTGCAAACGCAGCGGAAATAAAACCTGCTCTTCTCGGATTAAGGAATCCCGCCAGTCCGGATCGGGTCGGAAGCGCGCCTCGAAATAGTCGTACAGCGCTTTTGCGACGTGCGGGTTATTGATCAGGGCATGATGGATGCTGTCTTTTGTGGTGCGGTGTTCCAGTTGCAGATAATAGTTCCGATAAGTACGCAAGGCATCGCAGGCTTGCCAGTCCATGGCGGTCATGATGACCAGTTTGTTGAGGGCGTCGTTTTCAACTCGAAGCGCCATGACGGCCTGTATGGTTTCCAATAACCTGTCTTGCACGGCACTAAAAGATTTGCATTGTTCCGTCGCGGCTTTAATCGTGAAGCTTTTAATCGTTGCGGGAATGCCCGCAAGCGAAAAACCGAATTGCACTTGGTCGATCACCCGCAAATTCATGTTTTCCAGCAGCGGAATAAATTCATCCAAATACCGTTCCCGCTGACTGTAAAAATGTAGCCGGTAGTGCGGATGGTTGGCGTAGGGTTTAATTAACGAGACGGTTTGATGGTTGGGGGTCGTTAGTTGCTCCAAATGCAGAATATCGTTGAACGCATAACGCGGCGAAACCAGGGCTTGATAATCGGGGGGAAATAGGCCGGCATATTTCTGCAACAGGGGGATTGCGCTTTGTTTCCCTAATGCTTTTTCCGTGAAAATCCGCAGATTTTCCTGCCATGAGCGGATCCGTTTACGCATAGTCACACTGTCCGTTTGGGGTTTGGTAAAGGGTGGAAGCCATGTTTAGGGGGGTTATTTTAAGTATTTAATAATTTCCAAGACGTTGCATTCGGGTTGCCGGGTATAAGTCACCGAATCCATCATGGAGCGGATAAAAAACAGCCCCATGCCGCTTTCGGTTGGGTGGTCGAAATCCGGCGGCGGGACTTTGTCTAAATCGAACCCCTGGCCATGGTCGTAAACCTTGATATTCAATACGTCTTGATGCAGATGTATCGAAATGCGAACGGTATCTTTCCGGTGAGCGTCGTTGGCGTGTTTGATGACGTTAGCGGTCGCTTCGGTCAGGACCAGGTTCAACTGATATGCCAAGGCTTCCCGGTCGCCGGTGAAATCGTCCAGTTCCTTGACAATGCGTTCGCCGATGCTGCCGATTAAATCCAAATATTTGGTATGGGTAGGGACGATAACGTCAACCTGTATCACTGAGGAACACATAAGTCATCTCTATAGCTAATGAGTAAGCACTTCGTCGATGTCGGCATAAATTTCAAATACCCGCGTGAGTCTGGTCAGTTCGAACATCGATAGCACTTGCGGTTGTATATGGGCTAACGCAAATTGACCGGATTTTGCGGCCATATGTTTATGGCCGAATAATAAGGCTCCCAAGCCGGAGCTATCGATAAAACGGACATGTTTTAATTGCACGACAATATGGCTTTCGCCGCCTTCTATCATATCCAGCAGATATTCTTTTAATTCCGTTGAGTTATGCGCATCTATTCTTTCGTCTTGGATAGTCAGTACGCTAAAGGTTTTTAT